>JAJDNH010000063.1 GCA_022340775.1 Acidobacteriota bacterium
TCAGATCCGTTATTCCTCGACCTCGGGCACCGCACCTCCACCACCACCACCGACACCCGTAGCCGAATTACCAACTCCCTTCCTCGGGCGGTCAGCCGAGACGGCCTGCGGGGTGGTCACAAACAGGATGTGTCGATCGTATCGGGACGACCACCCGGAGGTTTGCTACTTCCGGGTCGCAGCTCCGCCCCGGGCATGTTCAGCGAGCAGAGCCTGCATCTGGGTCTTGAGGGCAGCAACGTCAGACTCGAGCTGCTGGATGCGATGATCTCTCGCCTGGATCTCGGCCTGCTGCTGCTGGATCGCCTTGACCATCGGCGCGATGAAGTCCGTGTAGCGCAGCGACAGGGTGCGGTCCTTGTCCTGGCCGATCCCGAGCACGTTGTAGCCGTCGCCCAGCAGTGTCTCGATGTCCTGCGCGATGAACCCCATGTCGGTGCGCCCGTTGCCTTTGATGAGCTGGAACGAGACCGGCCGCAGCGACATTACGAAGTCGAGCCCGAGGTCCAGGTCCTGGATGTCCTCCTTCGCCCGCTCGTCCGACAGGTTCGACCAGGCCACCTGACCGCCGATCTGCGTTATCTGGTCGTCGCCGACGCGAACGTGATACGACGCGTCGACCACCGCATTGGATCCAACCGCTGTCACATCGACGAGGCCATCGGTGCTCACGCCTGTCGAAGCCCCGAGGAACGTATTCCATGAGCCGGTTGCGTTGGTGTCGCCCGAGCCCACACCGACGCCGGTGTTGGCTAAGCCGTTGGTGTTGTCGAAAAGGCTGTTGGCACCAACGGCGGTGTTGACGATACCGAGGTTCCCGCCGGTTCCTTCGGCCGGCTGGTTGTTGTACAGCGCGAACGCTCCGACCGCCGTGTTGGCAGGGTAGTAGGAGGTTCCGCCATACGTGAAGCTCTGCGTGAAGAGCGCCTGGAATCCGATCGCCGTGTTGTACCAGGCGTTTGGGCTGTTGTTCACCAACGCACTCTCGCCGGCCGCCGTATTGGCGCTCCCGGTATCGCCCGGGCTCCAGTACGCGGTCCCGTGCATCGCCTTCTCCACGAACACCGCCATCTGGGAACGGGTCACGTTGCCGTCCGGGCAAAAGTCTCCCCCGCCGCACCCCGCCGTGATGCCGTCCGCTCCGAACTGCTCGATCCAGGGATCGAACGGTGTCGTGCACGTGATGTCCGCGAACGGCACCCCGGGCACGCAGGCCGGCGGCGTGTACGGGTTGGCCGGCGCCACAGCCGCGTTCGGTGCTCCCACACCCGGAACCTGAGCTCCGGCTGGTATCACCGTGGCGTAGAGGACGATTCCACCCAGGATCGCGAGCCTCATCGTCGTCTTCATCTCGGACCTCCTTGCGACCGCTCAGCGACTGATTCGGGCACGAGTCATGCGGCCGGCTGCCGCCGCCTGGTGCCGTTCACGCAAGGTACTCGTGCTTCTCTGCGTTGGAGCCCTGACGGACAACTCCGCCGTCAGGCTCACTATACCTCGTCCTCACCGGGGGTAGTTCTCGTTAACCAACAGACGCCCGAGACTGAGAACAACACCCGCCCAGTCTTGGGCGGCCGCTCCCGGCATTGATGCAAACCCGTGGTGCGATTGAACCTTCCATACCACGTCGCCCACCGCACCCTGACCATGCCACCTGAAAACCTAGACGTCAGAACCGAGCCCCCTGATAGGATGAGCTCGACACAAGGTGAAACCGGGAGATCAGATGAGCCGTCGAGCCCGTGAGGTGCCGCCGCCAACCTCTCGCCCGTCGCGAGCAGCATCACGGCCGGTCATCATCGTCAGCGGCCTGCCGCGATCAGGAACCTCGATGGCCATGAAAATGCTTCAGGCCGGGGGCATGGAGGTTCTGACGGATGGCGTCCGGCGCGCCGACGAGGACAACCCCGAAGGGTACTTCGAGCTCGAGAGCACGAAGAGGCTGCCCGAAGCCGGCGACCTTGCCTGGCTCCGGGGCGCCCGCGGCAAGGCCGTCAAGGTCATCTCCTACCTCCTTCCGTACCTGCCCGAAGACCTCGACTACCGGGTCGTGTTCATGAACCGCAACCTCGAGGAGGTTCTCGCCTCCCAGGCGCGCATGCTCGAGAGGCGGGGGGCGCCGGCCGGCGCTACGCCAAGGGAGATGAGGCGGCAGTACGTCGATCACCTCGTCAAGGTCCGGACGATCCTGAGTCTCCGCAGCTGCTTCACCGTGCTCGAGGTCGACTACCGCCAAGCGGTTGTCGAACCCGAGGGGGTTGCACAACGGCTGCGGGAGCTCGTCGGCCTCCCGCTCGACACCGAGCGCATGACTCGGGCGGTCAACCCCAGCCTGTACCGCAACCGTGCAGAGGCCGGCGACGACGCGGTTCCCCCGGATCAGTAGCCGTCGCGGCCCTTCCGACGTCGCAACACTCTTCGCGGACATCCAGGAGAGGACACGCAACACAGCGGCGCCTGCTCACCGTTCGTTCCCGCAAGACTGTCTGGAGCCCGCTGCTATAATCCGTGACGCTCACATCATGACACCCGAGCTCGCAGCGAACCACGGGAAGGATGCTGGCCAGCGGTCGAGAAGGCGGGGCCTCGTCCTGCTCCTCGTCATCCTGACGGCCGGCGCGGTTGCAGCAGGTCTCGGGTCAATCCAGATCCGGAACACTGCGCTGTCGTTCGACGGAGGCATGAACGCCCAGGTCGCGCTGAGCCTCGTGGAAGACGGGAGGTACGCCACTCGCTACCGTGGCCTGCACGACTTCGACCACCGCGTTCAAACCGGGCCGACCCTCCTTTTCCCGGTAGCCATGGTCTATGCGGTTCTCGGTCCCGGCGAGACCGTCCTTCAGCTCCCGAGCCTCGCCTACCTTGTGCTGCTGGTCGTGCTCGGCGCCTACTATGCGGGTCGCCACGCTGGGCCGGCCGCGGCCGCGCTCGCAGCCGTTCTCATTCTGCAAACGCCGCGCCTCTTCGACTTCGGCCTCCGCTTGTACGGAGAGGTGCCGGCTCTCGTGTTCTTCATCCTCGGTCTGCTCCTGCTCGACCGCATGGGCTCGCGAGCGGGGAGAGGCATCGCGCTGGTGATCGGCGCAGCCTTCGGCCTCGCCGTGCTCACGAAGATCATGATGCTGATCTCGGTCGCCGCCCTGGGCGCCGCCTTCGTCGTCGACCGGTGGCTTCTCCGCCGGGCATCGGTCCGCTACTGGGGCTCGATGCTGGGCGGTTTCGTGCTGGTTCACGTGCCGTTCGAGGCGTACAAGCTGTTAGTCCTCGGCCCGCGGGTCTACGGAGAGTGGTGGTCGACCATGGCCCGGCGCGCCTTCGCCCAGGGGAGCTCGTACGGAATGCCGTTCACCCTGCACGGAGCGCACAAGCTGGAAGGCCATCTCGAGATCCTGGTCGACAAGTCACAGCTGCCCGAGCTGACCCTTGTGGTGTTCCTAGTTGCCGCGACGCTGCTGCTCGCCGCCCTCCTGACAGGACGGTGGAGAGAATCGCACAGCGAGCGGGCGCTCCCCTTCTCCCTCGTGGTGGTGGCCTTGGCGGCGGTCCTCAATCTCCTCTGGTGGCTCACCCTTTCGGCGACCAGCCACACCTGGTTGCGCCGTGCCTTCCCCGGGCTGATCCTGCAGGAGATCGTGGCGGCCGTGGCCCTGACGTGGGGCATGGCTGTTCTCGTTCGACGAGGCGGCACGCCGGATCGGTCTCGGGCGCGCCGCCACCAATGGTGGTGGACGGTTGTACTCCTTACAGCCGCCCTCGTGCTCGGGACGGGGAGTTTTCTCTGGCACGGCCTCTCCCAGATGGATCTTCACCGGCAGCCGACCGCGGAACGTGTCGACACCGACGCCATGGCGGACACGATCCGCCATCTCAACCGCACAGTAGTTCTGTACGCCCGCGGCTGGTACCAGGCACCGGTGCTGGCCGCGCTCACGGGGAGGATGCTGAGAGACTTCAACCAGTTTCCCCTCTCCTCCTACAGGAAGCCCCTCATCAACACCTTCTTCGTCGTCGACGCGGCCCTGTACGGCAACCAGCCCGAGGAGGTCGAGAATGTCCTCGAGCGTAGCGACCACACGCTCGTCAGTCGGGCGGGGAAGTTCTTCCTGTACCGTCTCGACGAGGTCTTCCCGTACCGACCCATCCCGGCGCCCTCGAATCCCAGTGAGCTTCTCACCGTGTACAGGCCGAAAGATGACGAGTACCCGTTCGCCTCCGGACTCGGAGACAACCCCGAATGGCCGGCGGTCTCGCGCGCGGTCAGCGGCGTTCTCCTCAAGCCGGGACACCGGCGCTGCCTGCACGTCCGTGTTTGGGTCCCTCCCGACATGGGCCAGCGCCCCCACTTCGAGGTCCGGGTCGACGGCACCCCAGTTGTTTCTGTGCGGCCGGCGGGAGGGCATAGCTGGGATCAGGTGATCGAGCTGCCGCCCGGCATCCCGGGCCGTACGGACTCTGCCCTGGTCGAGCTCTGGATGCGGCGAGACGGCCACCAGTGGAGGTTCACCTTGCGGCCGTCAACCGGGAAGTTCGTGCTCGAGGAGGTGGGGTTCGTGGCCTGCGATCCACTGCAAGCCCCAGACTCCCACTCTGCGGTTGATCGTCCGTCGGCGAACGCTTCGGAAACCCGATGAGGGTTCTCAGTATCGCCACCACCCACCCCCGCCACGCCGGGGACAGCGAGCCCGCCTACGTGCTCGAGGTCAACCGGGGGCTCGCCTCATTGGGCCACCGGATCACGACCCTCCTGCCCCACGCCCCGGGAGCGCGTCTCGAGGAAACGGTTGATGGCATCGAGGTTCGCCGGTTCAGGTACTTTCTCCCGCCCTCGCGGCAGCGCCTCTGCTACAACGGCGGCATCCTCCCCAACCTGCGTCGCAGCTGGATGGCATGGATCAACCTGCCGTTCTTCCTCGCGGCGCAGGCGGCCGCCGTGGCCCGCGAGGTCCGTCGCCTGTCGCCGGACCTCGTCCACTGCCACTGGCTCATCAGCAGCGGGCTGATGGGCGCCCTCGCCGCCGGTGCCCGCAACCGACCCCTCGTGGTCAGCGCCCACGGCAGTGACGTCTTCCTCCAGAACCTCCTCTTTCAGACCGCCAACCGGTTCGTCCTCGAGCGCGCCCGCGTGTGCACGGTGAACAGTGCGGGCACCCGCACCCGGGTCCACAACATCGATGCCAACGCTCGGACCGAGATCGTTCCCATGGGGATTCATCCCTCGCTGTACGGTCCCCACCTGGCCTCGGTCGAGGTCCGCAGGCGCATGGGGGGTGGACAGCCTCAGGTCCTGTTCATCGGACGGTTCTCCCGTCACAAGGGTGTCGGTCACCTGGTTCGGGCCATGCCGGAGATCGCGCGCACCCACCCGCAGGCGCGGCTGGCTCTGATCGGCTTCGGTCCCGAGGAGGCGAACATCCGCCGCGCCGTTGCCGAGGCCGGGCTCGAGGACCGGGTCCGGCTGGTGGGTCCGATTCCACACTCCGAGGTTCCGGTGTGGCTGGCGTCGGCAGACCTCGTCGTCCTGCCGTCGGAGAAGGTGGAGGGGCTGGGCGTCGCCCTGCTCGAGGCCCTCGCCAGCGGCACGCCGGTCGTCGGGTCGCGTGTCGGCGGGATCCCGGACGTCATCCGCGATGGAGTTACCGGGCTGCTGTGCGCGCCGGCTGACCCGCAGGACCTGGCGGCGAAGTGCACCCGGCTTCTGGGCGACGAGGAGCTGCGCCGCCGCACTACGGAGGAAGGTCGAAAGCTGGTGACACAGGCCTTCAGCTGGGAGCGGATCGCCAGCAGGTTCGACGACATCTTTCGCGAGCTGCTCGAGGCTCAGCGCCTCTCAGACTCCTCTCCGGGAAGCGGGCCGTGAGGGTCCTCCACCTCACCGACGACCTGCAGGGAATGAGCGGGGTCGGGAGCTACCTCCTCCAGCTGCGGGAGCACCTGCGCCCCCGCGGCATCGAGTGCGAGCTTTCCAGCCAGGGTGACGGCGGCCCCTTGGCGGGGGTCCTGTCCAGGTGGTTCAGCGTGCGACACTGGAAGACGCTAGCCAACCGCATCCGCTCCGAAAAGCCGGACATCCTGCACGCCCACAACCTGTGGATGCGGCTTTCCCCGGCCCCCTTGCTGGCGGCCCGCAGGGCCGGCATCCCGGTCGTGATGACGGTGCACGACTACCACCTCGTCTGCCCGCGAAAGTGGATGATCACCACAGCCGATCTTCCGTGCGAAACCGGCTTCGGGCCGCGCTGCCTGGTCTCCAACTGCCGAGGCGAGCCCGAAGGCTGGGTCTCGCTTCCGTACAACGACCTCCGCTGGGTCAAAGTAGGAGGACACCGGCGGATGCTGCGAGCCTGGGTCGACCTTTTCATCTCGCCGTCCGACCACCTCGCATCCTGGTTGGGACGCAGTCTGGGCGCCCGGAACGTGGTCACCTTGCCCAACTTCACCAAGGCCCCCGATCGCCCGCAGGGGCCCCTCCCCGGGCCGCCTCCGTCGATCCTGTTCGCCGGACGGCTGAGCCGAGAGAAGGGCGTTCACGTCCTCTTGCAGGCGATGCCGCTCATCCTCGAAAAACACCCTCGCGCACGCTTGACGGTGGCGGGTGATGGATCGCAGCGCACGTACCTCGAGCAGCTGGCCCGGACGCTCGGGCTCGAGAGTCGGGTGCATTTCCTGGGCCGCTGCTCCGCTGAGCGGCTCAACGACCTCTTTGCGGACACCAACGTCGTCGTCCTGCCAACGCTGTGGATGGAGAACTGCCCGCTCGCCGTGCTCGAGGCCATGGCCCAGGGGCGGCCGGTCGTAGCCACCCGGATCGGCGGGCTCCCCGAGCTCATCGAGGACGGCGTGAGCGGTGCGCTCTTCGACCGCGGAGACGCCGCGGACCTCGCGGCCAAGATCCTGGATCTGTTCAGCGTCCCCGGGCGCGCGGAGGCAGCCGGCGAAAGGGCCCGGCTCCTGCACCGCTCTCGCTTCGCGCCCGAGATCCACGCCTCACGCTTGCAGGGGATCTACCAGTCTCTGCTCACACACAGGGATCAGCAGTGAACCTCTGCCGCCTGGCGAACACCGTCTGCTGCACACCGCCGATCTCGTGGTTCCTGCCGGCGCCGAAGCTGTGGAACAGGCGGGAGCCCCTGCGCTATCTGCACCGCAGGCTGCGACAGGGGGTCCGTTTCCTCGAGGGGCTGTTCTCCGCGGACGACCTGGCGTCCTTGCGCGTCCTGGACGTCGGCTGCGGCATGGGAGACAAGGCGGTGGCGGTGGCCCTGGCCGGGTCCCCCGCAGCAGTGGGTGTCGACACCGATCCCGAGAAGATCATCTGGGGCCGCACTCTCGAGCTCAGCTGCGGCACCGGGCGCGCCAGCTTCGTCCTCGGGTCCGGAGCGCGGTTGCCTTTTCCGGATTGCTCTTTCGATCTGGTCCTGCTCCTCGACGTCATCGAGCACCTGGATCAGCCGCTGGTCGTTCTTGGGGAGGTGCGAAGAGTTCTGGCCCCGGGCGGCAAAGCTCTGGTGACCTTTCCGCCCTACCTCGGGCCGTGGGGCGCCCACCTCTGGAAGCACGTGCGCATCCCCTGGGCACACCTCATCTGCCCGGAAACACAGCTCCTGAACCTGTGGCGCGAGATCCACAGGGAAGAGGTCGCACGCGGCCGCATTCGGACCAGCGCGTCGCGCGCCCGGTGTATCATGGAGGCCGACTCAATCCCCGAGCTGTGGAGCTTGAACAAGATGACGATCGCCCGGTTTCTGGAACTACTGCCCGCTGCTTCCCTCGAGCCGACACTGGTGCGCCTGCACACTCCCGGTGGCCTCGCAGCGCCCCTGACTCGGCTGCGCACGATTAGGGAATACCTGGTGACCCGGCTGAGCGCCGTCGTGGAGAGGCCATGCTGACGCTGTGGCCCATCCACCAGCTCGAGCTCGAGCACAGCCAGTATCCGGGAATCATGGTGATCTCCGCCTTGCTGAAGGAGCGCGGGTTCCGGAGCGAGGTCGTTGCTGCCGATCTGGACGCCGTCTGCGAGCGGCTCGAAAACGAGAGTGACGCCGTCGTCGGCTTCAGCAGCACGACGGCCTTCGCCGCGCACTACCTCGAGCTCGCCCGCGGGGTCAAACAGCGGTTCCCTGGTGTTCTCACGACATTCGGCGGCGCCCACCCCACCTACTTCCCCGAGGTCATCCACGAGGAGGGGGTCGACGTCGTCTGTGTCGGCGAGGGCGAGCACGCAATGGTCGAGCTGGTCGAGGCCAGGAGCCGCAGCGACGACTACACCTCGATCCGCAACCTCTGGGTCAAGCAGAACGGGACCGTCCACAAGAACCCCCTCCGCCCGCTGGTGGAAGACCTCGACACGCTGCCGATCCCTGATCACCAGGTCTTTCTTCGTGCGGCGCGCAAGCCGCCGATTCACGCCATCGTGATGACCGGTCGCGGCTGCCCGTACTCGTGCACCTACTGCTACAACCACGCCTACCACAAGCTGTACGCCGGCCTGGGAAAGGTGGTGCGGCGCCGCGGCGTCGACCACGTCATGCAAGAGCTCAGGCTCCTCAAGGCCGAAGGCTGCCGGTTCATCCGCTTTATGGACGACGTGTTCACGGTCTCCGAGGAGTGGATCCACGATTTCTCGCAACGATACCGGGCGGAGATCGACCTCCCGTTCTCCTGCCTCGTCCGCGCCAACATGGTCAGCGCCAAGATGGTGGCGGACCTCAAGCAGGCCGGCTGCCACCGGATCATGATGGGCATCGAGGCCGGCAACGACCGGCTCCGCAACGAGGTCTTCAAGCGCCGGATGACCCGGGAGCACATCCTGAGCGCAGCCGAGATCATCCGCGGAGCCGGTGTCAAGCTGGTCACGGCCAACATCCTGGCCATTCCCGGAGGCTCGCTGGCCGCGGACTGGGAGACCGTCGACCTCAATCTCGAGGCCCGGCCGAACTACAGCTCCGCCTCACTCCTGCAGGCTCTCCCCGGTACCGAGATCCACGACATCGCCGACAACCTCGACCTGTTGCACGACGACAACCTCGAGCAGCTTACGAACGGTGGCTTCGGGTTCTCGACCGCCCTCCGCCACCCCGACCGGGCGGAGGCGAGGCAGGTCGAGAACCTGCACAAGTTCTTCCCGCTGCTGATCTGGTTTCCGTGGCTCAAGCCCCTGGTTCGGGTCCTGATCAAGCTGCCTCCCAACCGTCTCTACGAGGTCATGTACATGGTTTCGGTCAACATCGGCACGCACCTGATAGCCATTCCCCCGCGGGTCGGGTTCCCGATGCTGGTCAAGAAGTTCGCAGGGAAGCTCATTCCCCGGAGACGAGCTCGGGCAGCGAGGGAGGCCGCCGGAGCATGAGCGCCCGCCGGAGCCTGACGGCGACGGTCTCCCTGGCCGCCGAAGCCGCCGGCGTCTACCTGCGCCACGCCTTCGTGGAGCCGCTCCGCAGCACTCCGTCGCTCCCCCGGGCCATGCACTACCTGTCGACCCATCGCTGCAACGCCCGCTGCGTCATGTGCGGAATCTGGAAGGAGGGCGACACCGCGGAAGAGGACCTGAGCCCCGCCGAGCTCGCACGGATCCTGGCTGATCCGCTCTTCTCGCGCATGGAGTACGTGGGCATCAGTGGCGGCGAGCCCTTCCTCCGCGAGGATCTGATCCTCCTTCTCGAAGCCTTCCTCGAGCACTGTCCACGCCTCAAGCGCCTCAGCCTGACCACCAACGGTCTCATCCCCGCACGGATGGAGGCCGGGCTGGCAGAGCTCGCCGATCTCGCCAACGCGGCCGGTGTCCTCTTCGACGTCTCCGTCTCGGTGCACGGTGTCGGCGCAACCCTGGAGCGGATCTACGGCGTTCCCCGCGCTTTCGACAAGATGGAACGCGGTGTCCGGCTGCTCGAGGATCTGCGGAACCAGGGACGTCTGACCTTCTCCTTCAACTGCGTCCTGCTGGCGGACAACCTGGAGAGCGTCCGCGACCTCACGCGGTGGGCCGGCGAACGCGGCATCCCCGTCAGCTTCGTCATCGGTGAGCAGCGGGACAGGTTTCGCACCGACGGCCTGGAGACCGCCTTCGTGAGCCCCGAGCACCGAGAAGAGCTCCTCGCCTTTCTGCGCTCGGTTGCCGACGACCCGGCCCAGGGCGCCCCGTCGGCGGTCAAGTACCGTGAGCTGGCCGACGTGCTCGAGGGCCGGGGAACACGCCGTCTATCCTGCTACTACGCCATGGGCGGTTTGCTCCTGGGGCACGACGGCACCCTCTACTACTGCTCCCACAGCCGGGCGATCGGAAACTGTCGCGACAACGCGCCCAGGGCCATCTACTACCAGCCCGACAACCTGATGTACCGGCGCCGCGAGCTGCAGCACAGGAAGTGCCCGGCCTGTCCCCCGTACACCCGCACCCGCTGGGAGATCGAGAAGGACCTGCCGAGAATGCTGGCAGCTGCGGTGCTCCGGAGACTGCGCCCGGGGCGGTCCAGTTCGGACTCGTGAGCCGCGTCCTGATTACCAACGCCTACAGCGCCCGCAACCGGGGCGACGCGGCGATCGTCCTCGGCATGCTCGAGAGCCTGCGCCGCACTCCCCAGCTCGGCGATGCCGAGATCGTCATCTCCTCGGCCGACCACCCCGCCGACCAGGCGGCCTACCCGGTGCCCGTCGCCCCTTCCTTCCATTCCCTGATGGGCACCATTCGCGGCGGCGGAAGGCTGCGGTGCCTTTACTTCCTGGCGATCCTGCTGCCCGCCAGTCTCGTATGGGCCCTCTTCCGTCGCTGCTGCCGGCTGGAGCTGCCCGCGCCGGGTGGGTTCCGCTCTCTCATGCGGGCGTATGCGTCCGCCGATCTCATCATTGCAGCCGGCGGCGGGTACCTCTACACGACCTCGACGATCAACGGCAACGTCATGCTGCTGGTCCACCTTCACAGCTTCATGATCGGCCGTGTGCTCGGCAAACCCGTGTACCTGTACGCCCAGTCCATCGGGCCGTTCGCGGCCGGCTACCAGCAGCGGATCGTACGGAACGCGTTGCGCCGTGTGCAGCTCATCGAGGCCCGGGAGCGATGGACGAGCGAGCTGCTCGCACGCTGGGAGCTCACTACACCGATCCACCAGGCTGCGGACGCGGCTTTCCTGCTCCAAGCATTCCCCCCGCCGACCGATCTCGAACGCAGCGAGGGAGCACTGCTGATCGGCATGACCGTGCGGCGCTGGTTCAGGGAGGATGACCGCCAGGAGGAGTACGAGCGAGTCATGGCCTCGTTTCTCAAACGGTTGCTCGAGGACCACGGCTCGGAGATCGTGCTGCTCCCCCAGGTCACGGTCCCCTCCGCGCACGATGACGACCGCCTGGTGGCGCGGCGGATCCTGGCCCTTGCCGGGCACCCGCGGGCGGCACGGCTGGTCGACCAGGAGCTCACTGCCGGGCAGATCAAGTGGCTCTGCGGCCAGACGGACCTGTTCGTGGGCACCCGCATGCACTCGAACATCTTCGCGCTGTCGATGGGCGTTCCCTCGCTGGCCATCGCCTACCAGCCGAAAACGGTCGGCATCCTGGAGCAGCTCGGGCTCGAGGAGCTCGCCGTTTCCATCGACAACCTGACTGTCGAGCGGTTGTCGAACCTGTTCGACCGCCTGCGCCGGGAGGAGGCGTCGTTGCGCGGAAGGCTGAAGCTGGCGCTGCCCGCGGTCAATGCACAGGCGGAGCGGGCCGGCCGGCTGATTGCCGAGGACTACGCGGCGTCGCGAGCCTCCGACGCCGCCGGGCCGAGGTCATCATGAGCGACGGCACCCGGGACGAGCCGGTCCAGGTCAGCGTGGTCATCGCCGCGTATGACGACCGCGAGCGCTTGCACGAGTGCCTGCTCTCCGTCTCCCGCCAGCGGGACCCAGACGGGAACACCGAAATCATCGTCGTGGACGACGGCAGCACCGACGGAACGGCCGACATGGTGCGCCGGGAGCATCCCGCCGTCCGCCTCGTGACCGGAGACAACCGGGGAGCGGAGGTCGCACGGAACCGGGGCGTGGACGAGGCCCGCGGTGAGATCGTCGCCTTCATCGACTCGGACTGCACGGCCGAGCCCGGCTGGCTGCAGGGCATGGCGGACAACCTGCGGACGGATCCGCTGCTCGTGGTCGGGGGCAGGGTTGTCCACCGCGGGACGTTTCGGCAACGGTTGATTGGAATCGCCGACTTCGGCGAGTACCAGGGGCCCAAGGCACGTGAGGTCAGGGCCCTGCCGACGTGCAGCATGGGCCTGCGGAAGGAGCTGTTCGAGAAGGTGCGCTTCGATCCCCGCCTGCGACCGAACGCCGACACCCTGCTCAGCGAGGGGTTGCGTAGGCTGGGCGCCACCCTCCGCTACCAGCCGGAGATCGTGGTTCGGCACAACCCGACCGCGACCGCCGCCGAGCTGCGCGCGCGGGCCCGGCGCTACGGCAGGAGCTTCGTCGAGGCGAGGAGGCTGGACCCCGGGCTGCGATGGTCCAACTTCGTCAGGGCCGGAGTACCCGGGGTCGTCGCGGCCACCCTCGGGCGGGCGGTCCTCGACTGGACTCGCCTCCTACTGCATCGCAAGGCAGCCGGCTTTCGTTGGTGGGAGGTGCCGCCGGCCGTCGCATGCCTCCTCCAGCGCAGGATCGCCTCACTGCCGGAGGCCGTCAGAGCCTGTCGGAAGCGATAATCGCTCGCGGCGACGCCAGGGTCAGGCCTCGCTCTGGATCGGCGACTCCGGCAGCAGAGAAACGACCGACCGCAGCTTGTGCGCCGGGCTCTTGCGCAGGTTCTCCACCACCGCGACGTCGATCCGCACCCCATCCCCCACGAGCTCTGCCAGACCGCGACGGATTCCCTCGACGTCGGCCCTCTCGAGGCCGGCTCCCACCGTCGTCCGCACCACGATGTGGTCAATCGCTTCCTGCACGACCTGCCAACAGCCCACGCCCATGGCATGGTCGAGCACGAGAAAGAACGGATGGGGCGTCAGCCGACGCCCGGAGGGCAGCACCACGTAGTCACCGGCCCGGCCACACACCGACTCGATGAGTGGAAAGCCGCGGCCGCAGACCGGGGTCCTGTCGGAAACCCGAACGATGTCCCCCTGCTCGTAGCGGATCAGCGGCATCGTGAAGTTGCTGAGGTTGGTGACCACGACCTCGGCATCCTCGCCCGGACGGGCGGGCCGCCCGTCCTTGAGTAGCTCGGCGACGACGGTGTCGGTGCACAGGTGGTAGCCTTCGCACCGGGGACACTCCCACGCGATCACTGAGCCGGCCTCCTCGGAGGCGTAGATATCGACCACCTGAGCCCCGAGAGCGGTCCTCAGCATCGTGCGCCCCACCTCGTCGAGCACCCCCGAGGTGCTTACCACCAGGGGCACCCTGAGGTCGTCCACGCCGGCGCGCGTGACCGCCTCCGCCAGCAGCTTGAGGGTCAAGGAGTAGCCGTGAATCAGGTGCGGCCGCCAAGTGCGGATGGCCTCGATCCAGTGTGCCGGCTCGTCGAGCGAGAACAGCATCTGGCGACGGAAGATCCCCAAGCCCTCGTACCACGAGCGGATCCTGAGGGTCTCCGGACGAGCCTGGAAGTAGGTCAGCCGATGCCACGGGCGCAGCCCCCAAGCCAGGTAGACGCGGAAGAAAGACGGGTTGAAGACGGATCGGTCCGAGCGTGAGGAGAGGACCTCGAGGGGAACCCCGGTCGAGCCGCTGGTCCTGGTCCTGATACAGCGCGCCAGGTTGGTGCCGCCAGCCACCAGATCCTCGCCCGGCAGCGCCTGGATGTCCTGTCGACGGACGACAGGGAGCCGTCGGAGGTCGTCGACCGAGGTGATCTCCGGCACCCCGACGCCCGCACCCGCATACAAACGCCGGTAGAACGGAACCTCGGAGGCGGCGTGCTTCACCAGCCGTCGGAGACGCTGCAGCTGCAGTTCTTCGAGCTCCGGCCGCGGCCACCACTGGCGCGCCGCCAGCGCCCGCAGCTCCCAGACGCCGTTCATCACGGTCGCCACCGCACGGTATTCGCGGTGCCGACTCGAGCCGAAGACCGCAAATGAAGGCCGGGTTGTCCACCCTGTGACATCCTCGAGAGCGTAGCAGCCCGCGGCATGCTCGTCACCATGCCGGGCCGACCCCTCGGCCACGCGGCAGGGATGCACCCCTAAACGGTTTCACGGCCGCCAAGGCTCTGCTAATATCTCCTCTCACAGGAGTCACGATGTTCAGTGAGTCGTTGCCAGGGATCCTGGAGCGGGCGGCCGTCGTCGGAACAGAGCCGCCCCTCTCGAGAGCGGGAACAGCCGAGCTGGCCGACAAGGCCGCGGCAGGGGAGTCCCTTCCCCAGGATGAGATCTTCTCCCTGATCAACGGCCTGTCCGACCCGGCGAACGCCGAGGTGGTGCTGGACCGCGCACGCAGCCAGCGTCGGCCCAACGACGACCAGGTGCTGCTCCTCCCTCCCCTGTACTTCTCCAGCATCTGCGAGAACACCTGTGCATACTGCGACTTCTCGTTGGGCGGAGGCACACGCCTGTCGACCAGCGGCTTCCAGAAGGAGGTCGATGCTCTCATCGAGCTGGGCTACCGGAGCATCGAGCTGGTGAGCAGCCAGGATCCCGATCTCTATGTCCACTGCGAGGGGTTCGATCTCGACGACCAGCGGTTCGACCTGAAGGGGGCGGCGCGGTACTTCCAGATTCTCCGCTCATCGCTCGGGGGCAACGGCGGAGGGATGATCACCAGCAACATCCCTCCCGTGGACACCGACTCCTTTCGGGTTCTCAGAGACGCGGGACTGAACTGCTATCTGGTCTGGCTCGAGACGTTCGACACGACCCAGTACCGGCGCCTGCACTCCAGGTATGGCCCCAAGGGCAACCAGGCCTACCGTGTGGACTCCTTCGAACGTGCCCGGGCCGCCGGGATCGAGCACGTGGCCGGCGCCTTCCTGAAAGGCCTGGCCGAATGGCGCAAAGAGGAGATGGTCCTCTACCTCTTCGACCGTTACCTCAAGGACAGGTTCGGGCACGGGTTCTCGATCATCGGCTCGCCGCGGGTCAAGGGACGGTTCGTCAGGTCGGGCGCCATACGGCAGTTCGACGTCAGCGATGAGGAGTACGAGCTCAACATCGCGCTCGACCGGTTGCTTTTCGACGGCATCCTGTGGTTGCAGACTCGCGAGTCGTTCGACTTCAACCGGCGCTTGATCAACTCCTTCGGGGGGGGTGTGATCCTGACCCTGACATCCTCCACCGCGCCGGGCGGCTACGCTGCCCCGGCCGAGGTCACCTCCCAGTTCCCGGTCTACAAGCAGAACCTCGACGCCGCCGTCGAGGTCCTGAAGGGGGACGGTTTCGACGTGCGCTTCTCCTGGAACGCCGAGCACCTCGCCGCCTGCCAGCGTAACGGCTACTCGAACCGCTCCTGACCGAGGACCACGGCCAGAACCTGTCGCCACTCGGACAGAATTCGCGGCTGCAGGAGCAGGACGGCTGCACCAAACGCGAGGCATGCAACCAGCGGGAACAGCACCGCCGCTGCCGCCGGCCCGAGAACCGCGCCGGCTCCGGATGCCCGCAGCGCCATGGCAGCGACCGCAAACGCCCCCAGCCCTGCTGCCGGCACGACGACGACCCGTGCCAGGCGTCTCGAACCGAGCCCCAGAATCCGGCCAACCAGGGCGAGGTTGAGGGGGACGAACAGGGCCGCTGACCCAGACTCCACCAAACACACCGCGAGCAGGCTGATGTGCGACGCCGCGAACAGCGCCGTGACCGTCACCACCGCCCGCGCCACCGTGAAGCGGAGCAGCAACTCCGTCTTCCCCCTGGCGATGTAGACGGCGCTCATCGAGAGCAGCGGCATGACCAGAACGTACGGTGCGAGGGCGCGTACCGGGCCCACCACCGGCGACCATCTGGAACCGATGAGGACCGGAACCAGGACATCTGCAAAGAAGAACAGGATGCCCGCGGCCGGCGCCGTGATCAGCAGGAGGTACTCCGTCAGCCGGATGAGCCAGCCCCCCAAAACCTGTCGGTCGTGCTGCTCACGACAGAAGGCCGGCAGCGCCACCCGATCGTTGATCCCGAGCAGGCTCTGCAGCGGAGCATGCACCAGCCGCGAGGCCACGTCATACAGACCGAGCACGGCAACGCCGAGAAACCAACCCATAAAGAGCCGG
This sequence comes from Acidobacteriota bacterium, assembly GCA_022340775.1. Taxonomy (GTDB): domain Bacteria; phylum Acidobacteriota; class Thermoanaerobaculia; order Thermoanaerobaculales; family Sulfomarinibacteraceae; genus JAJDNH01. The sequence continues at coordinate 16,177 of JAJDNH010000063.1, forward strand.
TTGGCGGAGTCGATGAAGAAGGCGAGGTTCCCGGATGACCAGATCCGTACGCCCTCGTGGACGAGCCGCCGGGAGGCTTCGCGGTCCAGCCGGAACCTCGGGCGCCACTCGGGTGGACACCACCACAGCACCGCAGCCACCGTGGCCCCGCCCACCGATCCGGCCACCAGCGCCCACACGCCGAACCCCCGAACAGCCATCACCACCGCGACCACGGCGGCGACCACGCTCTCGACCAGGGTAATCAGCGCGAGCTTGCGGAAACGCAGAGCCTTCGCCGCCAACGCCGATGGAACAGCCGCGGCCGCCTGAGGAATGAGGCGAAGCGACATCACCACCAACACGGCGCCGGCCCTGGGATTGGCGAACCAGGAAGACACCAGCGGGGAGACAACGACGATGAGCACCAGGACGGCCAGCGTGATCGCACCGTTGATCAGGAATGCGGCATCGGCCGCCGCGCCGACCTCGCTGCGAAACTGCAGCAGCGCAGTCTGCAGCCCGAGCGACTTGGTCCGGTGGGCGAAGCTCAGAAACAGCGTCGCCAGGGCAACCAGCCCGAAGTCCTCGGGCACCAGAATCCTGGCCAGAACCAGCAGCGCGATGGTCTGGGCCAGCCGCTGTGCCCCGACCCCGAAGACGGTCCACGAGGCGCCGCGGACGGCCAGCGTCGAGGTCTCCCCCGCGCCCGGCGCGCCGTTCCTCTCCCGAACTTCCGGGCTCACAGGTATCCCAGGGCGGCCAGCCGCCGCCTCACCTCATCGTCTTCGGCGGCGACTCCGGCCGCTCGCCGGCCGCTGAACCGTGAGGCGTCTCGGGCCACTTCTTCCGCATGCCGGTCCAGCTCCCGCCGCAGCTCGTCCGCCACGTTCGGACGCTCACCAATCAGGTTCACCTTCTCTCCAGGATCGGCAGCGAGATCGTACAGCTCCTCCGCGGGCCCCTGCTCATCGCGAATCAGCTTCCAGTCGGGAGTCCGGCACGACATGACTCGGTACCGGTCGGGCACGCCGACCCGGCTCTGCCGCCCACCGGAGTGCATGGCCTCGCTGAAGACGTGAGACTCCCCGGCGCCCGACCGCCCCTGGAGAAGTGGGAGGAAGCTGCCGCCGGAGAAGCAGTCCGGTACCGCCACCTCGGCGAGCTCCAGCAGGGTTGGCGCGAGGCCGATCAGGGAAACCTGCTCCGTACGCTCCAATCCGGCCGGCAGCTCCGGACCTGCAGCGATCAGAGGGATCCGCAGCAGCTCGTCATAGAGGTCGGGGCCGTGGGCGTGGCCTCCATGCTCGCGGAAGCGCTCCCCGTGGTCGGAGGTCACGACCACAACGGTCCTGTCATCCAGCCGCGCGTGCTTCATCCGCAGGAGCAGGCGCCCGAGGATCCTGTCCACCAGCTCGACGCGGCTGTCATACAGGCTTCTCAGCGCTCGCAGAGCTCCCCGCCGCCGGCCCGCGAGGAAACCGGCCATCGCGGCCATGCAGCGGACCCGGTCCCGTCGTCTCCACCGGCCCGGCAGCGGCGTGTACGGGTAGTGGACGTCCATGAAGTGGAGCCACAAGAAGAAGGGTTCATCCTGCTCGCGGGCCCAGGCAAACCCCTGGTCGGCGATCACCTCTCCCGTCAGGTACTGGCCTCCTACCTTCTGGAACGCCGCCTGGAACAGCATGAGAAAGCCGAGGTCGCGCCGGCCCATCGCGTCGTGGACGCCGCGCTTCAGGCTCCGCCAGCGGCCGGCGGCAGCATGCGGCCCACGTCGCGGGTGGACGTCCCAGAAGTCGACGAAGAGTCCAAAGCCACGGTCATAGCCGCTCTCTCGGGTCAGGAACGGGTTGGATGGGTTGAGCGCGGCCGTCCTGTAGCCGGCGTCACGAAGTGCTTCCGCGAGCGTCGTGGCTTCCGTCGGCAGCGCTTCCCGCTCGCCCGCAGCCAGCGGATACAGCGAGCACATGATCGCGGGGAACGACGACTGGGTACGGGGACCGTTGGCCACCGCCTGCCTCAGGAGCACGCCCCGTTCGGCCAGGTGATCGATGTTCGACGTGGAGATGCCGACCGCTCCGTCGCATCCCAGCGCGTCGTAGCGCAAGGAGTCGACCGTGATCAGCACGATGTTCTTGCGCCTCATCCAGACCCTCGTTCCGGCGCTCCGGCCACGCCCTTCCTCAGAACCTGTGACTCACCGCTGGGTCCCGGTCGTCGGCTCTGCCACCCAGCTCGGTCCCGCGAATCGAAGCAGCCGCAAGTTCCACGGTCAGGGCGCAGACGCCCACAACGCGCCCCGCGTTTGTTTCGACTGTCGCGGCTCATCAGGAACGATGGTAGCCACAGCGGCCCCCGCAGATCAACCGCCGCTACTCCGGCATTGGCACTATGCTGACTCTCACCGGGTCCATGGGACGCTGACGATGAAGGTGCGCCCCGCCGCCCTGAAGGACGGCGGGGCGCGTGTGACTGCCGTCGTACAACGGTTAGGTTTCAGACTCGACGATCACCTTCACTGACCACCGGACCCCTCCCAGCGCGGTCTCGTCAGGTGCGGAGGATGGCGCAACGGGGGCCAGGGCCTTCGCATCCTGTGCCGACCATGTTCTGCCACGTCCCGAATCCTACCCTGCGAGCCGTAGAGAAGGTGCGGGTGTTCGAGCACGAACTCACTGAGGACGTTGTATTCCAGATCCGGCCAGGGCTGCACGTTCGTCACATCGATACCCATGATCGGGACCAGCATCGCGGTCGCCTCGTCCACGGTTGCGCTGTAGGTACCGAACGGGTCGAGGGGTTGGGAACCGATCAAGATCGAGTCCAGAAGCACTCGCTGGCCCGGATCCCGTCTGCTGTCATACGCAAAGCTCATCCCCGACACCTCGAGGAAGAAGTCGTAGTTGATGTCGGAGTACACCAGGGTAATCTCCAGGGTCTTGACCAATTCAGCGCCGGTGATGTCGAAGGTCACGAGCCTGAAGCCGAGGCCCGTCTCCGGATCATAGCCGTAAGACAGGCACCGAAAGAGGTCGCGGCCGACGACCGGCCCCTTGGAGAGTCCGGCACTCATCAAGCCGTTCGGCTTGATCGCGATGTCGGTGTCGGTCTTGGCACGGTAGGCATCGGCGACCAGGTTCCCCATGCCGCTGTCACGCCACGGCGACTTCGGCCTGGGTTTCACGCCGATGTCCTGTGGCGCGCGCGCGAGCTCGAGGTGGAAGACGTCACCGTAGATCTGCTCGATGCCGTCCTTGAGCTGGTCGACGACGGCCCGGACCGAGGGCAGCGGCTCGACGTGCTTGTCAACCGGCAGCAGCGTGTAGTCGACCATGTGCACCGCACCGTCGTCGAACGTGAAGCGCAGCCTGCCGACGTAGCGGTAGTGTGCGCCGGCCTGGAGAATCAGTGTGGTCTTGCCCTCCGGGTTGGTCACCTGGAGCGGCTGCTCGAGGACGTCGTGACTGTGGCCGCCGACGATGATGTCGATGCCGGGGACGTTTGCCGCCAGCGCCTGGTCGTAAGTGAGCCCGAGGTGCGACAGGCAAATCACCACATCGGCGCCTGCTGCTCGGAGCTGGGCGGCCGTCAGGCCGGCGATGCCCATCACTGTGGTCGGGTCACCGGCGCCCAGGATGACCACCGGGGACGGGATCTCCAGGGGATCGTCGGGCGTCGTCATGCCGAAGATGCCGATGGTGACGCCCTCGACCTCCTTCATGATGCTGGGCTGGATCCAGCTCTCGAGAACGGGATAGCCGCTCATGTCGAGGTTCGCTGACAGCAGCGGCAGCGCGCCGTCCGCATCTCCCTCCGAGAGAGCCACGGCCAGGACGTCCGGTCCGAGGGCAAACTCGTGGTTGCCGACCGCCATGGCATCGAAGCCGAGCTGCTGCATGAGCTGCAGCTCGGGCACGCCGAAGTACGCGTTGAAGAAGAAATCGCCCTGGAAGACGTCACCGGCGTGGAGGAGGAGGGCATCGGGAGCGGCGGCCCTCTCCGCCGCGATCACACTCGCCGCCTTCGCCATCCCGCCCACCGTACCGTCGAGGTAGGGATCCTTGGGACCGTAGGCGTCGAGGTAGGAGTGGGTGTCGTTGACGTGAAGCAACGTCACCACCCCAGAGCTCGCTGCCGCGCCGCCGGCCCAGCCGAGGCAACCCATCAGCACCACTGCCAAGACGATACCGCGAGTCGCGCCGCGCCGCCCCCTCGTCCGCCTGCGCCCGGCAGACATGCTCCACCTCTCACTGGGTTCATCGTGCTGACTCATGATCCTCTCTCCTTTCCGTGGCTTGCGGCGTCTCCGCACAGCCACAGTTCCGACATGTTGGGGGCCGGGATCCGGCGGCGGTCGTCTCGTCGGCACAAGCCCAGTCCCGTGCTGGTGCCCAGTGCCGAGGACGGCGCCCCCGAATCACCAAGACCCGGCCTCCACAGCGCTCGCCCCGACGGCAATCGCTACTCCAACCAGAGCTCCCAGCACGTACCAGCCGCTCCTGGATCCGTAGACGATCACGTCGGCGGTTGTCCGCCGGCCCGCTGGCAGCACGAACTTCGCGTGCCGAGCCGCGGCCAGGCTCCGCCGGTGACCATCCCTGTCCAGCCAGGTGGCAACTCGCAGCTCGTACTCGCCCGCCGGCAAATCGCTCGCCGACCACTGAGGCAACGTCGCCTCGCGGACCAGCCGCTGCTTCCCGTTCTCTGTGCGGTAGAGCTCGCTGACGATCTTCTTCCGCGTTTCAATGCCCCTTCTCTTGTCGGAGCTTGTCTCGTAGACCCGCACCGTCAGCTCGCCCCTGCCGTGGTCCGGCACGGCCGAGGTCATCTGGGTTGTCTGGATCCAGGCGGCACAGCCGGCGCAGCAGAACGCCAGCCCCACCGACAGCGCGGCCTTCATCAGCCTCGTCGCAGCCATGTCATCGTGGTCTGTCTGCTTGGAGTGCATCACCGCCCTCCTCTCCCGCCCAGCCGACGGACAGTCCGCCGATCGTTCACTCACCAATCTCGGTGGCGGTCCGTACCGAGTCCTGACAGAGCAGCAACGTTCAGGTGATGGCTCGATAACGATGAGACTGCGCGTTTGTCAGGCACCGAGGCCTCGAGACTCTTGCACAAAGCTCGATCGGGGAGCAAAATAGAAGTACGAGTAGGCACAGCCATGAACGGATCGAGCGGATCTGAGCTGTACCGCGTCGGCGACCTCGTGCTCGACGTCGATGCGTGCCTTCTCACCCGCAACGGTGAGGTCGTTGCTCTCCCGCCGAAGACCTTCGATCTCCTGGTCGAGCTGGTACGCCACGCTCCCGGGGTCGTGCGGCGGGAGGAGCTGATCGAGCTCGTGTGGCCGAACGAGATCGTCAACGACGAGGCCCTGACGCAGAGAGTCATGCTGCTGCGACGTGCGCTCGGCGACCACGCCAAGGACCCTACCTTCATTGCTTCGGCGCCGCGTTGGGGCTACCGATTGGTGGCGCCCGTCGAGAGAGCGGCAACCGGGGACGCGGCATCGAGAGCGCCACCCGACGGTGACGTTGAGGGCGTCTCGCTCAGCGGGCTTCAGCAGACGATCGTCACTGTGCGGCGGCGCGACCGGTGGATCATCACAGGGGTGCTGACGCTGGCACTGATTCTGGTCGGCGTGGCCCTTTGGCCCCGAATCGGGTGGGGCAGGCATCCGATCGACTCACTCGCCATCACGCCGTTCGTCGCCAGTGACACGAGCAATGACACCGAGATCCTCAGCGAGGGCATCCCTGCCACCCTCACCGCGACCATGGCCCGGGCGCCGAACCTGCGCGTGATCGCAGCCAGCACCATGGTGCGCTACCGCGGCACCGCCATTGACCCGCAGCATATCGGCCGGGTGCTCGGCGTGCGGGCCGTTCTGACCGGCAAGCTAATGCGGCACGGTGCTCTCGTTGTGATCGACACCGAGCTGGTGGACGTCAAGGACGGCAGCCGCCTCTGGGGCGCACGGCTCGAGAGTCCCCTGACCGACATCTTCGCCGTCCAGAGCGAGATCTCGAGCGAGATCGCGAGCGGGATGCGCCTCAGGCTCACCGGTGCCCAGCGCACCCGCCTGGCAACCCACACCACCAGCAACGTCGGCGCCTACACCCTCTACTTGAAGGGCCGTCACTTCTGGAACAAGCGCGATGAGACCGGCTTCGATGAGGCCATTGCCAGCTTCCGCAAAGCGATCGACCTCGACCCCTCATACGCTCTCGCCTACGTCGGCCTGGCTGACTGCTTCGCTCTCGAAGCGTCGATGGAGTACGGTCTCGCGGCCCCGGTCGACATGATGCCGAAGGCTCGCAGTGCGGCCGTCAAGGCGCTCGAGCTGGACCCAGATCTGGCCGAGGCTCACGCGTCACTCGGCCTCGTCCTCTGGATCTACGACTGGAAGCGCGAGCGGGCCGAGCACGAGCTGCGCCGCGCCATCGAGCTCAGCCCGGGATACGCCACCGCCCACCAGTGGCTGGCCGAGATGCTGGCTGAGGACGGGATGGCCGACCAAGCCGAGAGCGAGATCCGGGTGGCCGAACAGCTCGATCCGCTGTCACTTGTCATCAGTGCCGACCGCGGCCTGCTCCCCTACTACCGGCAGGACTACGAGCTGGCGATCCACCGTTACCGCGCCACGCTGGCAATGGATCCGGCGTTTCTCCAGGCGAGGCTCGGCCTCGGCCTGGCCTACCTCCACGGAGGGGAACGTGACATGGGTCTCGAGGTGCTCCGCGAGGCGAACCAGATGGCCGGCGGTGCGCCACCGACCCTGAGCGCGGTCGGCTACGCCTACGGTCTGGCAGGCAAAACCGCCGAGGCGCGCGCGGTCCTGGAGAAGCTCCTCGAGCTCAGAAAGGAACGGTACATCTCGGCGTTCTACGTCGCCGGCGTTTACATCGGCCTGGGCGACAAGGACAGCGCTTTCACGTGGCTCGACCGCGCCTGTACCGAGCGCGCGAGCCTTCTCCGCGCGATCAAGGTCTGGCCCGAGTTCGACCCGTTGCGCTCCGACCCGCGCTACGCGGCCCTGCTCCGCTGCCTGCACCTTCAATAGCAGTCACTCTACCGGATCCCGGATCCTGGTTCTCAAGGTTCAGAGGTTGACAGAGCCTCACCAGAGACATACTGTACTACCACAGTGATACACCATGAACGAAGTTCCACCGGGAGGACGGCATGCAGGCCGCATTGAGGGTCGACCCAAGCGCCGCGGCGCCGATCTGGCGGCAGATCGAAGCAGGGGTGCGCAGGCTCGTGGCCTCGGGGATCCTGGCGCCCGGAGACCCGGTGCCGTCGGTTCGGGAACTGGCACGCGAGCTGACGGTGAACCCCGCCACCGTGGCCAAGGCCTACCAGCGTCTCGGCGACGCCGGCGTGCTCACCGTGCGCCGTGGCGAAGGCACCTTCGTCGCCGAGCGTCCCGCCGCCACCCTGGCGGCCGAGCGCCGGGCGCTGCTCTCCGAGGGGGCCGCACGCTACGCGGCGCTGGCGGTCGAGGTCGGCGCCTCCCGCTCTGAAGCCGTCGCGACGCTCGAGAGCCTGTGGCCGGCTTCAGACGGTCAACCCGTGGAGGAGCACGATGCCTGATCTCAAGCACGAGTCTCCGATCTCGGTACGCCATCTCGAGGTCCGCTACGGCCGGACCGTGGCGGTGGCGGGCGTCGACCTGGAGGTGAAATCCGGCCAAGTCTACGCCCTGCTCGGGCGCAACGGCGCCGGCAAGAGCTCGCTGGTGCGTTGCCTGCTCGGGCAGCAGCGGGCGACGGCAGGCCGCGCCGCGCTGCTCGGCCACGATAGCTGGAAGGAACGCGCTCGCGTGATGACGCGCGTCGGCGTGGTCCCCGAGACTCCCGACGCTCCCCCGGCGATGACCGCCGTCGACCTCGACGCCTTCGGCGCCCGGCTCTACCAGCGCTGGGACAGCGGCGGCCTGCGGGCTCGCCTGCGCTCCGCCGGCATCCCCCTCGACGTGCCGTTTGCTCGCCTGTCGCGTGGCGAGCGCGGCCAGCTCGTTCTCGGCCTGGCGCTGGCGCAGCAGCCCGAGGTGTTGATCCTCGACGATCCCACCCTCGGTCTCGACGCCGCGGCCCGGCGGGCGCTGCTGGCCGAGCTCGTTGGTGACCTCGCGGACCGCGGCACAACGGTCCTGCTCGCCAGCAACGACCTCTCCGGGGTCGAGGCGATCGCCGACCGGGTGGGCATCCTGCGCGGCGGCGCGCTGGTGGTGGAAGACGACCTGGAATCCCTGAAAACGCGCTTCTGGTGCCTGGCCTACCGCCACCGCGGCGATGCCGAGCCTCCTGCCGCCATCGCGGCGGCGCTCGGGGGCGGCGAGATCGTACGCCGACGCCGTCTCGGATGGCGCGAGGAGCTGGTCGTCACCGGTGTCGCCGTACCTGGACCCGACCTCGCCGAGGGTGAGGCCACGGTCGAGTCAATGTCCCTGGAGGAGATCTTCCTGGCCTTGTGCGGACCAGCCGAAGGGGGTGTCACGTGAGCGGGTTCTCGATCGTGCTGCTGCGCGAGCTGCGCGAGCGGTGGGCGGTACTGGCGGTGGCTGCGGTCGCCGCCGTCAT
>JAJDNH010000065.1 GCA_022340775.1 Acidobacteriota bacterium
TCTCGGACGACCGAGACGTCAGTCGTTGTTCCTGGTGGGCGTCTCGGAGGTGAGGCTGTTCCGGAAGGCGCCGTCGCCCGCGCCAGCCTGCTGAGCTGGCGCAATCAGGGGCTGGCACATGAGCTCGCGGTGCGCGGTATGCATCGGCCGATGCACCGCCCAGGGCCGTCTGGATCACGGTCTGCGGACAAAGACATCCGTGATGGGCGACTCGCCGATGCCGGCGCGGACCGCGTCGGCCTGCTGGCGCCCCGCTGCGGGGAGGCCGTACATCGCCTCGATCGTCCGCAGCACGTTCACGTGCGTGACGCCGGGGCCTTCGGGGTAGTCCCCGGCCTTGATGTGCGCGCCGGCAAATAGCGTGGCGATGCGGTTCTGGACATCGAGGCGCCAGCGCCGGTCGTGGCCTGACGCGTCCGGAACGTCAGGGCGGATCGCCGGATCCGTCAACCCCGTGTAGCGATGCCGGTCTTCGCTCTCATCGAAGGTCAGGATCAGCAGGCTGTTGTGGGTCTTCGCCCACTGGTAGTAGGGGTCGATGTTCTTCTGTAGCCAGCGGTCGCCGGCCGCGATGCTCTCCTGGAGCTTGCCGTTATGCATGTCGTCAACCATGTTGGGAATGACGAACGCAACCGTCGGCAGGTTGTGGTACTGGGAGGGACCCGAGGGAAAATCGGCGAAGCGGAGGTTGGAAGACTCGGAGGGAATCTTGCCGTTCGGGACGTTGGCGAAGCTGATCCACGGGACGTGTTTGCGCGCGTACAGGCCATCGCGTGACCCGGTGAAGCCGATTGTCGGCAGGTCCTCCGAGTAGCCCTTGAACGAGCGCCCGCTCCGGATCAGCGCCGCTCCCAGGTTGGGTGCCCCGAAGGGGTAGCCGGGGTGGTTCCTCGCGGACGGCACCCGATCCGTGAATCCGACGCCCTGATTGTCACCCGAGAAGAGCCAGAAGTAGTTGCCTTCGCTGAAGTGCTCCTCGGCGAAGAACCGCGTCAGGTTGGCTCCCTCGCGCTTCAGGACGCCGTTGATGTAGGGAGCAGCCGGATTGCCAATGATGTCGTCGTAGTCTTTGTTCTCCTCGACCACGATGACGATGTGGTCGTAAACGGGCAGGTCGGCCCGCCAGGCCAAGGCGACCGGCGGTGTTGCCACGGTCGCCGGCAGCTCGGCCTTCTTGGGACATGCCAGGACGAGACCGAGGCCAGCCACCAGCAGCGCCAACCGGCCCGTCCGTGTGCTTCTTCTCATGCTTCCAATCCGTTCGCAGGTGTGTGAGCCTGGCGGACGCAGGAGAGTTTGCCCCGCTGATCCCGCTCGCATCCTACTCGAGCCACGCCGTCGGATCCAAGGAAAGGAAGATCCATTTCGCGGAGCCAACACTCCGGCCTGCTCGCCACTCACGTGACGGGCATGACGACATGGCAAGAAGAAACACAGCCCGCCTGGGTCTCTTCGTGTATCGTGGTGCCCGACTCGCGGGGAAGGCGGAGATGGAGGGTCGCCCCGGGAGGGTGGCCCGGAGAGGTGGCGATGGCGGCAGTCGATGACGCGCCACGGGCGAAGGGCGCCGGCAAGGTCGACCGGCTCACGGCAGCACAGATCGTCGTCGGCAACGCGATTCCGGTGGTCGGCGTCTGGCTCCTCGGCTGGGAGCCGCTGACGCCGATGTTCTTCTACTGGCTCGACGGCCTGCTGGCGATCTGGGGGCTCGGCGTCGTGGCGCTGGTGGTGACCAGCCGAGGGGAGCCGAGGATCGTCAAGGCGGCGGGCTGGAAGGCCGTGCCCATGTGGACCGCCGTGGTCGGCGTCACCTTCTTCATCCTGGCAGTGCCGTCGATCGTCACCGTGGCCGCGATGTTCGGGCGGCTGGATCTCGAGGCCGGCGACATTCTGCACACCGTGTTCGCCGGCCTCGGCACGTGGGTCTCGCTGGTTGTCGCGGTCACAAGCCACGCCGGGCAGACGATCGGCGAGCTGCGCTGGCGGCCGGACGTGACCCTCAAGGCAACCGGGGCGGCGCGCGGCAACCTGTTCATTCACCGCACCCTGGCGATGGCGGTGCTGGTCTTCTGGGGACGCGGGGGGTCACCATCACACTGGGCGCTCGCGGTCTACGTCCTCCTCGTTGCCGCCCTGTTCACGGCGGCACAGCTGAACCCAATGAGGTACCTGCGCCTGATCGGGTTCAGGGAAAAACACGCGCGTACCTGAAGGCGAGGTGGAAACGATGAGCTTGGTCCTCACGAGCGCGGCCTTCCTGGCGGTTGCCATCGGAGTTGCCCACTCCTGGCTCGGAGAGAGGTACCTCGTGTCGAGGCTGCTTCGCCTCGAGAACCTGCCGCGGATCGGCGGCTCCAGGAGCTTCACCAGGCACACCATCCGCTTCGCCTGGCACCTCACGACGGTTGCCTGGGTCGGCATGGCGGGGGTGCTGGTCGCCCTTTCGGGCTCGCCGCACGCGGCGCCGGCGTCGAGACCGATCCTCGTCGCGGTCAGCTCGACGTTCCTCGTCAGCGCGCTGCTGTCGGCAGTCGGCGCGCGAATGCGGCACTTCTCGTGGCTCGTGTTCCTCGCGATCGGTCTGCTCACCGCCGCCGGCCTCATGTGACCGACCGATGGCGCTCTCTGCACTCGACGACCTGTCGCAGCAGCCGACCGGCCAGCAGGTCGCCTCGGTGCTGGACCTTGCGCTCGAGCCGTGGGAGTTGCTCAGGGGCTGGCTGGCGGATGAAGCCGGCGTCGACGCTTGGGAGTGGGGCTCCTCCGGCAAGAAGTACGGCTGGGGGCTGCGCGCGAAGGCCGGCAAACGCACGGTCGCTTACCTGATCCCTCAGCACGGCTCGTTCCTGGTCGGGCTGGTGCTGGGGGACCGCGCGGTGGAGAAGGCCCGCCGGGCCGACCTGGTCGCGTCCGTGGTCGAGGTCATCACCAACGCCAAGCGGTACGGCGAGGGAACCGGGTTCAAACTCCCCGTGGCCACCCCGAGCGACCTTGAGGACATCCGGACGTTGATCCGGATCAAGCTCGCGGTATCTTGAAGATCATGGAGGTCACGATGTGGCGCTTGAGACTCGTCGGTTTGTCAGCACTGGTCGTTCTCCTGCTCGCGGGACAGGTCCTCGCCCGGGAAACCACCCAACAGCCGCCCCCGAACGCTTACGACGCACGAATCCGGCACCTGCTCGAGATCTCGGGCGCCAAGCAGCAGGCGTACCAGGGCGCGCTGGGCATGATCGCCCAGTTGAAGAACGCCGCCAAGGGCATCCCCGACACCTTCTGGAATGAAGCGCTGGACCTCATCCGCTCGGACCTCGACCAGTTCATCGAGGCGCTGGTGCCGATCTACCGCAGCCACTTCTCCGCCCAAGAGATCGAGGGGCTCATCAAGTTCTACGAGTCGCCGGTCGGCAAGCGCTTCGTCGCTAAGCAGGGGGCGATCCAGCAGGAGGCCGTGGTCGCGGGCCGCAAGTGGGGAGAGCAAATGGCGAAGGTACTGGTGCAGCGAATGCAAGCCAAGGGCTTCATGGACGCGCAGGGCAACCTGATCCGGCCTACGCCGGCACCGGCCGCATCGCCGACCCCCGGCGGGCAGACGCAGAAGCCGCCGGCACCGTAAGCCTCTGCAGAGGCTCATCGCGGCGGGAGACACCGGCAGCCGGTGCCTCTGGCGACACGTACTCGGAGACCTGAGGGACACCATCACGAGGATGGGATATGCTCGTTTCCCAAACATGAACACCTTCATGACGCCCGGAGAATCCGCGCTGCCGGAAGGCGTTGAACAGGAGGGCGGCCCCATCGATGGCAGCGAGGCGTCGCGCGAGGGGCCGCAAGCACCGTGGTCCTGGCCCACCACCAGTGTCCGCTGGGTGGTTGCGATCACGCTCGCGATCGTCGCGCTGGCGGCCGTGCTGCGGCTGGGTGGCATCACCAGGGAGCCGTTCTGGCTCGACGAGATCTTCGCGTACGACTTCACCAGCGGAACCGTGACGCAGACGCTGTCCGCCGTGGCCCGCGACGTGCACCCGCCGGCGTACTTTCTCGGCCTTCTGGCCTGGCGCTCGGCGTTCGGATCGTCGGAGGGGCTCCTGCGCGGCTACAGCACGCTGTGGAGCATCGTCAGCATCCTCCTCATCGGCGCCCTCGCCTCAGAGGCCGCGCGCAGCAGGACCGCCTTCCTGGTCGCGGCCCTGCTGGCGGCTGTCAACCCGCTCGACATCTACTTCGCGCAGGAGACCCGAATGTACGCGCAGGCTGCGGCGCTGGGCGCGTTGAGCAGTCTGCTCCTGCTGAGGTACCTGCTTCGGCCCACGCCAGAGCGAAACGCCGTCGGGAGGCGGTGGCTCCTGCTCGGGTACACAGTGGCCGCCGCCCTGCTGCTGCTCACCCACTACATCGGGATCACGATCCTGCTCGCGCAAGGGCTCTTCGCTCTCGCCTTCTTCGCCGCACACCGCAGGTGGAAAGACGTCGGCCGGTACTGCCTGAGCGCGGTCGCGGTCGCGGTCGTCTTCCTGCCGTGGCTGCTCTACGTCGATCGCCTCAGGTCGGGGCTCTACACCTCCCGGATCCTGTCCTGGATACCTCCCGCCTCCCTTTCCACCGCGTGGGCCGTGTACGCCCGCGACATCTTCTGGGGACGGCCGGGGCTGCCGTCGCGCTGGTGGCCGGCCGCCGAGCTGGCCTCGGCCGCCATCCTGGCGGTGACCGCCGGGCTCCTGCTCGTCCGCGCCCGGCTCCGGGAGTCGGACGCCGGTCCGTCGCCGAGCCACGGCACCGGCGCAGCGTTCCTCGCCTGGATGGCGCTCGCGCCCGCAGCCCTGGCGCTGCTGATCAGCGACCTCTACCACCCCGTCCTCTACCATCCGCGCTTCAGCGAGCTGATGGTGCCGCCGGTCATCGCCCTGATTGCGGTCGCCGCGACAACCTCGGCCCGCCGCGTGGCGGCGATCACCCTGATCGCGGCGGTCGTGGCTGTCGAGCTCGGCGCCGCCGGCCTCCAGTACGGCTACCTGGAGAAGGCGGGCATGCGGGGCTTCGTGAAGGTCTGGAGACACGACGGCCCACCCGAGGCGGTCTACTTCTACCCGCGCTGGAACCGCCGGGTGGCCCACTACTACCTGCACCGGCGGATGCCGGTCCCCAGCCGGGCGGAGCTCGAGCGGCGTCTCCGGGAGGACCGCCCGGTCACGATCTGGGTGTGCACCAACATCGGGTACCGGCCGGACGTCCCCGCAGGCGAGAAGCAGGTACGCGACTGGCTGCTGTCGCTCGGGCCGAGCCGCGAGATCGCCAGGGTCGACCGGATGTCGGTGGTGGAGGTGCAGGCGCGTCCGGTGGCCCGGACCTACCCGCCGCTGCCGCTCGGGGCCGTGGTCGGGCTCGGCAGCCACGACGCCGACCGCTACCTGTGGAGCGGCTGGTACGGCCCCGAACGCACTTTCCGCTGGAGCCGCGGCACCAAGGCCGTGGTGCTGTTCTCGGCGCGGGGCGCCGCCGCCGGCGCGACGGAGCTCGTGGTCAAGGGCTCGTGCTACTCCATGCAGCACGTGCGCGCCGAGCTCAACGGCACGACCCTGGCCTTCTTCGAATGCCGCGATCGGGAGTTCCGGGAGTGGCACTGGAAGATCCCCGCCGGCACGCTGAGGGAAAAGAACACGTTGGTCCTCGAGCTGCCCGACGCAGTCTCGCCCGCCGAGCTTCACCGCAGCCGCGACACCCGCAAGCTCGCCGTGGGGATCGCGTCCCTACGCCTACGGTGAGCGTGCTGGGGAACCGGGCCGGTCATCGCCCCGGAACACTGCACGCCGGCCTCTGAGCTCTCTCCCTCGCGTACACTGGCAGGAGATGCGCATCGTCTTGCTCCCCGGTCTGCACGGCACCGATGATCTGTTCGCGGAGTTCGTTGCGGCCGCCCCTGTCGACGCCACCGTCGACATGGTGAGCTATCCGACCGAGGAGCCGATGTCGTACGCGGACCATGTGGAGTTCGCCCGGCAGCGCCTGCCGGCGACTGGCCCCTACGTCGTCCTCGGCGAGTCGTTTTCGGGACCGGTTTCGGTGCTCCTTGCCGACAGCAGGCCGATCGGCCTCTGCGGGATCATCCTCGTCAACACGTTCATTACCAGCCCCGCGTGGTCCGGCCTCCAGCGCCTTCCATGGGAGCGGCTCATGGCCCGCCGGCTGACCAAGCTCACGGCTGCGCACTACCTCACCGGGCGTCGGCACGCCTCCCACTTCCTGGAGCCGATCCGAGAGGCGAGCCTGAGGTCCAGCCCACAGGTGAAGGCTGCCCGGCTGCGCGCCGTGCTGTCGGTCGACGTTCGCGAGGCCTTCAAGCGTCTGGGCGTTCCCGTGCTCTACCTCCGCGGCTCGAAGGACCGCCTGGTCCGCAAGCGGAGCCTTGCCACGGTGAAGGCTGTCAGGCCGGGCACCGAGGTGGTGCTGCTTCCCGGCCCGCACCTGGTCCTTCAGGTGCTGCCGCACGAGTCGTGGAGGGCGATCCGCCGTTTTGCCGAGTCGGCATGCTCCGGGTAGCGACGAATTCCCGGCTCGCTCATCATCCTGTGGAGCTGTTCAAGGGGAAGCCATTGCACAGGGGCCGACCGTTGAACCCAAACACCGATGGCGCCGGCGCGTATCTACCGTGAAAGCTCCGAACGATCATCGATGCCGGACAAGGAGGGGTGCTCTCATGACGCGCACGGGAAAGCTCGCTGTTCTGATGATCGCTGCGGTGCTCGGCGTGGGATCGAGCGCCGCATCAGCCGGCGGGCAGCACGCTCTGCGCCAGGTGACGGTGCCGTTCACCCTCGACCACAACCGGATGATCGTCGACGTCGAGCTGGTGCGGCCGGACGGCACCATCAGGAGAGCGCGCGCCTGGGTCGACACCGGAACCGAGGTTCTGATCGTCACCGAGCCGGTCGCCCGCGAGCTCGGCCTCGACCTGTCCGGCTTTGCTGCCGGCGGCTCGAAGGCGCGTCACTCGGTGAGGACCAGCTCGCCGGCGCCCGCGCTTCGCATCGGCGGCCTGCCGCTCGACATGACGGGGATCGAGACCTACGTCCGCCGCGGGGCCCTGATCATGCCGGGCGTGCCGGCCGAGGTGCACGTGGGCGCGAGCGCCCTGCGCCACGATCACGTGGTGCTCGACTACCCGGCGCGGCGCCTGACCGTCGCCCGGCCCGGGGTCCTGAAGCCGTGGGGGGTCGCCGTCCCGTGCCGCGTCAACCCGACGACCGGCCTGTTCATGATCTCGGCGACGATCGACGGCCGGCAGGTGCCGCTCGGCCTCGACGCCGGCTCGGCCGGCACCTGGGTCTCGACGGAGCTCACCAGCACGTGGCAGGCCCGGCACCCGCCGTGGCGCCACGTGACCGGCGCCCTCGGCTCGGCCAACTTCTGGGGAGAGAAGTTCGAGCGCAACGGCGTGCTGATGCGCCTGCCGGAGCTCTCCATCGGGCCCATCCTTGTGCGAGACGTGACGGTGCTCGGGCTCGGGCAGAGGCTGTTCGACTGGTACTCGCGCAAGTCCGCAGGACCAGTCGCGGGCT
>JAJDNH010000074.1 GCA_022340775.1 Acidobacteriota bacterium
TTTCGCCACGGATGTACTGCATGGCGATAAACGGTCGACCGCCGACATCGCCGACCTCGTAGATTGGACACACGTTGTCGTGCTCAACGCTCGCCTGGGCGCGCGCCTCGTGCAGGAAGCGTTCAACCAGCGCGGGGTCGGTGCTGTGCAGGAACTTGAGAGCGACACGGCGTGCAAGCCGTGGATCGTACGCACGGTACACGCGCCCCATGCCGCCCTCACCGAGGAGTGCCTCGACCTGGTAGCGGTCCCAGTCATCCGGGACTTCGGAGGGCAGGAGACTGCGCGCCAGGCTGGAAAGCGGCGGAGTGTCGCCTATGGCTGAACGCGCGGACAATCGCGACATAGAGACGCTGAACGCTCCATCGGGTCTGGAGGCCAGGGACTCGATGGCCTGCTCGCTGACCACACCACGGTCGATCAACAGCTGTAGTCGCCAGCCCCAGCGAGTGGGGTGAAGGGTCCGGTCGGCCCCGAGGAGCGCTTGTTCGGCGGCCTCGATGTCCTCGCGTCGCAGAAGCCCCTCGCCGAGAGCCAGCTCGAGGAGCTTCTGTTCCGACTCTCTGTCCATCAGTGGACACCTCCGGCGCTGCCACGATTCTACCCGAGACGGTGTCGCTCGGACCGCAGGACCCTTGCAGTGGTAACATGCGACCCGGACTCATTTGGGAGAGGTGCCAGATGGATACACCCCTTGTGGAGCTGGATTCAGATCATCCGGGATTCAGGGATCCGGAGTATCGCCGGAGGCGAGACGAGATCGCTCGGCTGGCTGCGCAGCACCGGAGCGGTGACCCACCACCGCGGGTCGAGTACACGCCAGTGGAGTGCGAGACCTGGAAACAGGTGTTCGAACGCCTGGCTGCGCTCTATCCATCGCACGCGTGCCGGGAGTTCAACGCTGTCTTCGCCGCGCTGGCCTACAAGCCGGACGCCGTTCCTCAGCTGGCCGACGTCAGTGCCTTCCTTCAGGAGCGAACCGGTTTCGGGCTACAGCCCGTTGCCGGGCTGGTCAGTGCGCGCGACTTTCTCAGCGCGTTGTCGAACCGGAGCTTCTGTGCCACCCAGTACATCCGGCACTCTAGCCAGCCCTACTACACACCCGAGCCCGACATCGTGCACGAGCTGATGGGCCATGCCCCAATGCTGGCGATTCCGGAGTTTGCCGACCTGTCGCAGCGCATCGGACAGGGATCCTTGGGAGCTACCGACGAGCAGGTGGAGTGCCTGGCCACCCTGTACTGGTTCACCGTCGAGTACGGCATGGTGCGAGAGCGAGGGCAGCTCCGCGCATACGGAGCCGGTCTCCTGTCCAGCTTCGGGGAGCTGGAGCATGCGCTCTCGGGCAGCGTGGAGGTGCGGCCGTTCGATCCGTGGGAGGCCGCCAAAACTCCGTATCCGATTACCACCTTCCAGCCGCTGCTGTGGGAGGTGCCGAGCATCGCGGCGGCGTTTTCCCGCATGAACGAGTACCTGTCGGCCTCCTGACGTCGGTCGCGACAGCTTGCGAGTAAAGGTCCGGGTCAGACCGCAGCCAGGATCTCGCCGCTGCCGATGCCACCACCGACACAACGGCTCGTGAGACCGATACGAGCGCCGCGGCGGCGGAGCTGGTGGACCATATCAACGACCTGACGGGCGCCGGTACAGCCCACAGGATGGCCGAGCGACACACCGCTTCCCCACTGGTTGGTGTGCTCCGGCGGCAGATCCGGGAGGTCGTGGAACGCCGCCGCCAGCACGGCGGCGAACGCCTCGTTGAGCTCGAAGAGGTCCACCTCCGCGATCCCGAGACCGGCGCGCCGGAGCAGGGGCGGGAGCACCTTGAAAGCGCCCTCTCCCATGTAGGCGCGCTCGACGCCGAGGTTGGCGTAGGCCCGCAGCTCGGCCAGCGGCTCGAGGCCGAGCTCACGCGCACGTTCCTCGCTTGCCAGCACCAAGGCGGCGGCAGCATCGTTGACCGTTGAGGCGTTCAGGGTCGTGATCGTGCCACCTTCCGGCTTGAAGTACGGTTTGGCGTTCGCCAGCTCTTCACGTGTCACCGGGCGCGGCCCCTCATCGCGACTGACCGTATGGGTTTGTCCTTTGCGACCCGGCACCTCGACCGGCACCACGTAGTCCTCGAAGTAGCCACCGCTCCACGCAGCGAGGGCGTTGTGGTGCGAGCGGTAGGCGACCTCATCCTGCTCCTCACGGCTGACCGAGTAGCGCTCGACCAGGCGCTCGGTCATCAGCCCCATCAGCTCGCCGCGCCCGACGTGGGTATCCGTGAGGGCACCGAAGAGCCCGTCTTCCAGCTTCATGTCACCGTACAGCTGGCCGCGTGTACGTCCCTGGTAGAGGTAGCGCGCGACGTTGCTCATCGACTCGACGCCACCGGCCAGCCCGAGGCTCAACTCACCCAGCTGGATCCGCCGGGAGATGCTGTGGATCGCCGCCGCGCCGGAGGCGCAGTTCTCGTGGACCGTGGTCGCCGGCGCTGTGTATGGGATGCCGGCGTTGAGGGCGGCGTTGCGGGCGACGTTCGGGGAACGTGGGTCCTGCATGACCCAGCCCATGCAGGTGTACTCGATCAGCTCCGGGGCGAGCCGCACGCTCTCGAGGAGCCGCGAGATCGCCAGGGTGGCGAGATCCTCGGCCTGCAGAGATGCGAGCCCCCCGCCGATGGCGCCGATGGGTGTTCGGACCGCGCCGGCAATGACGACTTTCTTCTCCGACATTCCGACCTCCTCTGCGTCCCAGCGGTTGCCTTTTTCAGCGGGCGCGGACCGCCTTGTGCCCGTAGAAGATCAGCCCGGCCTCCCCGTCGTCGCAGATGCGCCGGAACTCGAGGCGCACGGGATCGCCGATCCGCAGCTCGTCCGCCTCGGGGAGGTCCGCAACCTGGACCATGACGCGCACTCCGTTCGCAAGCTCAACGATGGCGATGTCGAGCGGCGATTGCTCAGTGAACCCTTTCGGCGGTACGTGGATGGTCGTGAAGGTCACGACAGCGCCTTCGCGGGGCATCGCTACGGTCTCGAACGTGCGACCGCGGCAAGCAGAGCACACCAGGCGCGGCGGGTAGTGGATCTTGCCGCACACCGTGCACCGCGCCGCTTCGAGACGGTACCGCTGCGGGAACTCACGCCAGGAACGTGCGGGTGAGAACATCACTCCACCTCCATGATGTGCACGATCGAGCTGCCGCCGGAGCCTCCCATATTCTGAGTGAGGCCAACCGTGGCGCCGCTGACCTGCCGCTGACCAGCCTCACCGCGCAGCTGGGTGACGATTTCCACAACCTGCGCTACCCCGGTCGCTCCAACCGGATGGCCCTTGGCCTTCAGTCCGCCGGAGGTGTTGATCGGTAGCTTGCCGCCGAGCGCGGTGCTGCCAGCCTCGGCTGCAGTACCGCCCTCGCCGGCCGCAAAGAACCCGAGCGCTTCGGTGGCCATGATCTCTGCGATGGTGAAACAGTCGTGGACCTCGGCAACGTGAATGTCGCGTGGCCCCTTGCCGGCCATCGTGTAGGCCCGCTCGCCGGCAAGCTCGACGGCGCGCAGGCGGGCCAGGTCCTCGCGGTTGGCGAGCGTGATGGTGTCGGTCGCCATTCCGGAGCCCGTGACCCTGACGACCGGGCGCCGGCCGGCGAGGTCCTTGGCCCGGGCAAGTGGCATCAGGAGAACGGCCGCGGCACCGTCGGTGATTGGTGAGCAGTCGAGTAGGTGGAGCGGGTCGGCAACCATGGTCGAGGCAAGGACGTCATCAATGCTGACCTTGAGATGGAACTGAGCGTGCGGGTTGAGCAGACCGTTGGCATGGTTCTTCGCTGCCACGGCGGCCAGCTGTCGGGAGGTGGTGCCGTGGTGCGCCATGTGGGCCCTCGCCATCATGGCGTAGAGCCCCGGGAAGGTAATGCCGTGAAAACCCTCCCACTCCTGGTCCGCGGCACTCCCCAACGCGTAGGTTGCATCCGCACCGTCGACGTCGGTCATCTTCTCGACGCCGCTCACCAGCACCACGTCGGCAAGCCCCGACGCGACCTCGGCGATGCCTGCGCGCAGCGCCAGGCCGCCGGAAGCACAGGCGGATTCGACACGAGTGGCGGCAACACCGGCCATGCCCAGCTCGTCGGCGAGCAGGGAGGCGAGGTGCTCCTGACCTACGAACAGCCCCGGCGACATGCATCCGACCGTGATGTGGTCCACCGAGTCGACGCCGGCGTCCTCGAGAGCGGCCAGGGCGGCCCCCGCCCATATCGTGCGCAGGGACTTCTCCCACAACTCGCCGCACTCGACCATCCCGACTCCGATGATCGCTACCTCACGCATGCTGCCCTCCTACTCGCCCATCCGGATCTTGCCGCGGAGCTTCGCGTAGGTGCCGTAGTCCACGTAGATCTTGTCGTTGTCGAGCTGCACTCTGGTAATCGGCGCTACGTCTTGGACCTCGCTGATCCGCTCGGTGACGCGGAGGACGAATGAGTCCGAACCAGCGCCGGAACCGAAAGAGGTGATCAGGACCAGGTCTCCGGGCCGCGCGATGTCGAGAACCGCTGTCAGGCCCATCGGCGAGGCTCCGGAATAGGTGTTGCCGAGCCAAGGCGAGAGCCAACCGGTCTCGAGCTGCGCCGTGGTGAAGCCGAGGCGCTTGCCGACGCGGATCGGGAACTTGCCGTTGGGTTGGTGGAAGATCGCGTGTGCGAACTCCTGCGGCTTGAGCCCGGTCTTGTCCATGATCCCCTGGGCGGAGCTCATGATGTGCCGGAAGTAGGCCGGCTCGCCGGTGAACCGGCTGCCGTGACGCGGGTAGTGCATGTATGCCCGGCGCCAGAAGTCCGGCGTGTCGGTGGTCCAGGAGTACGTTGCCACGACCTCCGCCAGGATGCGGTCGGAATCCCCTCCGAAGAGATATGCCGCCGCGCCGGCAGCCGCCGAGTACTCGAGCGCGTCGCCGGGAGCTCCTTGGGAGGTGTCGGCGCCGATGCCCAGCGCGTACTCGACCTCGCCGGCTTTGACCAGCGCTTGCGCCAGGAACATCCCCTCGGTGCCCGCCTTGCAGGCGAACTCGAGGTCTGCGACGTGAACCTGCGGTGTGATCCCCAGGGCTTCGGCAACCACCGTCCCTGACGGCTTGACGGCGTAGGGGTGCGACTCCGAGCCGACGTACACCGCACCGATGGCAGCCGGGTCGAGATCCCCGGCACGGACCAGCGCTCTGCGCGCGGCCTCGACGGACATCGTGATCGTGTCCTCATCCTTGCCGGGCACGGACTTCTCGTGGAGCTGCAGGCCGCGGCGGTAGGAGGCCGCATCGGCCCCCCAGACCTTGGCGATCTCCTCGAGCTTGATCCGCCGGCGGGGGATGAAGGCGCCGTAACCAACGATCCCAACGCTCATGATCCCTCCAGTTTCTGAGAAGACGTATCAGCAGTAGGTCTTCCGTCCCGCCGGAGTCTAGCGACCCCGAGGCGGAGTGTAAAGCGTCTGCGGGTGTCGGTGGCGACCGGACTGAGAAGCACCTGCCGCTGCCACTCACTTCACAGGAAAGAACACGTTGGTGACCAGCTCGGCTTCGGGTGTCCTGATGGGGTCGGAGACATACTCTTCCCAGGAGCTTCCGTTGGATTCGAGCCCGTAGGCGGCCATGTAGGAGATGATCTTTTCGTAGGTAGGGTGCATCGAAGCGTAGGAACCGACATGGACCGCCTTGACCGCCTCACCGGCGTAGGTTTGATGAATCTCGACCGGCGAGCCGCGTCGTCTCTTCGGGACCCGCGATCCGGCTATGGGGACGCCTGCAATGAAGCCGTAACCGTTGTCGTCCCAGGAAGTCGTGATGGCGATGGGCGGGCCAGCCATCTCGAGGCCGTTCCTGGTCACGTAGCGCATCACTTTCTTGAAGGCATCGGAGAGTACACGACCTATCTGGGCGGGGTCGAGGCCGGAGTGGCCAGCGACCCCGACAACGGTCTTCGACTCAGTCGTGACAAGCTCGATCTTGAGATCCGACCAGTCTCCCTTTGGCAGTGCCTCCGCGAGGGTCTTGATCTTGGCCAGGCCCTTCTCGAAGTCCTTGCCGGCCATCGAGTCCATCAGCAGGCCGAAGTAGCGCGCGATGATGTTGGAGCCGAGGTCGGTGTCGAAGCCCCAGGTCAACCGTGTGCCCTTGTCGACCGCAGCGACCTTGTAGAAACCGTTTGCAACACCCTGCCGCCCGAAGTCGAGCTTGGTTTCGACGAGCTTGAACGGCTGGCTGGTCACGATGGTCTGGCTGCCGCTGCCGACCTGACGGTCGTTCGAGCTCCAGCTCATCTTGGCGCCCACTCCTTGCGAAGGCCCGGTGAAGGCATGCTTGGCATTGGGGTCGAGGGCTGCCCACGGAGACCACTCGTTGAAGCGCTTGAAGCTGTTGACGAGTGCGAAGACCGTGCAGGGTGGTGCGTCGATGACCGTCGAGCGCTCGACGTGCACCATCCGCGGCAGGAAGAGCCCGACGACGATGAACAGCGCCACC
The DNA here is from genome assembly GCA_022340775.1 of Acidobacteriota bacterium. GTDB lineage: Bacteria > Acidobacteriota > Thermoanaerobaculia > Thermoanaerobaculales > Sulfomarinibacteraceae > JAJDNH01. Next base: position 6,499 of record JAJDNH010000074.1, read on the forward strand.
AGCACCAGAACGCCCAGCAGCAGTCCCTTGACGTACCTCATGGCATGGCCTCCCTGCCGCACGCCGACGACGTTTCCCGATTCCGCGCGCGCCACCATCGGCTAGGGCCCGACATCGGGAGTGTCGCTCGGTGTTATAGGAATGGCGCGCAATCAAGGGTACCAGAGACGAGACCCTGGACGCGATTCCCATGCCGACGCACAATGAGATCGTGAAAGGATTGGTCCAGACGCTGAAGCCGGCGGCGCCGGCACGCGTGCACCTGTTGCTGGCCGGCCTGATGTGGACGGTGGTCGGGGCCGTCCTTGCCGTGTTGGGCACGTTTTGGGCACTGCGCAGGCCGACTCTCCTGATGCAGTTGCTTGTTGCGGCGGCCGTTCTCGCAGGCGTCGTCAAGTCGTTGTCAGTTCTCGATCGCGCCGCGCGCAAGATCGCCCTGCGGATCGAGACCCGTGGGGACGGGCGCTGTGTCGGTGGCTTTCTCTCCTGGCGATCGTGGCTGCTCGTGGCAATCATGGCAGGCACCGGCAGGGTGCTGCGGAGCGGGATCGTCGCGCTGCGAGTCGTCGGTCTGCTCTACGTCGCGGTAGGCGTGGCGTTACTGCTCTCCTCGCGGGTTCTCTGGACAGCCCTTCGCAGCCACTCAGCTACCGGATAACGAGCTCCCAGACAGCCAGCCATAGCGGAAGAGTGAGGCAACAGGAGATGTAGCTCGCGAGCATCAGGCTGCCGACCTTGCGCTCGTCGCCGCCCCAGCTCCTCACCTGCAGGATGAGCCCTGCTGCCGGCGCCGCTGAAGCCTCGATGACGAGAAAGCGGGAGAGCAGGGGATGGGTAGCCTCGAGGCCGAGAGCATGGACGGCGAGGATTGTGAGGGCGGGCAGGGCCACGAGCTTCACTCCGATCACGCGCACGGCATCGGCCAGGTAGGCGCGGAGACGCGGTCGGATGCTGCCGAGCACGGCACCAAGAACCACGGTCGCCACGGGGACCGCGGCCTGACCCACGAGATCGATGCCGTGCAGGATAGGCTGTGGGATGCTGCGGCCGGCTCCGCTCCACGCCGCCGCGACGCCCGCCACGTTGGCGACCAGCGGGGCGGTGACCAGGCCGCGCCACCCGGTGCCGCCACCGGCGTTTCTCGTTACCAGCAGCTTGCCGAGGCTCCACAGCAATGGGCTGTAGCCGAGGATGAAGAGGAAGCAATACAGCGCGAAGGTGTCGAACTGCGATGGGTAGAGGGCGAGCCCGACGGGCAGCACCAGGTAGCCGGCGTTCTGCATGCTGGAGAGTGGCAGCATGTTGCGCTTGGCGGGCAGCTCGCGCGCGAAGCTCGCGGCGGCCAGACCGAGCGCCAGGAGGGACATCGCGATGCCGGCGAGCGGTAGAGCCCACCAGAACGGCAGGGAGCCGGGATCGAACTTCGCCAGTACCTTGGAGAAGATCAGGCAGGGCAGGAAAAGGTCGACCGTGGCCGTTGAGAGCGCAGTCACGTGCTCCTGGCGCAGAACCTCGAAACGGACCAGCAGTCCCGCCGCGAAGATGACGAGGAAGATGTCAAGCACCGACAGAAAGGTGCTGGCAAAGGCGGTGGTGAACGTCTCGATCATGGCTATGGCCGCGCCAACCGGAGGACTTGCCCCCCCGGCCGGGCGGTGCTCGATGATAGCTCGGCCGTCTTGGAGGGAATAGGGGAGAAGAGCGGCGAGGAGATGTAAGGCTCAAGCCCGGAGTCAAAGGGACACAAAGAAGAAGGGAGGTAAAGATCAAGAGGACAGCATCGGGGGGGTTCCGGCGTTGCTTCGGCCGGTTCTCCAGCTCCCTCACTCCTGGCAACTCCCCGTCCCAGCGCTCAGAGCCTCTCCTTAGCGCTCGGGCTCCTATGTGCCTCCGCCGAGGGTCGTGAGCTGCTCCTTGATGAGGCCGGCAAACAACGGCACCTTGTAGGCGTTGTGTGCCAGCGGCTCGGCGTCCGCCACTGCGGCGTGGGCGGCGCGTTCGACCGTGGCGCCGTCGAGATTGGAGCCGTTGAGCACTTCCTCGGCCTGCCGCGCCCGCCACGGTACCGGTGCAGCTCCCGAGAGGAAGATGTTGGCCGTAGTCACGGTGTGGCCGTCGAAGACCAGTGCCAGGGCCACGCCCACCACTGCGAAGTCCCACGAAGCGCGCTCGCGGATTTTGCGATAGGACGAGCGCAGGCCGGAAGGAGGCGGCGGCAGGATCACCTCAGTGAGGATCTCGCCAGGCTCGAGAGCGGTTTCCCGCTGCGGATCAGTGGAGGGTGGGACATGAAGCTTCTCGACCGCAATGGTCCGGCGTCCACCGGCGGAGACCGCGGTGACGCGGGCGCCGAGGGCGGCGAGCGCAGGTGCGGTGTCGGAGGGGTGAACGATATAGCAGCCGTCGCCCCCCAGGATGCAGTGGTACTGGTTCTCGCCGTCGAAGGCGTAGCACGTGTCGCCACCCTTGCGCAGGCAGTGGAAGTCTCCACGGTAGTACCAGCATCGGGGCTTCTGACAGAGGTTGCCGCCGATGGTCCCCTGGTTTCTCAGTTGTGGGCTGGCGACCGATGCGGCGGCTTGGGCGAGAGCGGGATACCGGTCCGAAATAGCATCGTTGGCGGCGATCTCGGCGATGGTGGTGAGCGCGCCGATCCGGAGGCCGCCTCCGCTCGTGGGTGTCACCCCTCTGAGGTCGCTCAGGCCCGACAGACTGACCAACGACTCGGCGCCGAACACGCCGTCCCGCAGGCAGCCGAGAAGATCAGTACCGCCGGCGTGCACTCGCGTCCCCGGCCGCGCGGCGAGGTTTGCGACTTGCACCAAGGACCCGGGACGGGAGTAGGTGAACTTCGGGAGCATGCTCAGCCCTCCTTGTGCGCAACGGCCAAGAGGCCGATCAGTCGGGATGGCGTGATGGGGGTATCGGTGACGCGGACTCCGACAGCATCGTGAACGGCGTTGGCGATCGCCGCCGCAGTCGGGATGGTGACCGGCTCGCCGAGCCCCTTCGCGCCGGTGGTGTTGCACTCGGTGTCACCCAGCTCGATCGGCAACGACACCATGTCAGCGGGAACGTCGAGGGCGGTCGGCATCCGGTAGGAGTGCAGGTTGGCGTTGAGCATCTTGCCGGTCTGGCGACGGTCCAGGACCCTTTCCTCGGTGAGCCCGAATCCGATCCCCATGGTGATGCCGCCGAACACCTGATTATCGTAGGTCAGGCGGTTGAGGACCCGACCGCTGTCGTGGGCCCCGAGGAAGCGGAGAACACGGACCTCGCCGGTGTTGGTGTCGACCTCGACCTCGCAAAACTGCGCTGCAAAGGGGTTGACAACCGCGTCCTCGGGGTTCGGGCCGCGATAGCCGACGCCGACAATCACCCTCTGACGCTGCAGACGGCTGATCTCGGCGAAGGGAAGCCGCCGCTGCGGGTCGGTTCGCGACACGACTGCCTGTCCGTCGAGCTCGAGATCGGCCGGGTCCCAGCCCTTCTCTTCCGCGACCAGCGCCAGCAACTGCTTCTTGACCGCGATCGCGGCGTCTCGAACCGCTGGCGACTCGGTCGGGACAGTCTTGGAACCGCCGGACGGGGTGGCGAACTGCGTGGTCGCGGTGTCGGCGTTCTCGACGCGAATCTGGTCAGGGTTGACGCCCAGCTCCTCGGACACCACCATCGCCATGACCGACTTGGTGCCGGTGCCGATGTCGGAGGCGCCCATGTTGAGGTTGACGCTACCGTCGGCGAACAGCTTGACGATGACGGTCGATGGCGGCCCGCCGCCGCCGGCGATCCACAGGCAGGCCGCGGACCCGACTCCGCGGCGGTAGCGACCGTTCTGCTGCTGCTTCTTGCGCGCCTCGCTCCAGCCGAACGCCTTGGCGCCTTCCTCGAGGCAGCGGGCAAGGCCGGTCGAGGTGTAGGGCTTCCCGCCGCGGGCCTGACTCACCTTCGGTACGTTGCGGAGGCGCAGCTCGACCGGGTCCATCTGGATTGCCTCGGCGAGCTCGTCGATCATCTGCTCGAGAGCCCAGGCTCCTTGCGGGTGGCCGGGCGCACGCATCGGCCGTGCGGGACCGGCGTTGATGAACGCCACGCGGCTCTCGGTACGGACGTTCGGACAGGTGTAGAGGTCCCTTGCCAGCCAGTCCAGCAACCCAGCGCCGACCTCGTAGGCGCCGGGTGAGGTCAACGAGGAAAGCTCGAAGGCGGTCAGCGTTCCATCCTTCTTGACCCCGGCCTTGAGCCGGATCTCGGCGCCGGGCCGGTTGCCGACGCACAGCATGGTTTCCTGTCGGGAGAGAAACAGCTTCACCGGCCTCGCCGTAACGCGCGCCAGCAGGGAGGCAATCACCGTGTACTTGCCAGCCTGGAGCTTGGATCCGAAGCCGCCTCCCATGTAGTGACCGATCACACGGACATCGGTCAACGGGAGATGCAGCATCCCGGCCAAAGTCGCCTGGATCCTGAATACGCCCTGGGTCGACTCCCACACCGTGAGCCGGTTGCCGTCCCAGCGGGCGACGCAGCCGTGGCATTCCATCGGAGCGTGGATCTCGTAGGCGCAGCGGTAGCTCCGCTCGAGGACGACATCGGCCTCGGCGAACCCCTTGGCGACATCGCCCCGCTCGGAGACCTCGGGCTCGCCGGCGAGGTTGCCGCCGTCGCGAATCTTCGGGGCGCCGGCGGCAACGGCGTCGCGTTCATCGGCGACGAACGGCAGCACCTCGTAGTCAACCTGGATCGCGCGCAGGGCGTCCGCCGCCTGCTGCGGCGTGTCCGCCGCGACCGCCGCCACCGCCTCACCCTCGTGACGGCAGTGGGGGTCGAACAGCTTGCTGTGGTCACGCCGGCTGTAGGGCCAATCGAGGTCGGCGACCTTGGAGCGCCCGGTCATCACCGCCCGTACGCCGGGCATACCCTCGGCGCGACTGGCGTCGACCCGTTTGACCAGAGCATGTGCGTGCGGGCACCGTAGGATCGCCCCGTACAGCATGCCTGGGAGGACGACATCGGACGGGTAGACTGCCGTCCCGCTAACCCGCTCATAGGCGTCGATCCGCGGACGTCTCGTGCCGACGACGCGAGTCGTGCCCCAGGGCGCCGGAGAGGACTGTGGCGAGGGTGTTTCGGGCAGCGGGCCTTCCGCCCAGTATGAGTCACGGCGGGTCATCGGCCACCTCCCTTACCGCGGCCCTTGGCGGCACGTTCGACGGCGCGAAAGATGTGGACGTAGGCGCCGCAACGGCACAGGTTGCCGGCCATACCGGCCCGGATCTCGTCGACGGTGGGTGAGGGGTTGGCGGCCAGCAGGCCTTGGGCCGCAACGACCTGGCCGGCCGTGCAGTAACCGCACTGAAAGGCGTCCTCTTCGACAAACGCCTGCTGAACGTCGCCCAACTCCTCACCGTCCATCAGGCCCTCGACAGTCGTGATCTCGTGTCCCTGGGCCTCCAGCGCGAGCGTCATGCACGCGTAGCGCGGCGAACCATCCATGAGCACCGTGCACGCACCGCACTCACCGCGGGCGCAGCCTATTTTGGTGCCGGTGATGCCCATCTGCTCGCGCAGGACGAAAAGCAGCGTCCAGCGCGGCTCGACCAGCAGCCGATGCATCCGCCCGTTGATCGAGAGTGCGGTCTCGACCATTCCCTTCGGTTCGGTGATCTCCGGTACGGCCTCGCCCGGTCGGGGAAGGCCGGTGACGGCTGCCACCGCGCCGGCGCCGACCGTGCCGAGGAAGCCGCGCCTCGTGACCCCCTTTCCGGGTTTGTCGGTACGATTGCGATCTCGTGCCATCGTCACCTCCGCTGCCGTTCGCGCACCGTGAAGCGGTGCGAGGTCTCCTGAGCTGTGGGTGCTTTATCGATTCTAGCACCGGCCCGGAGGGAAGACGGCCAGAGCTCGTCCTGCTGTCTGAACGGCTCTCGGGAAAGCGCTGCTGCTAGACCCCGTCTCGTCCGACGATGAGCACCGTGCGGTCATCCGCGAACGGTGTGTCGCCGACGTACTCACCGAGGTCCTGCTCGATGCCATTCGCCAGAGCCTCCGGTGAAGACCCGACCATGCGTCGGCACACCGCCTCCAACCGCTCGCCGCCGTACTCCTCCCCATCTCCGTTTTCGGCCTCGGTGATGCCGTCGGTGTACAACAGGAGGGTGTCGCCTGGGTTCAGGGGAGTCGTTTCGGACTTGAATACGGGCGTCGGGAGGAGGCCGACCGGCGGGCCCGTCGAGTTCAACGACTCGATGGTTCCGGACGCCCGCACACATATGCCGGGAGAGTGTCCCGCGTTGCAGTAGTGGAGGGTGCCGTCCACCGTGTCGAGGATGCCCAGAAACACGGTCGCGTACTTCTCCGGTGGCGTCCTGTCAAACAGCAGCCGCGAGGACGTGGCGCAGATCTCGTCGGGCGACTCCCCGCTGACGATGGGCGCAGCCGACAGAGCTTCCAGCGAGCCGGTGAGCAGCGACGCGCCGATTCCCTTGCCGGACACGTCGGCGACCATCAGCACCAGGTCGCGCCCGCCGTTGCGCTCGACCACCTTGTAGAAGTCGCCGGAAACGCCGCGCGAGGGCATGTTCCCGGCATGAATCCGGTAACCCGCCGGCTCCGGGATCCGGTCAGGAAGGATGCTTACCTGGATCCTGCGCGCCAGCTCGATGTCGCGCTCCAGGCGCTTCCGGGTGATCGCCTCCTGGAGGAGCATGACGTTGCGGATCCGCATAGCCGCAACGGACGCCAGGCAGACCAGGAGCTCCATGTCACTCTCGCTGAAGCGGCGGCTGTGCAGGCGCGAGGCGAGGACGATCATGCCGTGGCTGCCCTCGGGCTCGAGCAGTGGGGCCGCCACCAGGCTGCGAATCCTCGCCGCAGCCAGGCTCATCGCTTGCCGGAACCGCTCGTCCTCCTCGATCTCCGGCACCAGTGCCGCCTGACCCTTCTCCACAACCTGCTCGATGAGGTTTTTTGAACAGAGGTCTCGTGCTTGATCATCCCGGCGAGGCCTGCGCACGGCACAGCGGAAGGTACCATCGGGTTGTCGCAGGAATATAGCGCCTTCCTCCGGCTTGAGGTGCTCGAACACGCGGTCCAGGATCAGGGACAGCAGCTCCTCGAGCTCGATGGGGCGAGCGAGCGCCTGGTGCACCTCGTTGAGGATGGCCAGGCGATGGGTGAGCTGGCGCAGCTCGACTTCCTTCGCGGAGGCTGCCAGGCGCTCGGCCGACGAGGACTCCTCAAGTACCTGGAGCGCTGAGCGGAAGAGCGAGCTCGCAGGAGTGGGTGACGGTGCTCCGCCCCCGCGCCGGCGGTCACCGCCGATTCTCAGGGTGATCGTGCTCCCGCCCAGGGACAGAACGTCGCCGCTGTTGACCGGCTCCGCCACCTCTCCCACCGGCTCGCCGTTGAGGAGGGTGCCGTTGCGCGAGCCGAGGTCCTTGACGAACCACTGGCCGTTCTGGAGCGAGAGGAGGGCATGCTGTCGCGACAGCGAGCGGTCGGGGATCGTGACGTCGGCGCGCGACGATCTGCCGAGCACGAACGAGTCGCTCGGCGCGGGCAGCTCGCTGGACCGCCCTTCGATCGACCGCATCTGCAGCACCAGCGTCGTTTCATCCATGTTTCTCGGACACTCCAGCAACAACCTACGCCTGATGGCGGTCTGCGGTCAAGCGGCGGGTGCCGCGGCACCCCTGACGTCGGTCCGACGCTCACCCTGCGCTGGGGCGCGGGAGAAGTTCCTCCAGCACCGAACGGAATGTGGGTCAACAGCGGCGATATCATGGGGCTGTCAATACTGGACGGGGCAGGGTGTGCAGTGGGGCTCAGCCGGCAGAGGGAGGATGTCTTGGGCAAGAATCGGACAGATCGTGGCTTGGAGGCGGGGACGATGACCAGGCGGGACCTCGTGGGCTCCGCCGCAGCAGCAGGAATCGGGCTGGCTGCGACAGCATGGGGAGGCCGGGCGACGCCCAACGCAGCCGGGAGGCCGCTCGGTCCGCCCGTGTCGTCTCTCGATGGGGCCAGCCTCCTGACGCTTCAGGGGTGGATGGAAGACGGCCGCGTGACCTCCAAGCGGCTGTGCGAGCTCTACCTGCAGCGGATCGATGCGTTGGACTCGGGTGGGCCAAGTCTACGTTCGATCATCGAGGTCAACCCGGACGCGCTCGTGATCGCCGACAGGCTCGACCGCGAGCGCAAGGAAAAGGGAATTCGGGGGCCTCTGCACGGCATCCCGGTTGTCATCAAGGACAACATCGCGACCGCAGACCGCATGCAGACCACGGCCGGCTCGCTGGCTCTGGTCGGCGCCCGGCCGCCGCGCGACGCCCACGTCGCCCGGCGCCTGCGCGCGGCCGGTGCCGTGATCCTCGGCAAAACCAACCTCAGCGAGTGGGCGAACTTCCGCTCGACCCAGTCGTCCAGCGGCTGGAGCGGGCGGGGCGGCCAGTGCCTCAACCCCTACGCCCTCGACCGCAGCCCCTGCGGTTCGAGCTCGGGGACCGGCGCTGCGATAGCGGCAAACTTGGCGGCGGTCGGGGTTGGCACAGAGACGGACGGTTCCATCGTGTGTCCGTCGGCGGCATGCTCGTTGGTCGGAATCAAGCCAACGGTCGGCCGCATCGGACGCTCCGGCATCATCCCGATTTCTCACACCCAGGACACGGCCGGACCGATGGCACGTTCGGTGGACGAGGCAGCGCTCTTGCTGGAGGCGATGGCGGGCCTCGACCCACGTGATGGCGCCACGAAAGCCGCGTCGACCCACCCGCTCGACCTGGGCGGAGCGTTCGAACCGCGGGGGCTTGCGGGGGCCCGAATCGGTGTTGCGAGGAAGGCGTTCTTCGGGTACAGCCCGGAGGCCGACGCGGTGATCGAGCAGTCGCTCCAGGCGATGAAGGAGGCGGGGGCGGTGCTCGTCGATCCCTCCGACATCCCTCACACCGGCGAGCTCGACGACCCCGAGCTGGAGGTCTTGCTGTACGAGTTCAAAGCGGACCTCAACGCGTACCTCGCCGAGCTCGGGCCGAGTGCATCGGTCCATACGCTGGCGGACCTGATCTCGTACAACGAGAAGCACCGGAAGCAGGAGATGCCGTACTTCGGGCAAGAGCTGTTCGAAGAGGCCGAAAACAAAGGGCCGCTGACCGACAAGGCTTATCGCGATGCGCTCGCCCTCTGTCGGCGGCTGTCGCGAAAGGAAGGCCTCGACCCGGTGTTCGCCAAGCACCGGCTGGATGCGATCGTGGCGCCCACCGGCAGCCCGCCGTGGACGATCGACCTGATCAACGGCGACCACTTCCTCGGCGCCAGCTCGACTCCCGCTGCGGTTTCGGGGTACCCCAGCCTGACCGTTCCGGCCGGCTACTCTTTCGGATTGCCGGTTGGCATTACCTTCATCGGGAAGGCATGGATGGAGGCCAAGCTGATTCGGCTCGCGTTTGCCTTCGAGCAGGCAACCCGGGTAAGCAAGCCGCCGAGGTTCCTTCCGATGGCGGACCTGAGGTAGCGTCCGAGTCCAGGGTCTCGATCCGTTGCTGAGCGCCTTCGAGGGCCGGCAGGCTTGCGGCTGGCGCCAATCTTGCAGCGCGCTCCAGGTTGCGTTCTCTGTATGTTTCTAGTGAATGCGGCCGGAGGCCTCAGCAGCTTCCTCGCCGAAGTCGTGGGCGAGGACGATGAAGTAGGCGGCGAAAGGCTCAGGTTGCGCCGGGCTCATGAGATCGAACACGAACTCGTCGTCGCGTTCCGACAGCCCCTGCTGAACGTAGGCGACCTCTTCCCGCTTGATGTAAAGCTCGCCGACCGCATGCTTGCCTCGCACTACCTGGATGAGCAGCGTGTCCGGGCCCTCCTCGAAGAAGAGCCAGTGCAGGTCCTCGTGGTCGTAGAGGACTATCTCGGGGGTTCCAGCTCGGAGGATGCAGTTGGGATGACCGAGTAGCCAGGTCCAGAAGCCATCGAGGTCGATTGTCACCGGAGTTTCCATGTCGACTCCTCGCGGCCACTTGGCCGCAAGGGGTGATTCTCTCACACCGCTGTTCGCTGTGCGACTGGCGAGGAGCGATCGGCGTCGCGGACGCCTAGTCCTTGTAGATCCAGCCGGCTATCAAGGTGGCCAGAACGGCGCCCACCCACAGCTCGATCATCCACCAGAGGGGGAAGATCCGGCCCATCGGCGACCATGCCGCCGTGGAGAAGTTGAGGGGGAAGGCGATGGCAAAGCCGGCGAACACCCCGAGCTTGAGGGCCGTTCCCGGCCCTGGGCCGTAGGTCTGCCGGACTCCCGCGTAGAGCCACGCCAGCACGTACGCAATGAGGAGCAGGGAGATGAAGTAGGCGGGGAGGAAGAAACCGTAACGCGGCTGCTTCAACATCGTCCCGGCCTCCTGAACTACCATGTAGTGCCCACCCAAGATGGCCGTGTTGATGATCCCGCTCCAGATGATCCACACGACCCCGCCACAGAGCGCACCGAGCCACACTCTCTTCATGTTCACCACAGCCATCGTTCACCTCCTACGGTTGTTTACACGAGGATAGCGACTCGCTGTGCGGATGGCCAGTGGAGGGAGACGAGCCTACTTTCTGACCTGGCTGGTCGCCGCGCGAAAGGCACGCGGAATACGCGACGAACCCCGCTACATCGAGCGGCGGTACTGGCCTCCGACCTCATAGAGTGCGTGTGTGATCTGGCCGAGTGAGCAGGAGGACACGGTCTTGAGGAGCTCCTCAAAGACATTGCCACCCGTGGTGGCCACCTGCTGGAGGCGGGAGAGGGCTTCCGAGGCCTGGTCGGCGTGACGAGAGTGGAAGTCGCGGAGGTGTTCCAGCCGGGCGTCCTTCTCATCTTTGGTCGACCGGGTGAGCTGGATTTGATCCGCCTCGGCGTCTTCCGTGGGACCCTCGCGGAGGAACGTGTTGACGCCCACAATGGGGTGGTCGCCCGTGTGCTTGAGGCGTTCGTAGTGGAGGGACTCCTCCTGGATCTTCGAGCGCTGATACATGGTTTCCATGGCGCCGAGGACGTCGCCGCGCTCCGAAAGGCGTTCGAACTCCTCGAGCACCGCCTCCTCCACGAGATCGGTCAACCACTCGATGAAATACGAACCCTGCCACGGGTTCTCGTTCTTGAGCAGGCCGAACTCCAGTGCGTTGATGAGCTGAACGGCGACGGCGCGCCTCACCGACTCCTCGGTGGGCGTGGTGATGGCCTCGTCGTACGCGTTCGTGTGCAGCGAGTTGCAGTTGTCAGCCATGGCCAGCAGGCCTTGCAGGGTAGTGCGGATGTCGTTGAAGTCAATCTCCATCGCGTGCAGCGAACGGCCCGAGGTCTGGATGTGGTACTTGAGCTTTTGCGAGCGCTCATTGCCGTTGTAACGACGCCGGATGGCGGTCGACCAGATGCGGCGGGCGACCCTGCCGATCACCGTGTACTCGGGGTCCATGCCGTTGGAGAAGAAGAAGCTCAGGTTGTGCGCGAAGTCGTCGATGTGCATGCCGCGAGCAAGGTAGTACTCGACGTAGGTGAAGCCGTTGGCGAGGGTGAACGCGAGCTGGGAGATGGGGTTGGCGCCGGCCTCGGCAATGTGGTAGCCGGAGATCGAGACGGAGTAGAAGTTGTTGACGCCGTGGTCGACGAAGTAGCGCTGGATGTCGCCCATCATCCTGAGCGCGAACTCGGTCGAGAAGATGCACGTATTCTGCGCCTGGTCCTCTTTGAGAATGTCGGCCTGGACGGTACCGCGCACCACCTCGACGGTCCGGGCCAGCACCTGCTCCCACTCGCCAGGCTCGAGAAGCGGCTCCACGGCCTCCCAGTCCTTGCCGTTGACAACAGGCTGGAAGGCGGACTCCGGTGGCGCCTCGAGCCGACCCGATTCAATCAGTCGGCGGCGCGCCTGCTGGCGGGCGGCGGCGGTGAAGAACATGGCCAGGATCATCGGTGCGGGCCCGTTGATGGTCATCGAAACCGACGTGTTGGGGGCGCACAGGTCGAAGCCGGCGTACAGCCGTTCCATGTCCTCGACGGTGCAGATTGAGACGCCTGACTCACCGACTTTGCCGTAGATGTCGGGACGAGTGTCGGGGTCCTCTCCGTAAAGGGTCACCGAATCAAAGGCCGTTGACAGGCGGACGGATGGCTGGCCGTTGGCAAGCAGGTGAAAGCGCCGGTTGGTACGCTCGGGGCCGCCCTCGCCAGCGAACATTCGAGTCGGCAGCTCGGTCGTGCGCTTGATGGGGAAGACCCCCGCAGTGTACGGAAAAGCACCGGGGACGTTCTCGAGCAACAGGTAGCGGAGCACCTCACCCCAGCTCTCACTCACCGGCAGCTGGACCTTGGGAACATGGGTGCCGGACAGTGAGGTGGTGGTCAGAGGGACCCGGATCTGCTTGCCCCGAACGGTGTAGACGAAGTCCTCGCCGGCATACTCTTCGCGTATCGCCGGCCATGCCGCCAGTAGCTCGCGCGAGTCGGAGTCGAGCTCGTGGGCGATGCGGCGTATCTCCGCATCGAGGTCGGCCAGCTGGGGTTCGTGCGAGGCCTCGCCGGCGGTGATCTCCTCGAACAGTCGCCACAGGTCCGACGGCTCGCCGCTGCCGTTGCGCGCACACAGGATCGCTCGCGCTCCGACCAGCTGGTAAAGGCGGTCGGCCACCCTGACCTGGTCGCGTGCCAATCCTTTGTATCCTCGCACTGAGCGAGCGATCTCGCGCAGGTAGCCGGTGCGTTCCCCCGGTATCACGGGGTTACGCTCCGGCATGCCGGCCGGCGAGGCCTGGGTGGATTCGCTCTCCCAAGGGCTGCCGAAGCGTTCCGCCAGGGCGGCTAGCAGACCGCCGTAAAGGGCGTTGACGCCGCGATCGTGAAACTGGCTGGCGATCGTAGCGTAGACCGGCAAACGGGAATCCTCGGGCTCGGACAGTAGGCCGTGGCAACGGCGGTACTGCTTGCGCACGTCACGCAATGCATCCAACGCCTTGGGACGGTCGAATTTGTTGATCGCCACCAGGTCGGCGTAGTCGAGCATGTCGATCTTCTCGAGCTGCATGGCGGCGCCGTATTCCGGCGTCATGACGTACAGCGACAGGTCCGCGATGTCGACGATCTCCGAGTCGGCCTGGCCGATCCCAGAGGACTCGACGATGACCAAGTCGAAGCCAGCCGCCTGGCAGGCGGCGATTGAGCTCCGAATGTTGGCCGAGAGCGCCCGGTGCGCCTGTCTAGTGGCGAGCGAGCGCATGAAAACGCGCTCCGAGCCGAGCGTGTTCATGCGGATGCGATCTCCGAGCAGTGCACCACCAGTCCTACGCTTGGTCGGGTCGATCGAGAGAATGGCCACCGTGCGCTGCGGAAAGTCATTCAGGAATCGGCGAACAAGCTCATCGGTGAGAGAGGATTTTCCTGAGCCGCCCGTGCCGGTCAGGCCCAAAACCGGAACCGGCTCCTTGTCGGGCGGGAAGGACAGCTCGCGCCCTTCCTCGACCAGTGTGATGGCACGGGCTATCTCGAGCCACTTGGTCGGTGTGAGGTTGGTCGGCCGGAACCCATCGAGATCGGCGGGATCGAAGTCTGCCTCTCTGATCATGGCATCGATCATGCCGTCCAAACCAAGCCGCCTGCCGTCCTCGGGCGAGAAGATCTTGGCAACGCCGTACTCCTCCAGCTCCTTGATCTCGCGCGGGATGATGACGCCGCCGCCACCGCCAAACACCTTGATGTGCGCGGCACCGCGCTCGCGCAGCAGGTCGAGCATGTAGGTGAAGAACTCCATGTGGCCGCCCTGGTAAGAAGACACGGCGATCGCCTGAACATCCTCCTGAACGGCGGCATCGACGATGTCCTTGACCGAGCGGTTGTGGCCCAGGTGGATCACCTCCGCGCCGTGCGCCTGCAGGATCCGACGCATGACGTTGATCGCGGCATCGTGGCCGTCAAACAGCGAGGCGGCAGTCACGAACCGGACCTTGTTTGTTGCAGCGTAGCGGCCGGAGGTGCTCATCTTCCCTCCCGTTGGGCGGAGCCCAGCGCGATTCTACCGTGCCTCTCGGCGGCTGTCTTGTTGGCGGGCCCAGCTCTGCCCGTGGATCGCAGCGACCGTGACACCGCCAGCAAGATACTCGCTTACTTGCCGTTAGGCTTGTCGACGCCCTCCTACCTGCTTCCTCTTGGTCTCTCGTTGGCGGGATGTGTTTCCCGTTCGGTGCGAAGCAGTCAGACGCAGGTGAGTTACTCCACCGCGGCACCGCCGTACAGCTCGTTGATCAGGTCGGCGAACTCATTTTCGACGACCCGGCGCTTGATCTTCATTGTTGGCGTCAGGTCTCCCTCCTCGATGGTCAACGTCCGCGGCAGTACGGCGAACTTCCTGATCTGTTCGTAGCGGGCCAGGTCAGCATTGACTTCCGCAACCACCTGTTCGAAGGCGGTCGCCACCTGTGGCAAGGCCAGCAGGCCGCTCAGGTCCCCGGCCTCGAGGTTGTGCTGGTGGGCCCAGGCGGTGAGCTCCTCGTCACTAGGTGACAGCAGGGCAATGATGAACGGTCTGCGATCCCCGATGAGGAGTGCGTTGTCGACCAGAGCGGACTTCTTGAGTGCGGCCTCTATCGGCTGTGGCGCAACGTTCTTTCCCCCCGCGGTGACGATCAGGTCCTTCTTGCGGTCGGTGATGAAAATAAAGCCGTCCTCGTCCATCCGCGCGATGTCCCCGGTGTGGAAGAAGCCCTCCGCGTCGAGCACTTCCGCGGTCTGCTCCGGCTTGTTCCAGTACCCCTGAGTGATGCTGGGGCCCTTGACGAGCAGCTCCCCGTCGGGGCCGAGCTTGATCTCCAGGTTTTCGAGGCCGCGTCCGATGGAGCCGAGCCGGTTGTCGCCGGGCTTGAAACCGGCGATGCCGATTGCCGGCGACGTTTCGGTGAGGCCGTAGCCCTCCTGTATCGGTAGTCCGATCGAGTGGAAAAACTCGTTGACATACAGCGGCAGCGGCGCACCCCCCGAGATCGAGAAGCGAAGCCGTCCGCCCAGTGCCTGTCGGACCTTGGACAGCACCAGCTTGTCGGCCAAGGAGTGACGGAGGCCGAGACCGGGCCCGAGGGACCGCCCCGCCAGCCGCCGCTGAGCCGCCTCCCAGCCGACCCCGGCCGCCCAGTGGAAGAGCGAGCGGCGGATCGGAGGTGCGGCTGCGACCTTCGAGTTGATGGCCGTGTAGATCTTCTCGTACAGGCGTGGGACGCTCGCGAAGGTGGTCGGCGCCACGGCTGCGACAAGCTCAGCGACGTCCTTGGTGGCGCAGTAGGCAACAAAGGCAGAAACGTACATGTAGGCGTACGCCACGGTGCGTTCGAAGACGTGGCACAGGGGTAGGAACTCGAGCCCGAGGTCATTGTGATCCATGGGAATCCGTGGCATCACTGCCTTGACGTTGCTGACGAAGTTCTGGTGGGTCAGCATCACTCCCTTCGGCTCGCCGGTGGTTCCCGAGGTGTAGACGATCGAAGCGAGCTCGTCTTCCCTCACTTCCGCCGCCCGCTCCCAGAATCGATCGGTCGCGTCTGACGAAGCTGTCGAAACCAGGTCGTCGAGCGTCAACACGCCCTCGTCCGCCTCGCCCTCGATCTGAACCAGGTGACGAAGTTCGGGACACTGGCCTCTGATTTGCTGAAAGCGCCGGATGTGCTCGGCGGTCTCGCCAACCGCAACCAACGCTCCCGAATCCTGTGCCTGGTAGGCGATCTGCTGCGGGGTCAGTGTGGTGTAGACGGGGACATCGGTCGCCCTCACGTCGAGCACGGCCAGGTCGACCATGTGCCACTCCGGGCGGTTCTCCGACAGCAGCAGCACTCGGTCGCCACGCCGCACGCCAAGCCCCGTCAGGCCTTCGGCGAGTGCGGCCGTTCGAGATGCGAACTCGTCGGTCGAGAGGGCCCGGGACCCGCCCGGGAAGTAATGCGTGTAGTGGCGTTCGCGAGGCCGCTGCACGTCATTGTGGTAGAGGTCAAGAATCGTGCGCTCCGTCATGACTGCCCTCCTTGCCCACGACCCCGGCCAGCAGCGGACGTCGAAGACGAATCAGAGCGACTCGAGCACGGGCAGCATTCGCGGCTTACTGCTGATCGGAGCTGTGTCTTCCCCTAGAAGTCTGACGAAGCGAACCGGCTTTTTCAAGCCAGAGGCCGAGGGACAAAGGAAAGGCCCCGGGGCAGTCGTCCCCGGAGCCGTTGCTTGTAGGTCGATCGATTGGCGGGCTGCTACATGCGGTCGACGATGGCCTTGCCAAACCCCGAGCACGAGACCTCTGTAACGTTGGGGCGGTTCTCGCGGACCATCAGCCGTGCGAGGTCGTAGGTCACGACCCCCTCACGGATCGCGGCTTCCATACCCTTGATGATGAGATCGGCGGCCTCGTTCCAGCCCATGTGGTTGAGCATCATCACGGCAGACAGGATGATCGAGCCGGGGTTGACCTTGTCCATGCCGGTGTACTTCGGGGCCGTCCCGTGCGTGGCCTCGAACAGCGCAACCTCGTCTGACATGTTGGCACCCGGGCCAAGGCCGAGACCGCCGACCAAGGCTATTGCCGCGTCGGAGAGGTAGTCGCCGTTGAGGTTGGGAACGGCGAGAACGCTGTACTCGTCGGGGCGGGTCTGGATCTGCTGGAAGATCGAGTCCGCGATGCGGTCCTTGACCAGGATCTTGCCCGCAGGCATCTTGCCGTCCAGCTTCTCCCACAGCTCCTTCTCGGTGATGGTGATGTCGCCGAACTCCTCGGCCGCAACCTCGTAGCCCCACTTGCAGAAGGACCCCTCGGTGAACTTCATGATGTTGCCCTTGTGAACCAGGGTCACGGAGGGGAGCTTCTGGGCCACTGCCCACTTCAGGGCCTTGCGCACTAGGCGCTTCGAGCCGAAGACCGAGATCGGCTTGATGCCGATGCCGGAGTCGGAGCGGATCTTCCGCCCCGTCATCTTCTCGATCAGGTCAATTACGGCACTGGCGACATCACCCCCGCGCTCGAAATCGTACCCGGCGTAGACGTCCTCGGTGTTCTCGCGGAAGATGATGAAGTCCACCTTGTCGGCGTACTTGTTGGGGGCGGGGACGCCCTCGAAGTAACGAATCGGACGGACGCAGGCGTACAGATCGAGATGCTGGCGGAGGCGGACGTTGATCGACCGGAACCTCGGGCACACGCTGTCGTCGTGGCCGCACTTGTCACAGGTTCCCGGATGGTACTGCTGGTGGGCGCAGTTGAGGCAGACGTGTGTCTCTTCGCCGATCGGGGTCGTAAACGGGCCTTTGATCGCGATCTTCAGATGGCGGATAGCTTCGACCGTCTCGTCGGGGAACTCCGAGCCGTAGTGGTGCAGGCCCTCGAGGCCGGCGAACAGGGGGCACCAGGCGACTTTCCTGGAGCCCGAGTAGGCCTTGGCTACCGCGCTGTCGACAACCTGTTGCATGACGGGAGTGATATCGAGGCCGATACCGTCTCCTCGGAGGTATCCGATGATCGGATGGTCACCGATGCTCAGACGGCCGTCCCTGACCTCAACAAGATCGCCCTCGGGGATCTGAACTTCCTTGAACTGAACCACAGGCCACCTCCAGACTGGTTTGCGGCTGAACGCCGCGCGCTCATGATACGCGAGGTCGCGATCCTTGTCACGGATTTCACAAGGCCGGCCGAGGGGCGAATGCTACAGTCTGAGAGTGACCGTACGCGTCGTCCGCGCCGCCACACTGATGGTTTGTGTCGCCGGGCTGTTCCTTGTCGCCTGCCACCGTGAGAAGTTGCGTACCGGCGATCTGGACGAGATTCGGGCCGCCGCCGAGCTGAGGGTCATCGTGAGGCCCGGCTTCCTGACCTCACCTGTGCATACTGCCGGGCGCGTCGACCAAGCGGCTCTCTTCCGGCACCTGGCCGCCCGTCTTGGCGTCAGCCTTCGCTGGGTACAGGCCCGACGCAACGACCAGGTTCTCGACTGGCTCAGGCGGGGGCGTGGGGATATCGGGGTGCACCGATTCTCACCAACCGGGCTGCGCCGGGTCGGCATGGCGGCGAGCGCAGCGGTGGACTGGGTCGACGACTTGCTCGTGGCCTATCCTCCGTCGGGAGTCGACTCGGTCGACAATCTCAACGGTCACGTCGTCTACCTCCAGCCTTCCGCTCTGCGATGGGAGGACCGGGGCCTGTTAGATGATCGAACGAAGGGCCCGGAGATTCTCCCGATTCCCGAGGAAGTCAGTCTTGAGGAGGTCTTGAGGCGAGTGAGCGCGGGAAGATATGCTCTTTCCGTGGCCGACTCGGGCCTCGTCCAGTCGATGGCCTACGGCAGCCACCTGAAGGTTGTTGGTGCGCTGGCAGAGAACCGTTCCCTGGTATGGGCGCTGCGGCCGAACAACTCGCAGTTGCGCACCGCGGTCGACGACTTTCTCTTTGCGGAAAAGGTCCTGTCGCTGTCGACCCGCACCATCGCCTGCCGGGACCTGCCGGATATCACGAGGGAGCGGGTCCTGCGGTTGGTGACGCGGAACTCGCCCACGACCTGCACGGTTGCGACGGGCGGCCTCCAGGGTTTCGAGTACGACTTGGCGCTTGCTTTTGCACGCTCACTCGGTGTGCGGCTCGAGCTCGTGATCCCTCCGCCCACGGTCAGCCCTCTCAACTGGTTGGAGCGTGGCTACGGTGATCTGGCCGCCCTACACGAGCCGCTGCTGCGCCCGAACAGCAGAGGGTTTCTGGCCACCCGATCCTATCGCCGTACAGACCTGGTCGCGGTTCTGCCCAGCACGGAGGATCCGCCGGCGGCGGTAGAGGATCTCGCTGGCCGCCGGATCGTCGTCAGCGAGGGCTTGTCACCGATGCTCGAGCTGCTCCCTGAGCAGATGGCGATGAGGACCGAACGGCTGGGTCCGGGATCGGATGCGCTCAGCGCGATGGCGTCGGTCGAAACAGGTGCTACAAGGCTGGCGCTCGCGGATGCGGACACGGCCCGGCTCGAGCTCCCGGACCGTCCGGCCCTCGAACAGGGTCCGACAGTCATTCCAGGCTGTCAGCTGCGGTGGATTCTCTCCACAGGTTCGCCGCGCCTCCGTGATGCAGCCAACAGGTTCCTTGGCGAAGCTGGGCGCTCTGGCCTGCTGCAGGAGCTCGCGCTGTCGGAGCTGTATCCAGGGCGTCGTTACAGGCCGCGGCACGTTCCACCGACGCCTCCCGGTGGACTCACGCCGTACGATCCGATCCTGCAGAAGGCGGTTGTTGGGTACAGGTTGGACTGGCGGCTGGTTGCGTCGCTGATGTACGAGGAGTCGAGGTTCGATCCGAAGGCGCTCGGGCCGGGAGGTTCGGCCGGTCTTTTCCAGTTCATGCCGGCGACATGGGGCGAGTTGGGAGGCGGAGATCCGGACGACCCGAGGGAGGCGATCCCGGCAGGGATCCGGTATCTGAGTCGGTTGATGGACGAATTCTCGGACGTGCCAATGGCGGACAGGGTCGCGATGTCGCTGGCCGCCTACAACGTGGGTCCGCGACACGTCGCCGACGCGCGCCGTCTGGCGAAGGAAATGGGGCTCGACCCAGACCGCTGGTCCGGCAACGTGGAGACTGCGATGGTTCTGCTGGACAATCCCGATGTTGCGCGACGGTTCCCAGCTGGCGTGTGCCGCTGCCGCCGCGCGGTCGCCTACACTCGCAGGATTCTCCGCCGCTACACGGCTTACACGGAGCAGTTCCCCGCCACAGCATCCCCCGGCCTGTGATCCCCCCGCTCAACCAGTGTCGGAGTGACGAAGTAACGGAGGCCCCTACCCGCCCGGGAAGACGGGAAACGAGCCCTGCCCGCCCGGAGAACACGACCGCAGCGTGCTCCAGACCGGGGTCAGCTCTCCTGACCCTAGGGATTTCAGTACTCTCCAGCCCGGGCTATCCGGACGCGATCGTAGCGAGAGCGGCGAGCTGCCGGAGGCATACTCCCTGAATGTTGAGGGCAGCGAGGCGTGAAGAGCACGGCCCTGGCTGGCGTATCGTCGCTCGCAGTAGATCGCGGTCGGATTGCCCGGGCGTCTAGATGCCGTTCTTCTGGAACATGTCGCGGAGGGCAAGCAGCACGTTCGCGAAGCTGTGTTCCTTCAGGAACTCTTGGAGCTCGTCTCTGGCGATGCCGTTGGACATCCGCTCCCGCACCTTGGCCGCGATGTCGTAAAAGTCCGAAAGAGGCTTCAAGCCGAGAGCGGAGAAGTTCCCCTCGTACCAAGGGTGGACCCGTACCTTCTCCCAGACGGAAGGAGCCGGGGGAACGCTGGATCCCCACAGCCCCTCTGCGATCGAGGTGACCTCTCGGTAGAGCGCCCGCAGGACCTCGCGATGGTTGTTGTTGTCCATCGCTTGGCTGAGAGGAGCGATGGCGGGCTCTGGAACCGGGTCGGGCACGGGTTCGGGCGTGGGTTGCGAGCCACCGCTGGCGGCCTTGACGGGTTGCAGGGGCGGCGTCGGCCTGGACGCCTTGGAGCTGTTGGCGGTTCCTCCGGAGGCGGCCCTGGCTTCCTTGGCGCGCGCTCTCGCCACGTTGATGTCGACTGGCTCTTCGTCGCGGGACTCTTCCTTCGTGGCAGGTTCCTTTGCCTCGTCATCGTCCTTCTTCTCCGGCTTCTCGGCCACCGACTCGTGGTCCTTCTCACCGCTGCCCTTGGCCTCGACTGCCTCCCTCTGATGCTGGAGAGCTTGACGGAAACGCAGGTGGAAGGTGCCGAGGAAGACCAGCTCATTCTCGCTGATCGAACGTGCCAGCGAGAGCTTGTCCCTCATCACGTCGAGCTCGAGCATCCGCGCGTGCAGGAGCGGCGCGCTTGGTGCGAGGGCCCGCAGGTAGGGAATCAGCTCGCTGTCGCTCTCGAGAATCTCGAGCAGGTCAAAGAAGGTCGCAAAGTCGATCAGCTGCTGGTACTCGCTCTCGTACCAGTCGATTGCCTTTTCTTTTTCTTTGCGCTCGATCAGCCGATCCAGGACCCCTTCGGGCAGGCCGGTGCGGAACCAGTCGCTCCCGTGACGTGACTCCAGCTCTCTCTGGATGGCTGCCCGCATGTCACTGAGGATCTCTGCCAGGATCCGGTAGGCGTCGAGGTTTCTTTCAAAGTCGATCATGCTGTGGAGCCCTCGCGACTCTTCAATCGGTGCTATTCGACTGTACAGGCCGAGGGTATCATGAGCGGCACGCCGTGTGTAGGGGAAATGAGAAACCGGGCGACCTGGAGGTCGCCCGGTCTTGATGTGACCGGCTCGAGGCTACCTGCGCCGCGGCGCCTTGCGAGCGGCTGTTCGGGTTGCGGCGCGCAGCGGGGCCGCTGTCGAAGAACGCGCTGCGCTGGTGCGGGCTTTCGAAGCGCCGTTCGACCGTACCGCACGACGGGCGGCGGCCGGGGTTGATGAGCGGGTCAGCGAGCGTGCACCGGCACGGGTCTCTGTGCGAGCAGCACGTCCGCTGATCGCGCCACGCAGAGCGCCGCGGGTACTCGGCGTTGACCCGACCATCGTTCGTGTCCCGATGGTGCGAGCGGTCGAGTTGGTGGAACGGGACGTGACGTTCCGCCGGGGTGAAGCGGTGACAGGCACTCTTCCTCGGGTCGGTTTCTGTACGGTTGACCTGATGGAGCGGGTTCTGGTCTTGGTTCGCGTGCCCGTGGCAAACTGCCTGCTGCGAGTCGCCGCGATCGGCTGCTCGCGACTGATCGTCCGAGTCTGCTCGCGGGCTCGCAGCGACCGTTGCCGAACCTCGCCACGGCTGCTGTTCGTGGCTTCCCGGCGGATGGAGGGGGTGTGGGTAGTGTCGGGGGCAGCGTGACGCAGGCGCCCCCTTGCAGTATTTGTGATGGTATGGGAGGACCGGTAGCCGCTGACAACTCGACCTCCGCGCTCGAAGGTCCTGGCAATGGAGGGGGAGAGGGCGGTGCGAACGGTGCTGCGGGCGTGAGCCGAGATACTGCGGCTCACACCTTTGGGCCGTACGACAGTGAGCGAGCGGCCGTCCATGCGCACGGTCCGTCTTGAAATCGCCACCGATCCGACGCTGCGGCCGATGGCGCGGGAGACGGCAGCTCTCGATGGGCCGGCAGAGAGGCGGTGGACGCTCGCTGCCGAGATCCGCGACAGCGACGAGCCGGGCCGGCAGTAGCGCCCCAGGTTATCGTCCGCCATGTGTCGCCAGTCGACGAAGCTCGCGAACCTCGCGTCGCGCCAGCCCTCGCGGTAGTCGTCGTCGTAGGCATGGCGGTAGCTCCGGACGTCTCCACGCCGGAAGCCGTGCCGCCAATGACTCCATCCCGAGGGTCCCGCTGCATACCAACCGATGTACGAGCCACTGGTCACCCAGATCACGTTTGCGGGCCTGTAGGTGTAGCCGGGGACCCACGCCCATCCGAAGCCCGTCAAGGCCCAGGAACCGTAGTGGTGAGGGACGTACCCCCAGGGCTCGTAGGAGACCCAGGTCCAGCCGAGGCTGGTGTACACCCAGCGCCCGTGGGTGTAAGGCCGCCAGTCGGCGGCAACGTAGGGGTGCCAGACGCGACCGAGCCCGCTCACCCATACCCACTCGCCGTAGCCGGAAAGGGTGGTGTTGAAGTCCAGGGACCAGCTGGGGCTGTACCAGGCATCGGCGTAGACCGGGTAGTCGCTGTAGCCGAGCGAGAATGAGAAGCCGCCGCCGCCGATCCTCATACCCACGCCGACCCCCGCTGAGGCGGTCACGGCAAGGGACAGGATTGCGATTCCTGCGGCCGCGATCAAGCTGTGTCTGGTGGATCTCGTCATGGTCGCCTCCCGAAACCGCGGTTCTTGGCGAGCGGCTTCTGGCAGGTGAGGTTGCAACCTCGATGCCAGCTCGAAGAGGCCTCCGTCATCCATGCCTGGTGACGCAGGCGGCCGCCGCTCAAGACAGGGTGTCCTCAATGAAGGACATGTTGGGGTCCGCTGCTGCCAGGATCCGGGAGGTGCAATGGGCGGGGCACCGCCACCGCCGCAGCTGA
>JAJDNH010000085.1 GCA_022340775.1 Acidobacteriota bacterium
CGGTGCGACCCTGACCGTCGCCATGGGAGACCCGACGAACGTGTTCGCCATGGACGACATCACCTTTATTACCGGCTACCGCGTCGAGCCGGTCGTGGCCTCGGAAGAGGCCTTGCGCGAGGCTATCGACAAGTACTACGGGACAACTCACGCGATCGAGCTCAAGAAGGTCATGGACGACCTGTCGACCGTCGAGGAAACGGCGTCGCTCGAAGTCTTGGAGGAGGACGAGGAGCTCGACGTAGCAACTCTCGAGGCCGGCGCGGAAGAGGCACCTGTTGTCCGGCTCGTCAACCTGATCCTGTCCGACGCCATCAAGCGCGGGGCCTCCGACATTCATATCGAGCCTTACGAACGCTCCTACCGGACGAGGTTCCGAATTGACGGCGTCCTGTACGAGGTCATGAACCCGCCGCTCAAGCTCAAGGAGGCCATCACCTCCCGTGTCAAGATCCTGGCCAAGCTGGATATCGCGGAGAAGCGACTGCCCCAGGACGGGCGAATCAGGCTCAAAACGAAGATGGAGGGCAAGGTAAGGGAGCTCGACTTCCGCGTGTCAACCGTGCCGACGCTGCACGGTGAGAAGGTGGTGCTGCGGCTCCTGGACAAGGAGAACCTGCAGCTCGACATGACCCGACTCGGCTTCGAGAAGGCGAGCCTGAAGAGGTTCGAGGAAGCCATTTTCAAGCCGTACGGGATGGTCCTGGTCACCGGCCCGACCGGCTCCGGAAAGACCAATACCCTGTACTCGGCGATGTCGAGAGTGAACACCCCCGAGGTGAACATCCTGACCGCGGAGGACCCGGTCGAGTTCCAGCTCCCCGGCATCAACCAGGTGCAGATGAAGGAGGGAATCGGCCTCAACTTCGCCGCCGCTCTGCGGTCCTTCCTGCGCCAGGACCCGAATATCGTCCTCGTCGGCGAGATCCGCGACTTTGAGACCGCCGAGATCGCGATCAAGGCAGCCTTGACGGGCCACCTCGTCCTTTCGACCCTGCACACCAACGACGCGCCGTCGACCATCAACCGGCTCATGAACATGGGAATCGAGCCGTTCCTGGTGTCGACTTCCGTCCAGCTGATCGCCGCGCAACGGTTGATTAGGCGGATCTGCGAGAAATGCAAGGAAGTCGAGGACGTGCCGGTCCAGGCGCTGCTCAACATCGGCTTCCCCGAGGCTGAAGCGCCACAGATTCAGCTGTACCGCGGCCGCGGTTGTGATGTCTGTAACAACACCGGCTACAAGGGGCGGGTCGGGCTCTTCGAGGTGATGGAGGTCACCGACGACGTGAGAGAACTGATCCTTTCCGGCGCTACAACGACCGAGCTGCGCCGCAAAGCCATGGAAGAAGGTATGATTACCTTGCGCCTCTCGGGTTTGCAGAAGATCAGAGACGGCGTCAGCACGATCGAGGAGGTTGTCCGAGAGACCGTCCTCTGAGGAGAGAGAGAAAGTCGACATGGCGACCAGCCTGCACCAGCTACTGAAGACGATGGTCGAGCGCGGCGGCACGGATCTCCACGTCACGACCAACTCTCCGCCGGTCATCCGCATCGACGGCAACCTGCTACCCCTGAATCTGCCGCCTTTGACCGCTGTCGATACCAAGAAGCTCGCTTACTCCATCTTGACTGACGCTCAGAAGCACCGGTTCGAGGAGA
This sequence comes from Acidobacteriota bacterium, assembly GCA_022340775.1. Taxonomy (GTDB): domain Bacteria; phylum Acidobacteriota; class Thermoanaerobaculia; order Thermoanaerobaculales; family Sulfomarinibacteraceae; genus JAJDNH01. The sequence continues at coordinate 1,663 of JAJDNH010000085.1, forward strand.
CTCTCGAGCTGGACATCTCATTCGGTATCAAGGGACTTGCAAGGTTCAGGGCCAACGTGTACATGCAGCGGGGTGCGGTGGCAGCTGCCTTCCGTCGGATTCCCTACGAGATCCTTGGCTTCCGTGAGCTGGGTCTGCCACCGGTCGTTGAATCACTGTGCGAGAAGCCGCGTGGCCTCGTCCTGGTCACCGGACCGACCGGCTCGGGCAAGTCAACCTCGCTGGCAGCGATGATCGACAAGGTCAACAGGGAACGGCCGGTTCACATCGTCACCATCGAGGATCCTGTCGAGTACCTTCACTCCCACAAGAAGGCAATTGTCAACCAGCGCGAGCTGAACTCCGACACCCATTCTTTCCCCAACGCCCTGCGGTCGGTGCTTCGCGAGGATCCCGACGTCGTGCTGGTGGGCGAGATGCGCGACCTGGAGACCATTGAGTCTGCCCTCCGCATCGCCGAGACGGGCCATCTGACCTTCGCGACCTTGCACACCAACTCCGCCCCGCAGACCATCAACCGCATCATCGATGTCTTTCCGGAGCACCAGCAGGCGCAGATCAGGGCTCAGCTGAGCTTCGTGCTCGAGGGCATCATCTGTCAGACGTTGCTGCCGCGGTCATCCGGCAAAGGCCGGGTGCTGGCAACCGAGATCCTGATCCCGAACTCGGCGATACGAAACCTGATTCGGGAGGACAAGATCCACCAGATCTACTCGATGATGCAGGCCGGCCAGCTGCGTCACGGGATGCAGACCTTCAACCAGTCCCTGGCCACCCTGTACCACAAGAGGTTCATCACGCTCCAGCTGGCAATCTCGATCAGCTCACACCCCGATGAGCTCCAGGACATGATCAACCGGGGCATTGGCACTGTGTCGGCGACGCAGGAGACGCGAGCCACAAGGAGGTCCTGATCCATGCCGAGCTATGAATGGAAAGGACGCGATCGCAACGGCAACACCCAGTCCGGGGTTCTCATCGCAGACAGCAAGGATGCGGTGATTGCCGCCCTCCGGCGTCAGCAGATCGTGGTCACCACGGTCAAGGAGAAGGGCAAGGAGATTGCGCTCCCGCGTCTCGGGGGCGGCATCAAGAGCAAAGACATCGCCGTTTTCACTCGCCAGTTCTCGGTGATGATCGATGCCGGCCTCCCGCTCGTGCAGTGCCTTGACATCCTCGGCCAGCAGCAGGAGAACAAGGGCTTCCAGAAGGTCGTCCTTCAGGTACGTCAGGATGTTGAAGCCGGCTCGTCGCTGGCCGAAGCCATGCGCAAGCACCCGCAGGCGTTCGACGATCTGTATGTCAACATGGTCGCAGCCGGTGAGGCGGGCGGTATTCTCGATACGATCCTGCAGCGCCTCGCCATCTACATCGAGAAAGCGGTCAAGCTCAAGACTCAGGTCCGCTCGGCGATGATCTACCCGATCTCGGTGATCTCGATTGCAATCATCGTGGTCTACATCATCCTGTGGAAGGTCATCCCGGTCTTTGCCTCGCTGTTCCAGGGCCTCGGGGCCGACCTGCCGTTTCTGACTCTGTGGGTGGTGGCGGCCTCCAAGTTTATCGGGCGCTTCTGGTGGCTGATCATGGCCGTGGTCGCCGCAGCCGTTATCGGCCTGCGCCAGTACTACCAGACCGAGGCGGGACGCTATCAGATCGACGCGCTGCTCCTGCGGGCTCCGGTCCTCGGGATCATCCTGCGCAAGATCGCGATCGCCCGCTTCTGTCGCACTCTGGGCACCCTCCTGAGCTCGGGCGTGGCAATCCTGGAGTCGCTCGAAATCACCGCCCGGACCTCCGGAAACGCAGTCATCGAGGAGGCGATCCTCAAGGTCCGCAAGGCGGTCGAGGAGGGGAAAACCCTGGCCGACCCGCTCGCCCGCACCGAGCAGTTTCCACCGATGGTCTGTCAGATGATCGGTGTTGGGGAGCAGACCGGCGCGATGGACACGATGCTGTCCAAGATCGCCGACTTCTACGAGGACGAGGTGGATGCGGCGGTGGAGGGCATGATGAAGCTCATCGAGCCCGTCATGATTGCCTTCCTGGGTGTCGTCATCGGCACCATCGTCGTGGCCATGTACCTGCCGCTGTTCACCCTGATCAGTAAGATCGGATGAAGCAGCGGGAGACAGGGGCCCACAATCCGCCAGCGGGCGGGGTCTCGGCCCCGCCCGCTGTTGTCCTTCCCGGCCGCCAGCTCTTGTGGCTGATCGGCATCCGCCTCGTCGTCATCACGACGCTCCTGCTCGGCGCCCTCATCATCCAAGTCACGACACGCATGATCCTGCCCCTCGGGGGCCTTTACATGCTGGTGCTCGCCACGTACTCCCTGTCCCTGCTCTACGTCGGCCTCTTCGCCCGAGGCGTCAGGCGGACGGTACAGGTCGCGGTGCAGCTGGTCGGCGACATCGCCATCGTCACCGGCTTTGTGTATGTGACCGGAGGACTCTACTCGCCGTTCTCCTTCCTCTACCTGATCGTGATCGCGGCCGCAGCACTTCTGCTCCGTGGCGGCGGCCTCATCTTCGCCGGCCTGTCCGCGGTCGCCTACGGTCTGATGGTCGACCTGATCGTGTTTCACCTGGTGCCGTTCCCCCCCAACCTTGTCGGCCAGCACGTCGTGCTGCCCTCCTCGCGCGTCCTCTACCAGCTCCTGATCCACGTCGTCGGCTTCGTCCTCATCGCCGTCCTCGTGTCCTATCTCAGCGAGTCCCTCCGCAGCGCTCACGACCGGCTCGAAGAGGAGCAGAGGCGATCGCAGCAGTACGCCGCCCTCACCGACCACGTCGTCCGGTCAGTCACCGCCGGTATCCTCGCCGTTGATCTCAACGGCGGTGTACTCCACCTCAACCCTGCCGGGTCCCTGATCCTGCACGTCGAGCACCCGGAGCAGACCACGGGCAGGCCGATCTCGGAGATCATGGCGCTCGAGGCTGTCGACTGGGGGCTCCTCCTGGCGCGAGCGGGTTTTGGCCAGCCGGTGCGTCTCGAAGCCCCACTGTCGGGAGGCCATGTCCGCCTTGGTCTCACCATTGGACCGCTGAATGACGCCCAGGACAGGCGCGTCGGCTTTGTGGTCAACTTCCAGGACCTGTCGGAGCTCGAGCGCGCAAACGAGAGAGAGCGGCTTCAGGAACGGATGGCGGCGATCGGCGAAATGGCGGCTCGAGTCGCCCACGAGATCAAGAACCCGCTCGCGTCGATCTCTGGATCGGCTCAGATGTTGGTCACTCACGAGGGCGTCGAGGCGACGGCCCACCGCCTCCTCGGTATCATCGTCGACGAGTCACAACGGCTTTCCCACATTCTCGACGGGTTTCTCGACTACACGCGACCGAGGCCCACGACCATGGAAAGCTGCGATCTGGCTCCCCTTCTCAAGGACTGTGTCGAGCTGCTGGGAAGCTCGGATGAGACGCGCCCAAGCCACCACATCGTGCTCGACATACCGGAACACCTGACGCTCGAGGGAGACGAAGACCTCCTCCGACAGGTGCTCTGGAACCTGTCGTTGAACGCACTTCAAGCCATGCCGGAGGGGGGCACGTTGGCCATCGCGGCCCGCAGCTCTGGCTCGTCGGCGACTCTCACCTGGTCGGACACCGGCTGCGGCATGCCCGAGGAAATCCGTACTCGGGCTTTCGAGCCGTTTGTTACCACCCACCAGTCCGGCACCGGACTCGGGCTGGCAATCGCCTACGCGGTGGTTGACGAACACGGAGGTTCCATAGACATTGAGAGCGTGTCCGGTCGGGGAACCACCGTGAGCGTGACGCTCCCCCTGAAGGCCCGGTCGGGCACTCCTACACCGTCCGAAGCCGAGACCGGCGGTCACGACCTGAGCGCGAGGAGACAATCGTAGCCATGTCCCACAGCGACGACAGCCAGACCCGACATGGCCCGCGTGGCGCGGCCGGCCACGAGTCGGCAGCACCACTCGGCCCCTCAAAGCGGGTATCGCCGTGAGCAAGGCGAGGATTCTGGTTGTCGATGACGAGCCGTCGATCCGCGAGCTTCTCACCATCCTGCTCGAGCAGGAAGGCTATACGGTTGAGACCAGCGACTCGGTAGCCGACGGCATCGCGACGATGTCCGGCTCGCGTTTCGACCTCGTCATCTGTGATCTCAAGCTCCCCGACGGGAGCGGTCTGGATGTCCTGCGCGAGGGCAGGCGGCTCGAGATGGCCGACCGCTTCATCATCATCACGGCTCACACGACGCCTCAGCATGCACTGGAGGCTCTCCGTGCGGGGGCCGCCGAGTACCTCTCCAAGCCATTCGATGTCGAGGAGCTGAAGGCCATTGTCGCCAAGCAGTTGCAGGTTCCTGCCCATGGTTCGGAGGAGCAGGCCGTCCCCGAGTTCATCGGCAGCAGCGCAGCGATCAACAAGATCCTGGCTATGGTTCCGCGACTCGCCGACTCGCCGTCGACGGTCTTGATCACCGGCGAGAGCGGCACCGGCAAGGAGCTGCTGGCGCGGGCTCTTCACAACCGGTCCCCGCGGGCGGCCGGCCCGTTTCTCACCGTGAACTGCGGAGCGCTCCCCGAAGGACTGCTGGAGTCAGAGCTGTTCGGACATGTCCGGGGCGCCTTCACGGGCGCTGTCCGCGACCACCGCGGACTGTTCGCAGAAGCGCAGGGAGGTACCGTGTTCCTCGACGAGGTCGGGGAGCTGACGCCTTCGATCCAGGTCAAACTGCTGCGGGTCCTGCAGGAGCACCGCGTCAGACAGGTCGGCGGCACCGCTGAGATTCCCGTCGACGTGCGCGTGATCGCAGCCACCAACCGCGACCTGGAGGCCGATGTCGCCTCCAGCAGGTTCCGTGAGGATCTGTTCTACAGGCTCAACGTCCTCCACATTCACCTGCCGCCGCTGCGCCTGCGCAAGGAGGACATTCCGGAGCTCGCTCGTTGCTTCGTGACCCGGATCTGCGACCGGCTCGGCGTAGCACCAAAACGTCTGACTGCCGACGCGCTGCGAGTCCTGCAGGCCTATGCATGGCCTGGCAACGTCCGTGAGCTCGAGAACATCATGGAGCGGACGCTGGCCCTCGAGCCATCGGGCCTGGTCACCTCGGGCAGCCTGCCGGAGTCTCTGACGGCCGGCCCCCACGACGAAATCCTGGAACAGGTGGCGCTTCCCGAAGAGGGCATCGATCTCGAGGAACATCTCAACGGTGTACGCAGGATGCTGATGCAACAAGCACTTGCTCACAGCAACGGTCAGCAGAAGCGCGCCGCACAGCTGCTGCGGATGTCCTACCGCGCCTTTCGATACCACGCGGCCAAGCTCGGCTTGACCACCGATGAGGAGAAGGAATGAGATCCTGGCAAGTACTCACGCTGCTGCTCGCTGCAGCTGCCCCTTTGGTTTCTTGCTCACAGCCCACTGCCATCGGCACCACCGCCAACGCCGGACCGGCGACACAGCGCCCGACACCGCAGGCGCTCACACACCTCGAACAGCCGCCGGCAGCAGTTCTCCCCGACGGAACGAGGATCGACCTCGAGCTGGCCATCACCCCCGAGGAACACGAGCGGGGTCTCATGTACCGGCCTCATCTGGCTCCGGACCGCGGCATGCTGTTCCTCTTCGACAAGCCGGTCGTGCCCGATTTCTGGATGAAGAACACCTGGGTGCCGCTCGACATGGTGTTTCTCGGCGACGACGGCCTCGTTGTTGACATCGCCGACAACGTCCAGCCGTGCCGCGCTGACCCGTGTCCGGAGTACAGCCCGCGTGCCGCCTGTATCGCTGTGCTCGAGATCGCTGGGGGCACCGCTGCCGCGCACGGCGTGGTGCGGGGAGCCCACATCAGGCTCAGCGGTGTCGAGCAGTTCGAGAAGAACCCGTAGCGAGAGCGGCTGGAGCAGGGCTCAGCTACTTGCCAGGCTTCGGACCGTCGCCAGTAGCGGCCGGGGTTGGAGTGTCCTTGGCTCCGTCACCGGAGCCCGCTTGAGCGGCATCGTCCCGCCCCTTGCCCTTCCCATAGTCGGTGACGTACCAGCCGCTTCCCTTGAACTGGAGAGCAGGCACCCCCAGTAGCCGGTGCACCTCACCGGTGCAGTACGGGCACTCGGTCACCGGCGCGGCACTAACCGCCTGGATCCGCTCGAACCTCTTGCCACACTTATGGCACTGATACTCATACAGCGGCATTTCCGCCTCCTCCGACACACTGGCCACGGAACCGCACCCTTGCCCGCTTCCCGTCCGGGAGACCGTTGCGCGACCGGGGCGCATACGATTGGCGGGCCACACCTGCCCGGATCCCGCTCAATCCTCGGCTTCCTCCGCCCTCCGTACCTGGATCCTGATCCCGCTGCTGTGGGACAGCTCGTCCTTTTCGACCATTCCCAGTGACGAGAGGGCGTACAGTACACGGGCGTTGACACCCGGCGACAGGGGCCCGTCTTCGCACAGCTGCAGCAACGTCAACTTGCCGTCGACCATTTCCAAGAGGCGTTGCTCTTCCGGCTGGAGGCGAAGGCCCGACAGGTGGTCCCCCCTGCGGGCAGGCATGTACACAGCGCTTCTTCCCCCCAGGCGTGCGGTCACGCTCCTACCATCTGCGATCCGCCTGCATCCGGCAACGATCGCCGCCGGAGTCGGGATCTTGAGCTTGTACACCTCGTCGTCGCGGAACCGGCCGACCTGGAAGGTCACCTCTCCCTCCTCCCAGTCGAACATGCTCCACAAGATCACTTGTACATGCTCGCGTACCGCCGGACCGAGCTCCTCCGGAGCCAGGAATCCCAGCTCGACGAGAATCGTGCCGTGACGCTTGCCCGGCGACCGTGCCATCTCTCCGGCCGACACACGGAGCTGCGCCTTGGTGATCTTCCCCTCGGCCAAGAGGTGGTCGCCGAGACTCTCGCGCCGGTCGTTCGAGGTCGCGAAGATCACATCCCCATCGGAGATGAAGATCCTCTTCGTCACTCCCTCGTGGCGCAGCTCCATGACACCGGGCACCCGGTACCGGTGGATCGTCGCCAACATCTCGGGCAGGGGCGTCTGCGACAGGTTGCCCCTGTAGATGAACTCTCCCTCAGACATCTAGCTCCCTCTCAGCGAGTGCCTCGGACATGGCGGAAGCGCAAGGGAATCGAACCCTCCGACCGGCCCTCACCGGACCGGCCCAACGGATTTGAAGTCCGCGGAAGCCACCAGGCCCCGTGCGCTTCCCCGCGCGCTATTCTACCACCCCGTCGCGCCTTGATTGACACTGGAATCCCGTTCTGCTACAACATCTTCCCGCGTGGGGCCGTAGCTCAGTTGGGAGAGCGCATGAATGGCATTCATGAGGTCGTCGGTTCGATCCCGATCGGCTCCACCAGGTCAGTCTCTTGACAACCCGCAGTGCTGCATCCCTCCCGATGTGGCTTCCTCGCGCCGCCCTCCGGCCTCAGATGGCGGTTGGTGGAGAATCGGCACGAGAGCAGAACCGTCCCTAGGACCGGCAGGCAACAAGCAGATAGCCCAGGTCAGCTTGCGCTTCACACGGAAACGCCGTATGGTGGTTGGGGGCCGGGGGGGCAGAAAGTCGGCCGGGCAACTGGCCCGGGACCTGCGGTCGTCAAGAGAATCCAGCGTGTGGGCCTGAAGCCGTCGGCTCGGGGGTCGTATCTCTCGCCATGAGCCGTCGCGGCCCCTCGGTGTGATCTCAGGCTCCAGGCGCCGACGGTCCTTCGATCCGAAGCTGTGACGGATCCAGGTGCGGCGATCATGTTCGATGGGGCGGCCACAGGCCGGGAGTACGGTATTGCGGCAGCGTTCAAACCCGATGGAACGGCAGGGACTTTCGAGCAAGACGCAACCGCGTCGGTATGTTGGCCGCCGTCCCTGCGCAACTGGGTAACACACCGCGAGGACAAGGAATGAGTGAAGACGAGAAGCAACGGGCAGGGCAGGGCGGACGGCGATCCGGCGGGCGGCGTCGGAGGCGCCGGTCCCGACGCAAACCGACCTCAGCAAACGGCCCCCTGATTACGGTCCAGGGATTGTTGTGGTGCCGCGACCAGGGAGACGGCGTGCTGGTATCCCGGGCCACCAACTTCGTTCCCCAACGGACCGACCCCCTCGTGCCCGGCGACCTGATCCGGCCGCAACACCTCGAGAACGGCATCATGATCGAAGCTTCGGCGCGTGACGGCAGCCGCCCCCGAGTGACCGAGATCGGTTCGGTCGAAGGGCTCCCTGTCGAGGAGTACCGGGGCCGTGCACTGCCGTTCGCCGAGCTGATCAGCATCGACCCGGAGGAGCGGTTCAGGCTCGAGACGGAGCCGTCCTTGGTCGAGCCCCGGGTCACCGAGCTCGTGGCGCCCCTTGGCAAGGGTCAACGGTGCCTCATCGTCTCGCCACCCAAGGCGGGAAAGACCACTCTCTTGCAGCAGATGGCCCACGCCATCGCCACCAACCACCCGGACGCCACCATCTTCGTGCTGTTGGTCGACGAGCGCCCCGAGGAGGTGACTGACTGGAGCCGCAAGATCGTGCGCGGCGAGGTCTTCGCTTCCTCCTCGGACCAGTCGCTGCAGTCACACATTCAGCTTTCCGAGGTGGTGATGGAGCGCGCCCGCCGCCTGGTCGAGATGGGAGAGGACGTCGTCGTGTTCATGGACTCGTTGACACGAATGTCGCGAGCCTACAACAGCTCACAGAAGGGGTCCGGGAGGATCCTCTCCGGCGGCATCGACGCCAGAACTATGGAGCGCCCGCGCCGGTTCTTCGGCTCGGCCCGCAACGTCGAAGGCGGCGGAAGTCTCACGATTGTCGCTACATGCCTTATCGACACTGGCTCCCGCATGGACGAGGTAATCTTCCAGGAGTTCAAAGGAACCGGCAACATGGAGATCATCCTCGACCGGAAGCTGTTCGATAAGCGGATCTTCCCCTGCATCAACATCCCGCAGTCCGGTACCCGCAAGGAGGAGAAGCTGTACCCGCCGGAACAGGTGGAGAAGCTCTACCTCATGCGGCGCGCTCTCTCCGCCCTGCCACCCGCCGAAGCCATGGAGCTGCTGCTGCAGAAGGTGCGCGAGTTCCCCTCCAACGAGCAGTTTCTTGCTTCTCTCCAGCTACGTTGAGGAAGCCTCACGTCTGGCGGCCCACGATGGATCTGCGATGCTGTCTCATGTATTCTGTGGGGGAGGACCGCGAAAGGGGCCCACGATGACCAGGGTCGTGACAGATCTTGACGCCGCTCGCGACCGGGAGCAGTGACAGATGCCTGCTGACCGTCGCCTGGATCCACTTGCCTCCAAGGTTGAGGCCGGTGAGCGGCTGACTCGCGAAGACGGTCTCCTGATCGCTACCTCTGAAGATCTCCTCGGAGTCGGCCGGCTCGCGAACCTGGTCCGTGAGCGCCTTCACCAAGACCGCACCTACTACAACATCAACCGCCATCTCAACCCAACTAACGTCTGTGTCGCCTCGTGCTCTCTGTGCGCGTTCTACGTGCCCTTCAGGCGGGCGAGCGATGGCTGGACCTACACCGTCGACGAGGCGGTGCGGCTGGCAGAGCGCGACGTCGACCCCTCGGTCAGCGAGCTGCATATTGTCGGTGGCCTGCATCCCAAGCTCAGGGTCGACTACTACGAGGAGCTGTTCTCCGTTCTCAAGGAGCGCTTCCCCTGGATTCACATCAAAGCGCTGACGATGGTCGAGCTGGACTTCATCGCCTCAGCTAGCCGCATCGACCTCGACGAGCTCATCCGTCGCCTCAAGGCCGCCGGTCTCGACTCCTGTCCGGGAGGTGGCGCGGAGATCTTTGCGCCTCGCGTTCGCGACGTCATCTGCGACCACAAGACAGATGCTGGTCGGTGGCTGGAGATTGCCGAGCTCGTGCACAAGAACGGGCTGCGCTCGAACTGCACGATGCTGTATGGCCACGTGGAGACGGCAGAAGAGCGGGTTGACCACCTCCTGGCCCTGCGCGAGCTGCAGGATCGCACCGGCGGCTTCCAGTGCTTCATTCCTCTCGCTTTTCACCCCGACAACACGCAGCTCGCACACCTGCCACCGACAGGGGGCCGACTCGACCTGCAGACCGTCGCTCTCTCCCGCCTCCTGCTCGACAACATCGCGCACATCAAAGCCTACTGGATCATGCTCGGCGAGAAGATAGCCCAGGTGGCCCTCCACTTCGGCGCCGACGATCTTGACGGCACGATCGTCGACGAGCGGATCACGCTGGCGGCCGGGGGCACGGCGGGTAGGGGCATGTCGCAGACCAGACTCGAGCAGCTCATCCGGGAGGCGCGACGGCAGCCGGTTCTCCGCGACACCTTGTACCGCCCTTTGGCGGCCGGGGGATAGCTGGGGCCGCCCTCACCCTCCTCCAGAGCGCAAGAGATGGCCCTTTGAAGCTCCGGCGGCCGGACGTCTGCCTCGGAACGGGCGACATCAGGAGAGCTCTCTGAAGCCCCGGCGGCCGCGCGGTCCGAAGCGACCGCACGTCTTGCGTCTCCGGTAGTCGCGAAGCAGCGAGCGGGGATCAGCGACTCGACGGCGACCGCCGGACCCTGCTCGAGCCGCCTCACCCAATCGTCGAGCGGATGCTCCGATCGCCAAGGGCCGGGGGAACGTCCCCTTCTCTGCAACACCGGCGCCCGGACGTCTGCTCTGCAGACGCCCGTCGTCACCTGCCGCGGAGCGGGCAAGAATCTCCATCGGTTCATCGCCCTCGCGGCCCGCTCCGGTCAGGCAACGAGGCGCCTCTCTCGCAGCTGAGGCCACACGGCCGACCGCGCTTCCCGCGGGTTGCCAAGCTCGAGGTTTTCCCCTGGCGGGTGGCCCATGTGACCGCGCTGCAGGTAAACCATCGAAGCATGGCACGCCCCGTCGAACGCACCATTCTCTGGAGTGCGCTAGTGGTGGGTGCTCCGGGTGGGAAGGGGTCCCCTTACTTCTTACTCCTCACGTCTCACTCTCTTGGGTGGGTGGGGGAGCGTCTTCCGTTTCCCGTTTCCCGTCTTCCCGGGCGGGCGGGACCTCCTCACCTCCTCACCTTCTCACCTGCTCACCTCACCGGGTGGATGGGCGGGAGGAAACACCAGCGCGGGGACCTTCATGAGCACGGTTGCGATCTTCGAGCGGGCGCACACATCGCACCACGTTGGCGACATCTGGGAACCAAGGGCGAGCACCGCTCCCAGAAGGAGGGCAGCCAGGAGCGCGGCCAGCGCAGCCCCTGCCAGCCGGTTGAGCCAGCTCAGGTGCAGCGCCTGCAGGGTTCGCTCCAGACCCCAGCCCGCAGCAAACCCGAGGCCGACGCAGAGAAGAACCGGTGCCACTCTCCCAATCACGTCGGCGGGCCACCCCCAGCCGAGCCCCTCGCGCAGGCGCGCTGCGAAGCCGGCTCCGGCGGCCACGGCCAGGAACAGGCCGCCCAGAAAACCCCCGAGGCCGAAGACAATCCGCACCGCACCTTTCCAGAAGCCGCTGAGCGTGACCCCCAGCCACACCAGGAGCAGGGCCCAATCCAGCAGGGTCATGGAAGCAGCCGTACCGTCAAACGGAGAAAGTCAGCCTCCGTGACCAGCCCCACGAGACGCCGCGTTTCATCCACAACCGGCAGGCAGCCATACTTGTTCTTGAGCAGAACGCGTGCCACCTCGGCGACCGGCCGATCCGGGCCGACGACCGCAACCCGCCGGTGCATGATGTCCTTGACCGGAATCGTCGAGAAGATCCGCCGCTGCTCGTCCCGGTCGATCTCGGCAAAGATCGAGAACGAGGCTGCGAGCAGATCCCGGTGCGTCACCAGACCTACCAGCACGCCGTCGCGAACCACCGGCAGGTGGCGAATCCGTCCGCGTTTCATGCACCTCTCGGCATCTGCCAGGGTCTCATCCTCCGTCAGCGTTACCAGATCGGTGGACATGAGCTCCCTGACCTTCATGTGCCGCGGCATGGAACCCCTCCCAGGCCAGTGTACCCCAGGACCTCGCCACCGCAGAGACCCTCGTCTGTGCTCTGAGCTCCGCTCACTTGCCTTCGGCCCGGGAGTCAAAGCCCCTCTCTCAGAGGTATGGCCTGGCCTCTAGGTGTACAGGCCCCCGGAGACGTTGAGCACGGTACCGGTAATGTAGGAGCCGCCCGGCCCAACCAGGAAGGCCACCGCCTCGGCGATGTCCTCGGGCGTCCCCAACCTCGGTATGGCCAGGCTCCTCAGCAGCGCCTCGCGCTGGGCGTCGGTGAGCTTGTCGGTCATCGGCGTCTGAATGTACCCGGGCGCTACCGCGTTCACGGTGACGCCCCGACTGCCGAGCTCGCGAGCAAGGCTCTTGGTGAACCCGATCAGACCTGCCTTCGATGCTGCGTAGTTGCACTGGCCGGCATTGCCCATCAAGCCGACCACCGAGGAAATACCGACGATCCGACCGGAACGTTGACGCATCATGATCCTCGCCACCGGCTGGGTCATCGTGAAGGCGCCGTCGAGGTTGATGGCGAGAACCTGCCGCCATTCCTCCGGCTTCATCCTCACAAGTAGCTGGTCACGGGTGATGCCGGCATTGTTGACCAGGATATCGATCCGGCCATGCCTCTCGTGAATGCTCTTCACGGCATCGTCGACAGCCTCTGCACTGGTGACGTCGAACACCATTCCTTCTGCCGCACCGCCGTCTTTGCTAATGATCTCGACGGTCTCGCTGGGATCCATGACGTCGGTGCAAACGACGAGCGCACCCTCCCGTGCGATCCTCTTCGCAACGGCGCGTCCGATCCCACGTCCGGCACCGGTCACCACCGCGACCTGGCCTGCGAGCTCACTCATGCGTCCCTCCCCTGTCCGTGTGGCTGATCATCGCCAGGCCGACAACCCGGGTGCCACCGCTGTACCGGAGCCCCAGGAGACCCGCTTCACTCCGATGGCCCTGCAGTGACCAGGCTCTCGATCGCCTGTTCGATCTGCTCGGCAGTCCCGGCCGCCAGGCATACCGCATCACGGTCAACTCGCCGCACCAAACCTCCGAGAACGGTCCCCGCCCCGACCTCGACGAAGGTATCAAAACCGTCGCCCACCAGGCGGCGCACGGTGTCGGTCCACAGCACCGCCGAATCGACCTGGCGGATGAGGCCATCGCGGACCTCCTCCCCGGTCTGTACCGGCGATGCATCGACGTTCCGGTAAAGGGGAACATCCAGGTCGCTGAAGGGGAGCTCGCGGAGGGTCGGCTCGAGCCCGTCCCGAGCCGGCGCCATCAGCGGCGAGTGAAACGGCGCCGATACGGGTAGGGGCAGAACGCGGCGGGCACCGCGCTCGCGGCACAAGACACCCGCTCGCTCAACCGCCCCCACCGAGCCTGCGATCACGATCTGGCCTGGAGCGTTGAAGTTGGCAGCAACGACGACGTCCGCCGCCGACCTCGAGGCCTCCTCACAGGCGGCGGTTACGTCGGCACCCTCGAGACCGATCACCGCCGCCATGGCGCCCTCACCGACCGGTACCGCCTGCTGCATCAGACGCCCCCGCAGCCGTACCGTGGTCAGAGCATCGCTCAGGCTCAGGCCGGCGCCGGCTACGACGGCGGAGTACTCCCCGAGGCTGTGCCCGGCGACCGCTTCGACCTCCAGGCCCGCAGCCGTGAGGATCCGCCACGCGGCAGTCGAGTGTGCGAGCAGTGCGGGCTGGGTATTCTCCGTCAGCCGCAGCGTCTCCTCCGGCCCCTCCCAGCACAGCGAGGATAGGGAAACCGCGAGGACGGAGTCGGCCGTCTCGAAGACGTCCCGGGCCACCGGCCACCGCTCGGCCAGGTCCCGGCCCATCCCCACATACTGGCTCCCCTGCCCGGGAAACAGTGCGGCCACGCGCCCCATCGGCGGCCTCAGTAGCGGACCAGGGCGGAGCCGCAGGTCAGGCCGCCGCCGAAGGCCGTCAGCAGGACGAGGTCGCCGCGCTTCATCCGTCCCTGCTCAATGGCATCGCACATCGCGAGCGGGATGGATGCCGCAGACGTGTTGCCGACCCGATCGACGTTGGTGAAGACCTTGTCGCCGTTGAGCCCGAGCCTGGACCCAACAGCGTTGATGATCCGGATGTTGGCCTGGTGCGGGATGAAGAGATCGATGTCGTCAACGGTGACGCCCGCGCTATCCAGAACCCGCTGGCTGATGTCGGCCAGAGCCCGCACCGCCACCTTGAAGGTCTCGTTGCCGCGCATCTGAATGAACGGTAGACCTTGGTCGATCGCCTCCCGGCTGTGGGGAGGAACGCGGCAGCCTCCACCCGGCATGGAGATCAGATCGGCGTAGCTGCCGTCGGTCTCCCAGTCGATTTGCAGGATACCGTCCCCCGCCTCCGCGGGCTCGAGGACGACCGCGCCGGCTCCGTCACCGAACAGGACGCAGGTCGCCCGGTCGGTCCAGTTCGTGTACCTGGTCAGGCACTCGGCGCCGACCACCAGCACCGTCTTCGCTTCCCCGGTGGCGATGAACTGCCGGGCCACGTTGAGTGCGTAGACGAATCCAGAGCAGGCCGCCGAGAGATCGAAGCAGGCGGCATTCGTCACTCCGAGCCGCGGTTGTACGATGGCGGAGGAGGCCGGGATTGGCTGCTCCACGGTCGCCGTGGCCAAAATGAACAGGTCGACATCACCGGGCTCGACCCCAGCGTCCGCCATCGCATCGTGCCCTGCACGCTCGACCAGCTCGACCAGACCTTCATCGTCGGCTACGACGTGCCGTTCCTTGATCCCGGTTCGGGTCGTGATCCACTCATCGGAGGTGTCCACCATCCTCTCGAGGTCGTGGTTGCTGAGAACGCGCTCCGGCAGGTAACAGCCGAGACCTGCGATTCGCGCGGTGGTCGGAAACGAATCATGCATCTAGGAACCCCCGCCCCCTTCGGCGACCTCGACGGTTGCCGGCATCTTGGCCTCGATCCTCTTCAGGACCTGGCTCTTCGCATACATCTGGGCCGACCGCAGGGCATTCCGAATCGCCTTGCTCGACGAGCGGCCGTGCCCGATCAGGCAGGGCCCACCCACACCGAGAAGCGGCGCCCCACCGTACTCAGAGTAGTCGACGCGACGTTTCAGGCTCCGGAATGCACCCTTCGCCATCAGGAGCCCGGCGCCGTACACCGGCGACCTCCGGGCTTCCTCCCTGAGGGTGGTCAGGATCATTTCTCCCAAGCCCTCGGCCACCTTCAGGATGACGTTGCCGGTGAAGCCGTCGCAGACGATGACGTCTACCTCGCCGCTGAAGACGTCGCGACCCTCGACGTTGCCGACGAATCGGACCCCGGCGCCGGACAAGATCCGAAACTGCTCGCGGCCACGCTTCCCGCCCTTGCCCTCCTCCTCGCCCACCGACATCAGGCCCACCCGCGGATCAGTCACGCCGAGCACATGCTCGGCGTACAGCGCACCCATGACCGCAAACTGCATCAGGTGGCGCGGGCGGCAGTCCACGTTGGCGCCGACGTCCAGCACCAGCGTGTGGCCGTTCCGCTGTGGGAGCAGCGCCGCCAAGGCCGGGCGTTCCACACCCTCGATCATCCCCAGCACCGACCGCGCTGCCACCCAGGCGGCGCCCGTGTTGCCCGCGGTAACCATGGCAGCTGCCTGGCCGTCTCGAACCAGCTCTGCGCACACGTTGAGTGGCGACCGTTTCTTCTGCCGCAAGACGACCAACGGGGAATCGTCCATCTCGACAACATCGGGAGCATCGACGATCTCGAGGCCGTCCGGTAAGAAGCGGAAGCGGCCGAGCTCCCGGCGCACCCGACGCGCCGGGCCAACCAGGTACACGGACAGCCCCAGCGACTGAACTGCCTCCAGAGCCCCATTCACGGTCGCTGCTGGCGCGTCGTCACCCCCGGTGGCATCCAGGGCGATGAACCGTCGCTCGTCCGCCGGCATTGTGCGAACTAGTCGAGCTCCTCGACCTCGACCACGGTTCGGCCCTTGTAGCTCCCGCAATGTGGGCAGACTCGGTGCGGTGGCTTGGGCTCGAAGCAGGTCGTACACAGGCTCCAGCCGGGGGGAACCAGCGCATCGTGCGCGCGGCGAGAATCGCGCCTCGCACGAGAATGACGTCGCTTGGGATTGGCCATGACACAACTCCGTTCGGTGTTCTCGTTCTCTGGTTACGAGCCCGCGCTGCGGAGGTCACGGAGGGCCTCCCAGCGGGGATCTCCTTGAGGCTCACAGTGGCAGGCGCCCGCTATGTTCCGGTTCCCGCCACAGGTGGGACAGATCCCTGCACAGTCGTCCTTGCACGTCACCCGCATCGGCAGAGCCAACAGAATCTGCTCCGCCGCCAGCTCCTCCAGGTCGAGCTTATCGCCGGCGAGGTACACGACGTCGAGATCCTCTTCTGCGAGCTCCACATCGTCTTCACGATCGTTCAAAGCCTCCGGTCGTTCGGTGGCCAACGTGAGCTGGAACGCCTCCGTAGAGTGCCACGCGACCGGTTCGAGGCACCGCGAGCACAGGAGGTCCCCGGAGACCGCCATCTCTCCATCGAGGTCGAATGCTTCGTCCCTGCGCCGGATCACGAGGTCGAGACGCACCCTCACCGTCTCGGCCACGACGTCCGCGTCGAGCCGTGCGGCCGATACCTCGAGCTCCTCGCTCATCGCGAGCGGCTTGGTTTCAACCGGACTGAGATCGACCTTCAACCGTCCCCCCATCACAAGACGGGAAGTATAGCACTGAAACCAGAGAGGGAAAGCCCCCCATGGGGTGGGAGGGAACGCCGGCTATTCGGCCAGTCGGGCGGGCGCCGGGATCGGAAGCACCGATGGACCGAGGGCAACGCCCAGCAGACCGGCACCGACCGCCCACAGCGACACCACGGCCCAGGTCGGCCCGCCGATCACGGGTACGAACCGCACACAAACGAGGGCGCCGACACCGATAAAGGTGGAGATCGCGACGGGAAGGCGGACTCTGGCGACCCTGGCAACCAGCCACCCGCCGAGCGCGGCCCCGAGCAGCGTCAGCCCGAAGGCCTTCGCCGCTACGGTCAGCAGCATCAACATCGTCAGCACCGGGACCGCTACTCCCGGCCCCAGGCTGACCGCTGCCAGCAGCGCCATAATCACGGTGACGAAGACCATCACACCCACACCCAGCACACGCAAGCCCAGACGGTTCACGGTCCACGCTCCGGTGACAACCCGCGCAGGCAGCAACGCGGCCAAGACGGTCGCCACCACAAGCCAGACGCTCGCCAGCAGGAGGTCCATACCCAGGCGAACGGTCACCGGGACTGCCGAGCCCTCCTCTGTCAACACGCCGCCGGCCAGAGACTTGATCCCGATCACTCGTCCCTGAACCCGGGCTCCGGGATCACGTTGCACGGCACCGAATACGGCAACCACGTGCCCGCGGACGTCGGCCTTCGGACCGAGCACGACGTTCGCTCCCATCGCCACCACATCACCATCCACCCTGCCGTTGACAGTGATCGGCTCGAGCAGCGAAGCTCGGCCCGGGCTCGCCGCGGCCGGGATCGTAGTCAGAGCGACCACGGCCCCCACGACGAGCACTCCCGCTCGGCGCTTCAACGCCACCCGGCACTCCTGCGGGCTCGGCGGGCGAACAGGCCCACCATCACGGCCCCACCAACCGCAGCAGCTACGGCAGCCAGGCGGACGGCAAAGGGAACCGAGGCGGCGGCAGCCTTCGCTACAACCACAAGGGCAACGCTCCAGTCCGCGACCGCCCGCATGATGGCTACAGGTGCTTGCCCCGCCCAGCCTGGGAACAGCCGAGCCAGCCCGATCCCAGGTACACCACCCACGATAATGGCGCCCACGGCTCCGATCAGGAGGGCGGCAGCGACCGGTAGCCAGGCCAGGAGCGGACGGCGTGGCCGCGAGCCGATCGAAGACACGATGGACTTCTGCAGCTCGCGGTCTGGCTCTGGCGGCGCCTGTGACAGCAGCCGGTGCAGACGTCGCTCAACGGCGGCGATCTCCCGACACTCGGCGCACTCTTCCAGGTGCGGCCTGCAGGCTGGGGGAAGATCCTCGACACGGCCCCCCCATCGGACCAGCTCCTCGCGCACGGTTTCGCAGGTTGCCTGCACGGCTATGCTCCTTCCACTCTCCGGCGCGGCCTACAAGAAGTCGGCCAACGCACCCCGTAATACGGTGTGGGCTCGAAAAAGTTTGTTCTTCACGGTTCCCAGCGGCATCGACTCGAGATCGGCGATCTCCTGATAGCTCAGCCCGGCAAAGTGACGCAGCAGGATGAGCTCCCGGTACTCGGGCCGCAGGCCCTCGATGGCAGTCCGGAGCGCACCCGCCAGCGCTACGTTCTCGAAGTGGCCGAGGGGATCCTTCCCCAGGTCCGCCACCGCGACCTGCACCGGCTGCCCCTCCCTGTCCTCACCCTCCAACGACGTCGTCGCGAGTCGGCGCCGCCGTAGGTGATCGACGCCCAGGTTGTGGGCAATGCGGAACAGCCAGGTCGAGAAGCGGTACGCAGGATCGAAGCGATCGAGCGCGCCCCAGACCCTCAGGAACGTCTCCTGGGTGAGATCGCGGGCGACCTCAATATCTCCCACCAGCTGCGCCAAGAACCCGGTCACACGTCTCTGGTAGCGCGTCACCAGGGAGGTGACGGCAGCCTGGTCGCCTTCCAGGGCGAGGCTCACGAGGAGCTCGTCGGGGGGAGCGGTCCGCGCCTCAGTCACGGCCGGGCCATCATACAGGCATCCTCGAGGAGTGGAGGGACCTGGGAGCTGCCGGTCGCTCAGTTGTGGCACGCGTGAGTTCCGGCTAGACTGCGCCCGGAGGCTTGTCGATATGCGACTCCGTATGCTTGTGTGGCCCCTGGTGCTGCTCCTGACCACCCCCGTTATTGCCTTGGCGGGCGCAAAGAAAACGCCGACTCCGCGGCCGATCGGCGGGCTCACATTCTCCGACAGCTACCAGCTCACGGTTGTCAACATCGATGCATTCGTCACCGACAAGAAAGGCAACCCCATTGAAGGCCTGACCAAGGACGACTTCAAGATCTACCAGGACGGCACCGAGCGGGAGATCACCAACTTCGTGGAATACACCCACGACGTCTACCGGACCTTGTTTGCCACCCCAACTCCGGGCCTGGAGGTCCCAAAACCCACCCCGACTCCCGGGCCGGGAGAGGTCAGCCGGGCCGACATCAAGCCGATCTTCATGATGATCTATGTGGACAACCTCAACCTGCGCCCGCTCGACCGCAACCGGGTCCTGCGGCAGCTGCGCGAGTTCGTCCGCGACAACCTGCAGCCACCGATGCAGATGATGGTGGTGCGGTTCGACAGGTCGCTGAAGATCGTGCAACCGTTCACGACCGACCCGGGTGAGGTCCAGAACGCCCTTCGCAGCATGCGCATGTCAACCGGAGGCAGGAAGACCCGCGACAACGATCGCCGGGATGTCATCGACATGATGCGCAAGGCCCAGGACCAGGAAAACGCCTCCGGCTCTGGCATCACGGGAACTCAAGGCAATTACGGCCGCGCCTACCAGCTCATGAAATCGTACGCCAACGAGGAAGCGAACAACCTCGCCTTCACCATCGGCTCATTGCGCGAGGCCATTTCGATGCTCGCCGGGCTGCCGGGCCGCAAGTCCATCCTGTACGTATCGGACGGGCTTCAGATGATCCCAGGCATCGACCTCTTCTACGAGTACTCGAGCATCTATCACGACACCAGCATTCTCAGCCTGACAACCCGCTATGACCGCACCGACCTGTTCAAGTCCCTGGTGTCCTCCGCAAGCTCGCAGGGCGTGGCCTTCTACACCGTCGGTGCGCAAGGCCTCCAGGTTGTCGGCTCGGGCACGGCGGAGAGCCGATACGCCCAAGACCCACTGTCCTCGACGGTTGGCACGAGCTCCTACAACGACTCGTTGCACTACATGGCGGACTCCACCGGCGGCCGCGCGATCGTCAACACCAACAACTTCTCCGCCGGCTTCAAGACAATCGGACACGACCTCTACAACTACTACTCCCTTGGGTACAGCCTGACCTCAGCGGGCCAAGACAAGATCCACACGATTAAGGTCGAGCTCACGAACCATCCAGAGTACACGCTGCGCTACCGCCGGCGGTTCGTCGAGAAGTCACGCGAGTCGCAGGTCCAGGACAGAGTGATGGCGTCGCTCATCACTCCGGTAGACGACAACCCGATGGACATCGACATCGCGACCGGCACGCCGTCGCCGGCAACCAACGAGTGGTGGACGGTGCCGTTGCACATCTCCTTCCCGCTCGACAAGGTCGCCTTGCTCCCGGAAGGCCACGACTACGTTGGCCGCGTCATCGTGTTCGTGGCAGCGCGAGACCCGGACGGCAAGCAGTCCGATATCCAGCGCCAGGAGCACGAGGTGCGGATCCCGGCCGCCGACTACGACGCGGCAAAGAAGCAGCGGTTCGGTGTCGACCTCAGCATGCTGATGGCTTCCGGTACCTACCGGGTGGGCGTCGGCCTGCTCGACGAGGTGACCCAACAGGCCTCCTACCAGACCGTTGCCACCAGCGTCGCACCGACTCGGTAGCCGGGGCGTGGCGGAGCGGCCCCCTCGGCCCTACGGGCTGATTCCTACTGAGCGCCTTGGGTGAGCTGCTGCAGCATCCGCTGGAGCATCGGCTGGTTCGGATCGATCTCGAGTGACCGCCTGATCTCGGTAACTGCGGTGGCGGCGTCGCCCGCACACGCCGCGGCCGTACCGTAGAAGGCATGGATCGGCCCGCTGTTGGGGAACTTTGCCGCCGCTTCACGCCCGACCTCGACAGCCTCGGGGCACTTCTTCAGGCGGATCTTGGCCACAATGAGGTGCCCCCAGAACTGCTCATGCTCGGGATACTTCTTGACCGCCTTCTCGAGCAGCGCCTCGGCCCGCTCCTCCAGACCCAGCCGCTCATAGTCGGCCGCAGCGCGGTCCAGTGTCCGGTCCCGGTCACGCAGGCCCTTGTCGGCGGCGATCCACAGCTCGCGGTCCGCGTCGTCGTAGCGCTTCTGCTCCATGTACATCCGGCGCAGGTTGAAATGCGGACCCGGGCCCTCCGGGTTGAGGGCCATCGCGCGCTCGAGGAGCTTCTTGGCCTCGGCGTACTTCTTCTGGTTGAGCTTGATCACGGCCAGGTTGTTGATTTCCCCGTAGGTGGCCGTGGCATCGATATCGGGCTCGGCGACGACAGGTGTCGGCGTCGCGGCCGGCGTCTCCACAGGAGCCGGCGACGGCGTTTCCCTCGCCGCCTCTCCCGCCGACACCAACGGCTGGTCGCCCCCGCCACTCAGGTAGCCGAGCGACTTCATCTTGGCGATGTACTCTGGGCTGACGGGGGCACGTTCGTTGCCGCCGGTCTGGTACGACGACGGTGGCACCAGGGGGCCGTAGTCGATCGCCTTCAACGCCGTCTTCGGGGTACCTGGAAGAGGTGTGCCCCGCCAGTGCTCGTCGGCTGGTATCCCGATGATGGCGGCAATCGTCGGCGCCACGTCGTACACCGACTTCCACTCCTTGACACGGCCCAGGCGCTTGACACCCTTGCCTGCCAGGAGGTAGACGGCGGGCTGCTTGTGCCACAGCGGCGCGGTCGGTCCGGCCGTCCCGGACAGCCCCCGGGGCCGGTCCTTGCCCCACTTGAAGCCGTGATCGGAGAGGATCATCACCGTGTACTCGTCGAGCGGACACGCGTCCACCACACGACCGATCCAACGGTCGATGATCTGGAAGTAGCGCGGGACCGACGCCGCCAGCACCGCCGCCTTGCCCGGATCGACGTTGAGGGTCGGCGGCGGCATGTACGGCGCCATGATGTGACCGATCTCGTCGGTTCCCTCGATGTAGACCATGAGCAGGTCCGGACGGTCTGCCGCCAGCATCAGCGCCGAGCCGAAGTAGAGGCGGGTCGCGATCAGCGTACGGCGAAAGCCGTCGACCGGGTCGTCCCAGCCTTGGCCCGAGTCGACCGCCGCCTGATAGGACGCCTCGGGGATGTTGATGAAGTAGCGAACGGTCTTCCAGTCGGTTTCCTTCTCCGCCCGGTTCCGCAGTTGGACGAACTTCTGCTCCTCGTCGGGGGGCGAGACCAGGTCCTTTTCCTCGGTCGTGAAGCCCTCCGTCGCCATGCCCCTGGTCAGGCTGTAGTACAGCCGGTCCGAGATCATCACACCGTCCAGTCGCTCGGCCGGCCAGGTCGCCCACCATGCGATCACGTCGCTGGTCTTGCCAAGCGCTGACGACAGGTTCCAGACCGCCGGCACCTTGCGCTGGTGGCTGGTGGTCGGCACGATCTGGCCCGTCTTGGGGTCCCGCTGGACAAAGTCCAGGATCCCGTGCTCCTCCGGGGGGTAGCCGGTAGCCATGGTGGTCCAGATCAGGGGCGACAGCATGGGGACTAGGGTCTTCATCTCGCCCCAGGTTCCACTCTGCATCAACCGGCCCAGGTTGGGCATCAGGCCCTCGCGCACGTAGGGGAGAACGTGGTCCCAGCCGACCCCGTCGAGGCCGATGAGGACGAGCTTGCGGTGGACCACGGGAAGCCGGTCGCGGACCTTCCCGAGCAGGAACCCCCGCACCGCCCCGGCATCCGGTTCGAGCTTGACCGAGATGTCACCGAGCGGCACGCTCACGGCCTCGCCCACCGCGGCGCGTAGGCCCGCCGTCGGATCCTGCGGACACTCCGCCGGCGCCGCACCGGGGACAAAGCACCCGAGCGGGATCGTCGCGAGGTACTTCCGCATCGGCTCACGGGCCGCGGCCAGCAGCCCTTCGCGAGGGGTCGCTGCCGGCGCCAGCCGCCACCGGCCCACCGCGGGCCGAACGGCCAGCGAGACTCCGATCCGTACCCCTTCCCGGGAGGCGCCGTCGAGGGTGCCGCCGATCTTCCCGCCTGCGACCCGCTGAAACCGCCACCGCGGCATCCAGGCCGGACCACGAGCAGGCACCAGGAGGGTTCCATCCGAGGCCGACCAGCCGAGCAGCGCCCCGTCGGCGCTCACCCACGCGCACGTCACCCACAGGGCGGCCGCCAGGGCGGCCGCGGCGATCAGCAGAAGCACAACCTTGCGCATCCGCGAAGTCTACCACCGAAACTCAGCGCCTCCCGACCGTGTGTCAGAGGCGCAGTCTGCAAGGCCCGAAGCGTTCGTGAGCGATCGCCGCGAGAGCAGCGAAACGCGAAGAGAACGGCGACGGCTGGCGTATCGCTGCTCGCAGTAGATCGCGAGCGAATGATCCGGGCAAAAAAAGGGGCGGCCCGAGGGCCGCCCCCAACGATCAGAGTGATCTGATCAGAAGCTAATGCGAACGCCGAAGCGGACCTGCCGAGGCAGCGTCCAGCCGTTCGAAGTGTTAAACGAAGCGTTGGTCGCCGGGCGACCTTCCGTGTAGACGCCAACCGGAATCAAAGCGTTGTCCGGCGTCAGTGGCGGATACGGCATGCCGGTGTGCGGATCGAGAACCTGGTAGTCCATGCTGTAGTCATAGCGCAGACTGCGGGAGTTCTCCATCTGGTTGTTGAACACCCGGAAGATGTCCAGCAGCAGGTTCACCGTGACGTCGCCGCCGACCTTGATCGGGTAGCCGAAGTGGACGTCGGCCTCCCAGTCGGAGTTGACGCGTCCGAAGGCGCCGCGGCGCGACAGGTACATCTCCCAGTTGCGGTACCAGGAGTGGTAGCCCATCGCGGTGACCGGGGTGCCGGTCTCGTAGTAGGCCGACAGACCAAAGGTCAGGCCCCAGTCGAAGCGGTAGCTGCCGTCGACCTTGAACTGCTGGCGCCGGTCGTTGGACAGGTAGCCGTTGTTGTTGACCGAGAAGTCGTAGTAGTCGTACGCCGAGTTCAGGTTCGGGTCGAGCTGGCCGGTCGAGGCCTGGAAGGTACCGTCGTAGTTGCCGCTCAGGCGCGAGTACAGCGCCGAGGCGATGAGCTGGAAGTTGTCGGAGAACCGCTTCTGCAGCGTGACCTCGATGCCGGTGAACGTGCGCTTGGGCGCCGGCACGTGGTGCAGGTGGCAGTTGGGGTCGCCGTTCAGGCACTCGCCCGGGCCGCCCGGGTAGGAGTACCAGTACGAGGCGTCGTAGGTGTAGCTCAGCGTGCCCATGCCGGGGTTGCCGATGAAGTAGTCGCCGTCCTGGGACAGCGCGTCCTCGATCACCCGGCCGAGGTCACGGTAGATCCCCTTGACCGACAGCGACACGTTGGGTGCCAGCTCGTACTGGGCGCCGAGCACGTACTCGGTGATGTACTGGCCCTTGATGTCCGGGTCGACGCGCGAGATGCCGCCGCCACGGATACGGGAGTACGGGCCCACCCAGCCGCCGGGTTGGATGTCGGCGGGGTCGTCGGACAGGTTGTAGATGAAGGCGTCGATCTCACCGCCGAACGAGCGGATCACGATGTCCATCGGGACGGTCTCGTAGAAGCGTCCGATGTGACCGAACAGCTTCGACTTGCCGTTGCCCATGAAGTCCCAGACGAAGCCGAGACGCGGGCCCCACTCGTTCTTGATGTCGGCCGACAGGCCACCGAACATGTTGTACAGCTTCTGCCGGTCGAGGCGGACGCCGAGGTTGAACGTCAGGTTCGACGTCGGCTGCCAGCGGTCCTGGATGTACATGGCGTAGTTGTCGGCCTTGGTGTTGACCGCACGCGGCCCGATGAGATCGGGCGTGATCTGGTCGACCGGCACCTTCTCCTTGAGGAAGTACTCGTGGGCGTAGTAGTAGTCGCCGGGGGACCCGTAGCGCCAGATCAGCTGGCCGCCACTGTACTCAGACAGGTTCTTGACCGTGATGTGCTCCCACTCGTAGCCGGCCTTGAACTCGTGCTGGCCGAAGAAGTCGCCCACGAAGTAGGAGACGTCGGCGTTGTACTGCTTGCGGGCGAAGTCCTGCGTGCTCTCGAAGCCGAGGCCGGCCTCGCCGCTGCCGGGCCAGCCGTGGACGGTGGTGCCGTCGTGGAGCGGGTCCGTGTTGTCGATGTAATCGACCAGGTTGGCGCCCGGGCCGCCCTGGCGGAGCTTCTCACGGTGCATGGCGTAGCGGGCGCTGACCACCCAGTTCTCGCCGAACACGCCGTTGTAGTCGGCCGTGCCGTCGGTGCCGCCGGTGTCCGCGGTGCCCATGTACGAGGTCGGGGGACCGGCGAAGCCGGCGCCGGCGCCGACGCCCGGGCCCGAGCGGGTGCGCGGGTCGCCGAAGGCCGCAGCCGCCAGCGAGTGGTTGTCGGAGATGCGCCACGTCAGCTTGGCCGCCCACAGGTCCTGGCGGACCGTGTCGTCGAAGGACTGGCCGAGGGGCGGACCGCCGACCTCGGTGAAGTCCTTGGTGACAGCCCAGTTGCGCACTTCCTTGACGTAGTCGTAGGCGGTGAAGAACCACAGCGCGTCCTTGATGATGTAGCCGCCGACGTCGACGCCGTAGTCCTCGCGGGTGAAGCCGGTCTGGGCGCGCGTACCGGAGACGCCACCGGTGGCCGGGGCCGCCTTGAGGTTGGCCTCGAGCGAGTCAGAGTCGTAGTAGCCGAACACGTCGCCGTGGAACTCGTTACCACCGGACTTGGTGATCACGCTGATGATGCCGCCGGTGTTGCGGCCGTACTCGGCCGAGTAGCCACCGGTCTTGACCTGGACCTCCTGGATGAACTCGAAGTTCAGCCGCTTGCCCTGGTCGGCGAGCTCGACGCCGGTCGTGTTGACGCCGTCGATGTAGTACGCGTTCTCGGCACCCGTCGAGCCGTAGAACGTCGTACCGGAGGCGTCGGTGTTCGAGCCCGGCGTCACGCTGGCGACCGACGCGTAGTTGCGCTGGATCGGCAGGTCAGCGTAGAAGCTCTGCGGCAGGTTGGTGCCGAGGGTCGTGCTGGTGGTGTCAACCAGCGGCGCCTCGCCACTGACCACGACCTCCTCCGTGAACGCCGACTTCAGGGTCACGTTCAAGGTGAAGATAGTCGCGATCACCACGCGGATGTTCTCCTGCTCCAGCTTCTGGTACCCGGGCAGCGAGAACACTGCCTTGTAGGTGCCTGGGGGCAGGAGGACGAACCGGTAGGTGCCGTCGGCCTCGGTCACTGCGGTCTTCTGGCCCTGCATGTTGGGCGACGTCAGCAGCACGTTCACACCGGGCAGGGGCTGACCGCCCTCGTCCGTGACCGTGCCCTGGAGGCCGCCACGGGTCGACTGTGCCATCAGGCTGCCGGCTGCGAGCAGGCAGACCAACATGGCAATCAGGAACTTTCCACGCACTCTCATACTCTTCCCTCCTTTTTCCTTGGACTCGGATGGACACACTGAAGAAGATGTTCCACGCATCCTGTCGGCCGGATCCTCCTTTCCTTCACCCTATTGCATGCGCCTCCCAAGGCGCCGCGAAAAGACGTGCAATTTTACTGTTGCGGCCCGAGCCCCTGTCAAGGCCGATGAGCAGCGTTTTTGGTCAATCTGTTCGGTTTTTCGGGCAGGATATCCAAAAAACCGTACACCTCACTCGATCTCCACCAACGGCGAGCCGGCTTCGACGGTGACGCCCTCCTCCACGAAGACTCCGGTCACGGTGCCGTCGCGCTGGGAGGTTAGCTCATTCTCCATCTTCATGGCCTCGAGGACTACGAGCGGCTGCCCAGTGACAACCGCGTCGCCGACCGCGACCCGGACCGCGACCACCTTGCCGGGGATCGGCGCTTCGATGCGCGCGGGCCCCTCCGCCGCAGCGTGAGCGCCGAGCTGGGCAGCCTCGACCGGCGGCAGAACCTCGAAGCTGAACTCGTGACCGTCGACGGCGACCCGCCATCGACGACGGGCCTCGCGCACGAACTCGAGCTCGTGGCTCGCACCGTTGTCGGCAAACCGCAGCGAGGCCACGGTGCCATCGAGCCGGAACAGCTCGACCGTGCGCGTCCGGCCGTCAATCGTGACCTGCAGACCCTCCCCGGTCGCCTCGACGTCGATCTCTCGCCCGCCCTCGAAACCCCGTACCACCCACCTCATCGCGGAAACCTCCCGTGGAGGACGCGAAGACCCTCCTCCCACCAGCCTCCATCCCCGGAATGGGCGAAGGGGTCGCGGGGCAGCCGGCCGGCGGCGAGGGTAGCAAGGCAGGCTGCAGCGATCGCCGCCACCTCGGCTGCAGCGCTCTCGCCGCTGCTCTGCATCTCCTCGACCCGTTGCGAGGCCAGCAGCTCGTCGAGGAAGCCGGTGTGGAACGCGGCCGCGGCGAACTCGGGAAGACGGACCAGCGGCCTGAACAGGGACAGCGTGGTCGCGATCCCTCCCACGCAGTACTCCGACAACGCGCGGCGAAGACGCGCCACTGCGACGCCCCGGTTCTCGCCCCAGATGACGAGCTTGGCGAGCATCGGGTCGTAGTCCAGCGGCACCGTGGAACCGGCCAGGACCCCCGAGTCGACTCGGACCCCGGGACCTGACGGACGCCGCATGTAGGTGATGCGTCCCGGCGACGGGGCAAAGTTGTGGAACGGGTCCTCGGCATAGATGCGGCACTCGATGGCATGCCCGCGTGCGCTCAGCTGCTCCTGCGTCCACGACAGCGGCTCGCCGAGTGCGATCCTGATCTGCTCCTGCGCCAGATCGACGCCGTACACCGCCTCGGTGACCGGATGCTCAACCTGCAGGCGGGTGTTCATTTCCAAGAAGTACACCGAGCCGTCGGGGCCGAGCAGGAACTCGACGGTGCCGACCGAGTGATAGCCGGCCGCCTCGACAACCGCCAACGCCGCCGTGAACAGGCGCTCGCGAATCTCTGGGGTGACCGCCGGCGACGGGCACTCCTCGACCACCTTCTGGTGGCGCCGCTGCAGGGAACACTCACGCTCGCCGACCGCGACCGCGGCGCCGTACAGGTCCGCGACCACCTGGACCTCGACGTGGCGCGGCCGGTCGACGAGCCGCTCGGCGTAGACCCGGCCGTCTCCGAAGTAAGCCTGTCCCTCGGACCGCGCCCGCTCCAAGGCAGGGCCGAGCTCGGTTCGGGCATCGACGCGGCGCATGCCCTTGCCGCCACCGCCCGCAACCGCCTTGAGGAGCACCGGCAGCCCGTGCTGGTCGACGAAACGCTCCAACTCGGCAAGCTCGGCGACCGGCTCCATCATGCCCGGGATGAGCGGTGCCCCGGCCTTCTCGGCCAACCGCCGCGATGCGGTCTTCGAGCCCATCAGGCGGATCGCCTCGGGTGGGGGGCCGACCCAAGTCAGCCCCTCCTGCTGCACCCGCTCGGCGAACTCGGGGTTCTCCGCCAGGAACCCGTACCCCGGGTGAACGAGCTGCGCACCGCTCTTCTTGGCTGCCGCAATCAGGCGGTCGACGTTGAGGTAGCTCTCGGCGGCCGGCGCCGGGCCAATCGGGTGGGCCTCGTCCGCCATCATCACGTGCGGCGCCAGCCGGTCGATCTCGGAGTACACCGCGACGGTTCCGATTCCCAGCTCGCGACAGGCGCGGATGATGCGAACGGCGATCTCCCCCCGGTTCGCGATCAGCAGCTTCATAGCGGGATACTTACTGTCGCCTCCGGCGCCAGCGATATCCCGCTGCGGGGTGTGCTCCATCTTGCCTGCGGCAGGAGATCCCGGTTTCTTTGAAATGCCCTTCATAGCGGGATATTGCCGTGCTTCTTGGTGGGCATGGAGTCGCGTTTTGTCTCGAGCATGGCGAACGCAGCCACCAGCTTGCGTCGCAGCCGTCGCGGCGTGATGACCTCGTCGAGATAGCCGCGTTCGGCAGCCACGAACGGGTTCGCGAACTTGTCCTGGTACCCCTGAACGAGACGCTGGTGCTCCGCGTCGGCATCCTCGGCCTTCTGAATCTCGTTTCGGTAGAGGATGTTGACTGCTCCTTCCGGGCCCATGACCGCGATCTCGGCTGTCGGAAAGGCAAGGTTGACGTCGGTCCTGATGTGCTTGGAGCCCATCACGCAGTAGGCACCGCCGTACGCCTTGCGGGTGATGACCGTGACCTTTGGTACAGTCGCCTCAGCGAGGGCGAACAGTAGCTTGGCCCCGTGGCGGATGATCCCGCCCCACTCCTGTGCAGTTCCCGGGAGGAAGCCCGGCACGTCCTCGACAATCCACAGAGGAATGTTGAACGCATCGCAGAAGCGGACGAAGCGGGCGCCCTTCACCGAGGCGTTGATGTCCAGGGTACCGGCGAGGTGGTTAGGTTGGTTGGCGACCACGCCCACGCTGCGTCCGCCGAGACGTACGAAGCCAACGACGAGGTTCTTCGCGTAGTGCTCATGCACCTCGAGGAAGTCCCCATCGTCCGCGACGTGACGGATGACCTCCTTGATGTCATAGGGACGGTTGGGATCCGGCGGCACCAGCGTATCGAGCTCCGGCGCCTCGCGGTCCAGAGGATCGTCGGTGGGCACGACCGGAGGACGCTGGGAGTTGTTCGACGGGACATATGAGAGCAGGCGCCGGATCTGCGCCAGGCACTGGGCATCGGTGCCGGTCACGAAGTGGGCGACCCCCGAGACCGAGTTGTGGGTCATGGCGCCGCCCAGCTTCTCCTTCGTGACCTCCTCATGGGTCACCGTCCGGATAACCTCCGGTCCGGTGACGAACATGTACGAGGTCCCCTCAACCATGAGGACGAAGTCGGTGATGGCCGGCGAGTAGACCGCGCCGCCTGCGCAGGGTCCCATGATCGCCGAAATCTGGGGTACGACACCGGAGGCGAGCGTGTTGCGCAGGAAGATGTCCGCATACCCGGCCAACGACGCCACGCCTTCCTGGATGCGGGCCCCGCCAGAGTCGTTCAGACCCACGACCGGGGCGCCGACCTTCATCGCCAGGTCCATGAGCTTGCAGATCTTCTCCGCGTTGGCCGCCGACAGCGAGCCGCCGAAGACCGTGAAGTCCTGCGCAAACACGAACACCGGCCGACCGTCGACCCGGCCGTGACCACCAACAACGCCGTCGCCCGGGATCCGCTTTCTGGCCATGCCGAAGTCCCGACAGTCGTGCTCGACCAGAGCGTCCATCTCCTCGAACGTGCCCTCGTCGAGGAAGGTCTCGATCCGCTCGCGCGCGGTCAGCTTCCCCTGCTCGTGCTGGTGGCTGACCCTGGCCTCGCCCCCGCCGGCGCGGTTGGCGGCGATCCTCTCCTCGAGGCGCGCCCGCACGTCATCCGACATCACCCACTCCTCCCTGCGTCCTCCCAACCAGGTACGCTGACGGCTCCGGAGCCCTCTCGCTGGCTGCTGGCGGCGGTCGGAGCCGCACGGGACCGCATTGTACCCCGTCCGCCCGTCGGCGGAGGTCGGACCTCGAACCGCACGGCCCATCGGATGGCGTCGCAGTCGGCGGCCGGCTCCGCTACCATGCCGAGGTGCACGCTTCGGGGAACATCGAGCCGCCCTTCGATCCAGTTTGGTTGACGGGCGTCGCAGCCGCAGTCGCCGAGGCCGAAAACCGCGTGTCGCCGCGGCTCGAGGACGTGTACCTCGAACGCCGGCTCGATCTCAGGGTATCGGCTCGCAACGGTGCGCCCGTGGTCGAGGAGTGCCGCTCCGATGGTCTCGCCGCGCGATGGTCCGTCGGCAACCGAGACGTGCTCTTGGCTCGCACCGGCACCTCGGCCGAGGCGCTGCACGCCGTCCTGGCTCCGTACGGGCGCGGCTTGACCTTGCCCGAACGACGGCCGCTGCCAGCCGCTGAGCTCGACGCCCCACGCGAGTGGCGCCGCTGGGCACAGGAGCTGGTGACCAGAACCGGTGAGGATGCTCTCGACCTGCGCTTGGTGGAGCGCCGGTCGGCAGTCATCAGGCAGGGTTCCTGGTCGGCGGTGGAAACACCGCCGCTGGTGCGAGCCCGCCGAGTCGGCAAGAGCGCGTCGGCCCTGCTCGCCGTCCACGATCATCCTTCGCTCGGCGAGTGGCTGCGAGAGCTACTGGCCCCGCCGCCAGCCCGTACCTGGGTCCCCGAGCCCCGTTCCCGCTTGCCGGTGTTGTTTACCGCCGGCACCGCAGGCGCCCTGCTGCACGAGCTCGTCGGCCACCTTGCGGAGTCCGATCTCACGGCCCGGGGCCTGTCACCGTTTGCCGCTCTGGGCGGAGCCGAGGTGGCACCTCACGGCGTGACCGTCATTGACGACCCGGGGCGCCAAGACCTGCCCGGGGCCTTCACGGTCGATGACGAAGGCGTTCAGGCGGGGCCCATTCAGCTCCTGTCCGACGGTGTTCTTGCCGGGTGGCTGTGCGACCGACGCGGCGGTCAGCTACTCAACCACCCGCCCGGACGAGGTCGGCGAGCGACCTGGGATCGTCCCCCCGTCGCGCGCATGTCCAACCTGATCATGGCCCCCGGCACGACGCGACCGCAGGACCTCGAGCGCGACCTCGAGAACGGCCTCGTGGTCTCCCGCCTCAGCGGCGCGACCGTCGACCCAACCTCCGGCCGAGTCGTGATCCGCATCGAACGCGGATGGGAGATCAGGCACGGACGCCGGCGGAGGGAGTTGGGGCAGCTCCACGTCACTGGCTCCGCGCTCAACCTGCTCGCCAACATCGACCCGGCCATTGGCGATGATCCGCAGCCGGAATGGCGCCTCGGTTGGTGTGTCAAGAACGGGCTCCCCATCGCCACCGGCTCCGAATCACCGACCATCCTGGTCCGCCAGCTCGAGGTACTCTAGACGCGATGGAAACCAACGACGAGCCTCGGCACGTCGACCGCCTGCGCCGCGCTACCGTCGCAGCCAGGGACCTGCTGGCACCGTCGCACGCGGCTCGCTGGGAGGTCTTCGCCAAGGCCTCGTCAACCCACCACATGGCCCGCAACGAGGGCTCACCACCGTTCGAGACCCTGACCGAAGAGACCGGTGTGGCGGTACGGACCTGTCATGGCGGCAGGTTCGGCTTTGCCGCGGCTTCCGGGATCGACAAGGCTGCGGCACGACGCGCCGTGGAGTCGGCACTGGCCTCCGCGCTGCCGTTTCCGCGCGATCCGCTGCCTCCGGAACGGCTGCTCGGCCTCGCCACCGTCCCGCCGGCGCCGCCGCCGACGCCGCGGGGATGGGCCAGTCACGCAACCGGCGAGCTGCGTGACGCGCTCCGCGCGCGCTCGGCAGGCCGCCTCGCGGTCCTCAGACTCGAGCTGCAGGAGGGTTCCTACTCGTGGATACTCACGACGGGAGAGGGCTTCATCGGCGCCCATAGCGGGAGCTCGTGCTCCATCCTGGTCGAGGTCGGGGACAGAGACGGGGAGGGCGGGGTCTGGCACGAATGGTTGTGGCTGCCCGATCCCGAGCAGTTCGCCGCCGAGGAGGCAGCCGCCAGCGTGGTCGATCGGGCGCTCTTGCGCGGTCCCGCCGGCGAGCCGCGGAGCGGCGTTCGCGACGTACTCCTCCACAGCGAGATCAGTGCCCACCTGCTGGCAGAGCTGGCGCCTCTCTTCGTTGCCACACCGGGCCGCGCCGATCCGCTGGCGTCGCTCGTCGATCGCCAGGGACGTCTGGCGTCCGGGCTGCTGACGCTGGTCGACGACCGCTCGGGCGCGGGCGCACCGCTGGTGGCACCATGCGACGGTGAGGGCCTGCCGGCAAGACCGCTGACGCTCCTCGAGGAGGGGGTGCCCCGCCACCGCGTGGCCTGCTTCATGGACGCCGTCCTGTGCGATGAGACACCGCGCGGAGGTGCGGTCCGCTTGTCGTACCGCGATGCGCCGGCGAGCGGCCTCGCCAACCTCACCGTTGCGGCCGATACCGCGCTACCGCCCGCGCGGCTGCTGGCAGAGAGCGAGCGGCTGCTGTACCTTGTTCGCCCCGTCGGCCCGATCGAGGTGGTGGCCGAGATCGACAGCTTTCGACTCGTTGCGTCGGCGCTTTCGGTCGACCGCGGCCGTGTCGAGGGGTGGCACCCGGTGGTCGAGCTACGCGGGAGTCTGGGATCGTTCCTGCGCCGCATCGAGGCGCTGGGGACTGACCGGCGCTGGTACCAGACGTCGTGCGGATACGTCGGCGCACCTTCGATGCTAATCCGGCGCCAACCCGTCGGCACCGGTGCCCGGGGAGGATGAGAGCCCATGGAGATTGGGATACTCGGCCGTGCCGCTAGCGGCAAGACGAGCCTCTTCAACCTGCTCACTGGCAGCCGTGAGGCAACGGGTCCGGCGGGGGGTAGGGGACGTTCCCACCTCGGCGTGGCAACGGTTCCAGATCAACGGCTGATCCGTCTCAGCTCCCTCTTCGAACCGCGCAAGACGACGCCGGCAACTGTCCGCTACGTCGACGTACCCTCGCTGCCCGATGCTCACGGCCGGGAGGACGCCCTCAACCTGGCCGAACTGCGCACGATGGACGCCCTGATGGTGGTTCTGCGCGCCTTCGTCAACGACGAGGTTCCGCACCCCAGCGGATCGCTCGACCCGGTTCGCGATCTCTCCCACCTCGAGGAGGAGTTCCTGCTCCAGGATCAGATGGTGGTCGAGCGCCGCCTCGCTCGACTCGAAAAGGACCTCGCGAAACGCAAGGATCCAGACCTCGCGGCCGAGCAAAAGACCCTGCAACGCTGCCTCGCCGTGCTCGAGGACGGTCGGCCGCTGCGAACCGAACCGCTTGACGAGAACGAGCTCAAGCGCCTCCGTGGCTTCACCTTCCTGTCGCTCAAACCGCTGCTGGTCGTCGTCAACGTCGACGAGGCGAGGGTCGGCGACGATGTGCTGGCGGAGCCACAGTGGGATGACTGGCGGGGACGGCCCGCAACGGCTTTCACGACCGTGTGTGCCACGCTCGAAGGCGAGCTCGCCGAGCTCGAGGACGCTGACGCCGTCGAGCTGATGGCAGAGCTCGGCATCGCCGACTCCGCGCTCGATCGTGTCATCCGCGAGTCATACCATCTCCTGGGCCTGGTCTCGTTCTTCACCGTCGGCGAGGATGAGTGCCGGGCATGGTCGATCCCGGACGGCACCGTGGCGGTGGACGCCGCCGGCATCATCCACACCGACATCCAGCGCGGCTTCATCCGCGCCGAGGTGGTGCCCTGGGAGGAGCTCCTCGACGCCGGCTCGATGGCGACCTGCCGTCAGCGCGGCACACTGCGTCTCGAGGGCAAAACCTACGTCATCCGCGATGGGGATGTCGCCCACTTCCGGTTCGCCGTATAGGCGCGGCCGGAAGAGCCGATCCGAGCGCGAGGGCTTCGACCGACTTGACTCGAGCCACGGTAGACGGCGAGTGGGTAGCCTGTCTTACTGCTTCGGCGCCGGTATGGGCGTTGGGGTTGCCGCGGACGGCGTCGGCGTTGGACGGCGCGGCGGCCAGCCGCCGTCGTACCGCGGTGCCACCGCGCGGCTCCTCGACGTTTCCCCCGGCTGCGGCGCGGGCCGCCGGATCTGGACTCTCG
>JAJDNH010000102.1 GCA_022340775.1 Acidobacteriota bacterium
GCTCGCCTGGGTCGCCTGGGGGATCGCTGCTATCGGATCCCTGGCAAAGCGGAGGACTGGTTGGCGGAGCGTCGCCGTTCTCCTCTTCGCCCCGCTCCTGTCGCTTCTGCTGGCCGCTCCCCAGCTGGTCCCCGCCGCATCTGCGCACGCCGACAGCCGCCGTCACGTTCTCGGGCTCGCGCCGGGCTCCGTCGCCGCCGACTCGTTTGCACCCCGGCGCTGGCCTGAGCTCGTGCTGCCACACCTGTACGGTCAGCCCGGCCCGTTCGCACCGGACGGCTCCTGGGCCCGGCCGTCGTTCGGCTGGCTGCGGTACGAGGTCAACCTCAACTTCGGAACCCTGGCCCTCGTACTCCTGACTCTCGGGGTTGCTGGTTCGCGGATGCGACCGTGGACCCTGGGTCTATTGGCGGCGGTGGCCGCCGCGGCGTGGCCGGCCGGCATCGCCGGCCTGTCCAGGCTGGTGCCGCCGTTGGCAGGGTTCCGCTATGCCATCAAGCTCCTGGTACTGGCACAGCTGGCGGCGACACCTCTCATCGCCCGTGGTCTCGCGGCCGCCCGACGACGGCCTACGGCCTTCCGGCGCCGGGCGGCCACCATTGGCCTGACAATGATTCTGCTGTCGGGGCCGCTGACATTCACTGGCGGAGCGCAAGATGTTCTCGGCCGCCTGTTTCCCGCTTCGGCTGCAAACCTGCATCTGCCCGGGGTTGCGGAGTCGGTTGCGGCCTCCGT
Source organism: Acidobacteriota bacterium (assembly GCA_022340775.1). Lineage (GTDB taxonomy): Bacteria > Acidobacteriota > Thermoanaerobaculia > Thermoanaerobaculales > Sulfomarinibacteraceae > JAJDNH01. Next base: position 736 of record JAJDNH010000102.1, read on the forward strand.
CCGCTTCGACCTCGCGAGCGGCATCGTCCCGCTGATCGTGGCGGCGGCCGCGCCCCGCTACCTCCTACTTCCGGCGTTGGCTGTCCAGCTCCTGGCCGGCAGCTCGTCGATGATGATGTGGGACAACGCCGCTCACTACGCTCAAGCCCCCCCACTGCTCGCGAAGCTGGGACGCGACCGCCGGATTGTGGAGGACATCCCGTTTCGCTTCGATCGCTTGCATGAGAGCGGGGATCCCGCGCTGGCGCCGCCGGTCAGGCGCGCACGCCTCGGCTTCGCCCAGCTGTGGCGCTTCTACGGTGCACCGTTCGGCGTCAGCTACCGCGGGGTCACCGGGCCGGACGGCATGGAGCCGTGGTGGGTGGCCGACTGCGCCCGTCGGTTTGCAGCCACCCCCGCCGGGGCCCGCGCCCATGCCGCCCGCCAGCTCGGCGCGGCCTGGATCCTGGCGTCGGAGAGCCTTCCGGCCGGAAACGACATCGAGTACGTCGAGACCGAGACCGTCCTCGGCGAGCCGCTGGCACTGCACCGCCTGCGGCGGCCTCCTCCGGCGGCCTGGCTGGCGCAACGCGAAGTGTACTCGCCGTGGCGCCGTGGGGGATGGGCGCTGCTGCTCGACCCGGATATCGAGCCCGGGCGGGACGCGGTTCTCATCGGAGCTTCCACGGGTCGCCGGCATGGTACGGGACGCGTTCAGGTCCTCCGTCGAGACGCCAGCTCGTGGACGGTGCGAACCACAACCCCATCCGACGGTCTCCTCGTCATCGATCAGGCCTTCTCTCACGGATGGCAAGCCGATATCGACGGCAAGCCGGCGCGACCGGAGCTCGTCAACCTGTGGCAGATCGGCGTACGGGTCCCCAAGGGCATCCACACAGTCCGCTTCATCATGGGCCGGGCGCCGCTACGAACCGGGCTCATGCTGGCCCTGCTCGGGATCCTGGTCAGCGTTCTCCTCGCGGCCCGGCGTCCCACAACGGCTGATCGCACTCCCAGCTGTGGGCCGGAGCCCACACCCCGGGCCACCCCACCGGGGCCGTGACCCGCAGACGGGCCGCCCGACACCAGTAGTCGTAGGCGAGGCCGTCGGCCGCATGAACCGCGACGTCCAACCAGTACTCCCCGGACGCCAGCTGGAGGGCACCGTAGCGGCAACGAACCTCTCCAGCCCCATTCAGCCGGCGTGGCTCGAGCCCGTCGAGCTGCGTGTTGTGCCCACCGACCAACCCACCCTCCGAGGTGTGCCAGGCGAGTCCGAACACGAAGTCCTCGACCGGTTGTCGCACCCGGTAGCGGATGTGGACGGTGCAGTCGGCGCCGGAAGGAACGACTCGCAACGGCACGCCGCCGCTGGAAAACGTCACCTCTTCGATCTCCACGTCTCCGGTTCCCCACCGTCGCCCCTCTTCGACCACGCGTACGCGCTCCTGGCCCTCGGTGTCGCCCGCCTCCTCGCCGGCCACGTCGCTACGGTAGCGGGCCACCACCGCATCCGCCGGTCCCTCGGCAACCACCCGTCCCCGACGCAGGTACACGGCCCGGTCAGCCAGCGCAGTCACCAGATCGAGATCGTGGGAGACGATCACCAGGGTCACGCCCTCTCGCCGCATGCGTGCGATCCGATCGAGGCACCGCCGCGTGAACGCCGCGTCGCCGACCGCCAGTACCTCGTCGATGAGCAGGATGTCGGGGTCCACGGCCACCGCTACCGCAAACCCGAGACGTACGAACATGCCGGAGGAGTAGACCTTCACGGGCTGGTCGATGAACTCCTCGATCCCCGCGAAGCTCACGATCTCGGGCAGCCTGCGTTCCACCTCCGCCCGTGACAGGCCCAGCAGCATGCCGTTGATGATCACGTTCTCACGCCCGGGAATCTCCGGGTGAAAGCCTGCGCCGAGCTCGATCAGGGCCGTGACACGCCCTTCGACCTCGACCTCTCCGGCCGACGGCCGGAGGATGCCGCTGATCAGCTTGAGGGCTGTCGACTTCCCCGACCCGTTGGGGCCGATCAGGGCGACCGCCTCGCCTGGCGCCACCTCGAGACCGAGGTCTTCGAGGGCCACGAACTGCTCGCGGGGACTGAGGCCGCGCAGCAGATCGCCGTGCAGCAGGGCGCCCTTGACGCTCTGGAAGCGGCCCTCCCGCACCGCCTTGCGGTACACCTTGGTCACGTCCCTGAGGACAATCCGGCCCCTCACACAGCCTCCACGAGCGTGTCGCGCAGCCGCAGGAACAGCCACGCGCCGATTATCCAGGCGACCAGGCCAACCCCCAGAGCCACCGCCCAGTCGGTCGCCGGGGCGAACCGACCGGAGAACGCAAGGCTCCGATACACCTCGATCACGCTGGCGAGCGGGTTGAGCTGCAGCAAGCGCTTGAGCCAGACAACGTGCAGGCCGTCGAGGGTGTAGATGATGGGTGTGCCGAAGAACAGGAGGTTGAGAAGGTTGGCCAGCAGGTCGCGGGTATCTCGAAAGTGAACGCCAACAGCGGAGATCGCCATCGCCAGGCCGCCGGTCAACAGCACCCACGGCACCAGCGCCAGCGGCAGTAGCAGGACCGTCCACGGGAAGGGGTGCAGGCCGAGGACCGCACAGCCCGCAAGCCCGGCCAGCAGGACCGGCAGCGCCAGCACGTGATGAACCAGGTGAGCAAGGACCGTCACTGCCGGGAAGACCTCGGCCGGACACACCACCTTGGCTAAGAGCGGGCCGTTGTCAACCAGCGTCATCGCTGCATCGAGCAAAGCTCCCGAAAAGAACAGCCAGGGCAGGAGGCCGGCGAACAGAAATAGGGCGTACGGCTTGGCACCGGCCATCCGCGGCTGGAAGACGGTCGTGAAGACCACTGCGTACACGGCCAACAGAAGCAGCGGGTTGAGCATCGACCACAGGTAGCCGAGCAACGAAGCGCGATACCGAGCCGCGAGATCTCGGCGTACGAGGGCCACCACCAATGCCCTGTGGTGCCACAGAAGACCGAAGACCTCGGCTCCGGCTCGCATCGATCTCAGCCGTCGGCTGCCGGCTACCGCTTCGCCCCCAGCAGATCTTGCACCCGCTGCAGGATGAGTGCCCGCTGCTGCTTGAGGAAGCGTTCGTAGCTGACGACCCGTCCATGGTCGACGATGAAGATCTTCGGATAGTGTTTCACGTCTCCGTAATCGTCAAAGAGAATCGGCCCCGTGACGCCCTTGAACTCGCTGATGCCGAAGTGGAGCGTCTTCACGATCTCCGGAGTTTCGGGCGGCTTGGCCAATGTCATCACCCGGATCACGAGCCTCATCGCATCGTAGCCGTGGGCCGCGAAGATGTCGGGAGCCCGCTGGTAGGTGTCCATGTAGCGCTTGACGAAGTTCTTGACGAGCTCGTCGTCGGAGGTGCGGTCGAACGGAGGCAGGGGGAAGAAGACGCCGTTGGCGAGGCTGCCCGCATCCTGGATCGCCTTGCCGCTGTAGAAGGCGGAAGTCGTGACGATGCGCCCGCCGAAGCCGTCGTCGTGCAGCTGTTGCAGCACCTTCACGATGTCGTTGGTGTAGCCGATGACGTACACCGCCTCGGGCTTTTCTCTGCGGAGCAGGCGGGCGGCGGTCTTCTCCCATCCTTCATCCTGGACCGAGACCTTCCCCACAACCTTACCGCCAAGGCTTGTCTCATACTGGCGGCGGAACTCCGGCTCGATCCCGCGGCTGTACTCGGTGTCACCGGTGAACAGAAGAACCGTCTTGGCCTTCAAGGTGTCATAAAGGAACTGGCCCGCCCGGCTGCCCTCGAGCTCGTCCGAAGGGTAGATACGGAAGAATAGCTTGCTTTTCTTGGTCAGGTCCGGCGCCGATGCGGACGGTGACAGGCACACCACGTCAAGCTTCTTGAGCTCGGGCAGGATGGCGTGTGCATCATCGCTGGTGGCCGCGCCGAGTATCATCTTGGCGCCGCGCTTGTTGACCGCCTCGTCGAGCATCTCCACTGCCTGACGGGGTTGTGAGCCGGTGTCGAGCCACACGACCTCGAATCCTCTGGGCAGCTCGTTGCGCTCGCGGGCCTCTGTCAGGGCGACCCTGATCCCGCTCTCCAGAGACTCTCCGTAGGTGCTGGCGCTTCCTGTTCTGGGCAGCAGGATACCGACCACCGGAGAGCCCCCACAGCCAGACAGCCCCACTATCGCCGCCACCCCGAGAAACAGGGCCGCTCCGGATTTCAGCGACATGGCCACACCTCCGCTTCCCCCTGGCTCAGAGTACCACAATCACCGAGCTCATCAGCGACTCAGCTGGTAGCTGAAGGCTCTCCGGATCGGGCCGGCGCCAGCGAGCGAAGGCGGCCCTGCTCGCTGATCAACGATCGGCGCGCAGAGCATCGAAGACCTCCCGGCGTTTCAGCTGCAGCCGGTCGGCTACCAGTCGCAGCGCAGCAGAGCGTTCGAGACCGAGGTCGATCGCCTCCTGGTAGAGGGCCTGCACTCTTTCCGCGAGCTCCTCGCCTTGCTCAATGCCCGAAGGCAGAGAAGTTGGGGGTCCGACAACGATCACATACTCCCCACGAGGGTTCTCCGCCTCCGGCGAACAGCAGAGCTCCTCCAGGCTGCCCGTCGCGCTCCGCTCGTGCCGCTTGCTGAGCTCGGCCATCAGCGATGCCGAACGGGTTGCTCCCAGGACGCTACTCATGTCCGCCAGCTCTCGCCCGAGCCGGTGCGGTGACAGCAGGATCACCAGCGTGGCGTCGATCCGTGCGAGCTCCTCGAGTCGGCGACGTCGCGCTCCCGGACGAGGAGGCAGGAAGCCCACCAGTAGCGCCGGCAGCGGAGGCTGGCCTGACGCTGCCAGGGCAGCGGCGAACGCGGACGGTCCCGGTACGCTGAGCACCGCAAGGCCCGCGCCACGGACGCGACGTACCAGGGTGAAGCCGGGGTCCGACAGCACGGGGGTGCCGGCATCGCTGATGAGGGCGACATCGTCCCCGTCGCGTAACCTCCCCACCACCCACTCTCCCATCTTCTCCTCGTTGTGCTCATGGAAGCTACGCAGTCGCCCCGCGACCGGCACCTCATAGTGGGAGAGCAGCTTGCGTGCCCGTCGAGTGTCCTCGGCCAGCACCGTGCCGCACCGCCGCAGCACCTCGCACGCGCGCGGCGACAGGTCGGCAAGGGTCCCGATGGGGGTGGCTACCAGCCACAGTGTTCCGCCGGCCCGGGGCGCCGGCCCGCTCATCGTGTCCCCGCCGCTGCTATCATCCGGCAATGGTGCCATCGACCGCTCGCCCCCACCAGCGGATGATAGCAGCCTGCCGCGGCCTGGCTGGGGTGCTGATCCTCGGTGCCAGCGTCGTCGCCGCCGGCGGTGCCGCACCGGAGACCACCGGAGTTCCTCGACCGCACATCATCGACGAGATCGTGGCAACCGTGGGTCGCACTCCCATCCTCGAGTCCGACCTCACCCTGGCGAGGCTCGTACACCTGGTGCCGGAAAGCGGCAACGGCTCCAGCACAGCCGACCGGTCTTCGATCCTCGAGGCCCGCATCCGGCTCGAGCTCCAGTACCGGGACCTGCAAGAGTCAGGAACTCTGTACCGCCTCAAGATCGATCAGCACCAGGTCCTCGAGAGCCTGGCCGAGCGCGCCGGCGGCCGCGAGGCGCTCATGGCGGCCCTGGAGGGAACCGGCCTCGCCTGGGACGACGTCGAGGATCTGGCCCTGCGGATTGCTGCCGTCAACGCCTACGTGCAGCAGAGGTTGAGACCGCGAGTGAAGGTGTCGATGGAGGAGCTGCAGACCGCATACCAGGAAGCGGTCGCTCTCGAGCTGGCGGCGCAGCACGCCGAGCCACCCCCCCTCGACAAGATCCGCGGTCAGCTCCATCGTCTCCTGGTCGAGAGGAAGCTCAACGGAGAGATCGAAAGATGGCTGCGCGAGGCCCGGGAACGCCTCGAGGTAACTGTCCTGCGACCGTGATCGCCGCCGCGTCGGCTCGTCACGGGGCTTGGTGCGGCCGCTCACGGTACAGCTGATCGTATCGCTGGGCAGCTGCCAGGACATCCTCGGTGTAGCGTCGGGTCGCCGAGAACGTGATCCCGAGGACGTACCACTCTTCGGTACAGTCGGCGCCGCAGTCCTCCAACCACAGCCGGGCCTGGGCCTCACCAGCGTTGTACGCAGCCACCGCCGGGGCGCGCCTACCCTCAAACTCGCCGAGTAGACGCGCGAGCTCGGCCGCGCCCAGTCTCAGCGACACCTCGGGGTCGAACAGCTCCTGCGGCTCCGGCAGGGCCGAGTCCCCGGCGGCCGCTGCCGCCGCTGCGGTTGCGGGCATCAGCTGGGTCAGTCCCCGCGCCCCGACCACGGAGAGCGCATCCGGATCCCACCGAGACTCTTCGCGAACGACGGCGGCCAACAGGTTCCAGGGCACTCCCGAAGCAGCCGCCACCTCTCTCAGCTCGCGCTCCCATGAGAGGGGAAACAGCGCCCGCTGGACGGCCGCCGGCAGCAGATCCGGAGGAGCGTGCCAACCGAGCCGGTCGGCAACTGCCCGCGCTCGACGAAGGGCCCACCTCGGCTCACCGTTGGCCAGCAGACGCGGCGCCGACCATGCGGCCTCGGACGCCGATCCACCGGGAAAGCCGGCCGGGTCCCAGCGCGCCGCCGCGCCCTCCAGTCCGATCTGCCACAGGGTCCGCGCTAGGTCACCTCGCCAGCCGCTGGGTTCCTCGTCGTTCAGTCCAAGCTCGCGCACAGCCAGGGCACGCAATGCGGCGAGCTGCTGAGGGTCGCTTTCCAGCACTGCCCAGCGGTCGATCTCCCACCGCCTTCGGTGAGCGTCGGAGCCCGCCACCTCCCGTCGCCGCGAGGCCCGCCAGACATCGATCTCCTCGGCCGGAAGATCGCCCATCACGCGGCGCGCGACGTGCGTCCAGAAGTCGCTCGGCGCCGCCGCGGCGGCACTCTCGAGCAGCCGCAGCGCCTCTGCGGAGTCCCCCCGTTGCGCAGCCGCTTGCGCAGCCAGTACACAGGCCGGTGCGCGCCAGGGACGGCGGCGCACACGGCCCAGCCAGCTCAGCATCTCCTTCCGATCGCCGCGCCGATGTGCGGCCGTAGCGGACAAGACGCGGGCGCGGTCGCGCGACGTGCGCCGTCGCAGTTTGCGCATGAGCGCTTTCGCACGGCCGTCCGGCCGGCTGCGAAGGGTCAGCCGCAGCAGAAACAGGCGGCGCTCGTCGCTGGGTCGGTGCCTGACCGCCGCACCGGCCTCGCGCAGTGCCCCGTCGAGATCGCCCGCGAGCTCGAGCGCCCGTGCAACATGGATCTCCAGCTCCGCGAGCCGTTCACGGCTCGGTGCTTTCGGCTTCGCTCGCCGATACCACTGCACCGCCCGACTCCACTGCCCGCGACGAAACTCGCACCGTCCGCGCACAAAAAGCACCTGCCACGCTGGCACCCCCTGCCGGGGCCGGCTAGCGAGCTCCTCCAGCAGTGGCGCAGCTTCCTCGTACGCTGCATGGCGGTACAGGGCCTGTGCCGCCAGCCACCTCTCCTGTGCAGTCGGCGTCTCGAGCGTCAGGAGGGCGCGCGCGCCCTCGAGCGCCGGCAGATCGGCCACCGACTCTCGGAGGAGGCGGCGCAAGGGCTCCCGCCGAACCACGCCCCCGCTCGTCGCCAACGCCAGTTGGAGGCGCCGCCGCTGATTGCGCGGAAGACGGCGGGCCCGACGAGCCACGAGCCGCCTCAGCGGAGGCGAAAGGCCGTCCCGGGCGACCCTGGCAACCAGGTCGACGGCCTGGTCCCTGACCTCCGATGATCTGGTCGACTTCAGGGCCGCGAGAGCCAGCTCGAGGGCTTTGGAACGGTCCTTCGAAAACAGGAAGCTCGCCAGCCGCACCTGTACAGGGCCGGCCGCCGGGCAGTCACCTGGCACCGCCTCGAGGTAGTGCGCCTCAAGCTCTCGATCCCCGACATGGCGCGCCGCCTCCGCCGCAATCAACGCCTCGTCCGCCGTCAGGGGCAGCTGCGTGGAGCGAATCCTCGCCAGCTCGAGTATCTGATTCCACCTTCCCTGTCGGGCCAGCTGGGAGAAGCCCCCCGCCCACAGTGGCAGCACCGAGCCGAGAAGTACGAGCGTCAGGAACGCAGACCGCATGCCGCAGTTCTAACATCGCCGATCGCCCTGTGCCATGGGCAGGGGGGCGAATGCGGTTGCCGTTTCCCCTGTTCCGTGGATAATGCGGGGGGTGGCCGCCCGCCGTTGAGTGCGGACACCCGAACCCCAGTTGCGCCACCTCAGGACGGAGAGACCGACCATGACCGACGAGCAGCACGCCAGGGTCCTCATCATCGGGTCCGGCCCAGCCGGCCTCACTGCGGCCATCTATGCCGCTCGTGCGGAGCTACAGCCCCTGATCATCGAGGGAATGCAGCCTGGCGGCCAGCTGACCATCACGACCGAGGTCGAGAACTACCCCGGCTTTGCCGAGGGAATACTGGGCCCCGAGCTGATGCAGCGCACCAGGGCCCAGGCAGAGCGTTTCGGAACCCGGTTCGTCTTCGACGAGGTGAGCGCCGTTCGGCTCGGGCAGCGACCCTTCCGTGTGGAGACCGCGGGCGGCGCGACCTGGACCTGTGATGCCCTGATCATTGCATCCGGCGCCTCAGCGAAGCTCCTCGGCCTGCCCTCGGAGAGCCAGCTGATGGGGTACGGAGTGTCGGCCTGTGCCACGTGCGACGGATTCTTCTTCAAGGACCGTGACGTGGTCGTCGTGGGAGGCGGTGACACCGCCATGGAGGAGGCCGTCTTCCTGACCAAGTTTGCCTCCAAGGTGACCGTCGTTCACCGGCGGGACGAGCTGCGGGCTTCCAAGATCATGCAGCAGCGCGCTCTCGCCAACCCGAAGATCGAGATGGCCTGGAACTGTGTAGTTACCCAGATCCTGGGCACCAAGGAAGGCGGGGTGACTGGCGTCCGGCTGCGGGACACGGTCTCGGGGCAGGAACGGGA
>JAJDNH010000110.1 GCA_022340775.1 Acidobacteriota bacterium
CATCTATGTAGCAAAGCCCGACACCGCGGTTTATGTCGGAGCCAGCACTGATCGCCTCATCTCGGTCGGGCAACTGGACACTCGAGTCTTCGCGAAGATCTCGTACCGGTTCGGGCTGTAACACCGCCGCCTCGGGCCGGAATTCCTCACAGCGTGCGCCTCGGCTCTTGACAGGTGACCGCCGGGTTCATAGAGTGACCCGCCAGTCAGTGTGTGCCTGGAACTGACCGGGCGAAGGGGAAAGAGTGACGACTGTCAGACGTCAGCAACGGCAGCGAGAATGGGAGGCGCTGACTCGGCGCGCCATCGAGGAGGCAGTCGTCCGCCTCCTGACCAAGAGCGGGTCTCAGGGCTTCACCATGGAACAGGTGGCCGCCGAGGCTGGAGTGGCCAAGGGAACCCTCTACCTCCACTTCAAGGGCAAGAAAGACCTCCTGGATCAGGTGAAGGAGGCCAGCCTGGCGCCGCTCAGGGAAGAGCTGGAGGCGATCTTCAACGCGGATCTCGGCCCGCAAGAGAAGATCCGGGAGCTCGTCGCCAATCAGCTCCGTTACTTCGATGAGCGCCGCGACCTGTTCAAGGTCCTGCTCGAGGAAAGGCAGGTGGCCCAGCTCCAGCGGACGAGGCAACAGAACAGCCGTTACAAGTACATTCTCGGCCGAATCGCGAGCGTGGTGGAAGAAGGTATGCGGATCGGCGTGTTTCGAAGCCTGGAGGCCGCCAAGGTGGCGGCAATGCTTTTCGAGGCCAGTATTGCAGTGATTGGGCAGCGTCTATGGAGCGACCACCCAGCCCCGTGGGAAGAAGACGCCCGGTTCTTGGTTGAGGTGTTCGTGCACGGGATCGCCGCGAGGCCCTCATCGCGGGAGAGGACGACATGAGTGAACGCATGATGACGACACGTGACCACGGCTTGCCTGTGCCTGCTGCGTTGCTGTTGTTGGGAGCGCTGGCCCTCGCCGGCTGCGCCCACAACCCGGCCACGCTGTACGGAGAGCCGGCGACGGCGGCGTCGCCGGACGTCCAGTGGACGGCGCCTCCACAAGCTGCGGAAGCACCGGAAAAAGCAGCGCCCGCTCCGGCCCCCTCGATCCCCAAGGAGCTCCTGAGCGGCAGCCGCAGCCTGACCCTGTCCGACATCGTCGACATCGCGCTGCGCAACAGCCCCCAGACGGCCACGACCTGGGCAGAGGCGCGTTCGGCAGCCGCCGCCTATGGCAGCAAGCACGGCTCATACTACCCCCAGATCGACGCCAGCGTGGACCTCAGCCGGAGCAAGGGGTCGTTCGCCAACGGCGCCATCTCGTACACCCAGAAGACGCTCTCCCCGAGCCTGCAGATGAGCTGGTTGTTGTTCGACTTCGGCGGCCGCAAGGCCGACGTCGACGAAACCCGCCAGGCCCTGATTGCCGCCGACTGGACGCACAACGCCATGATCCAGACGGTAGTTCTCGAAGTCGAGCAGGCGTACTACCAGTACGTCACGGCCAAGGCCTTGGCGGAGTCCCAACAGGCCACCTACAAGGAGGCTCAGGCCAACCTGGACGCCGCCCAGGAACGCCACAAGGCCGGAGTGGCCACGATTGCCGACGTTCTGCAGGCAAAGACCGCTGTCGCGCAGGCCAAGCTCGCGCTCGACGGCCTCAACGGTCAGATCCAGACCACCAGGGGCGCCCTCGCGACGGCCATGGGGCTGCCCGCCAACACGCCGTATGACATCGGGGTCCCCTCCGGGAAAGTCTCACTCACCACCGTCACCCAAACCGTGGACCAACTCTTGGAAGCAGCGCAGAGGCTTCGGCCAGATCTGGTGGCGGCGCGCGCCGAGGCCAGGAAGGCGCAGGCCCACGTCAGGAAGATCAAGGCCGAGGGGTATCCCTCGATAGTCGGCTCCGCCAGCCTCGGACGGATCTACTACGGCAGCCTGTCCACCCACGGTGACGTCAACTCGGCCGCCGTCGGGCTCAGCATCCCGGTCTTCACCGGGTTCTCCCACACATACGACGTGCGCCAGGCAGAGGCGGACCGGCAGGCTGCCGCTGCTCGCCTCCAGAGCATGCGTCAGGAGGTTGTGCTGCAGGTCTGGACCAGCTACTTCAACCTCAAGACCGCCGAGCAACGAGTGTTGACGAGCCAAGACCTCCTGAAGAGTGCCACCGAGTCTCATGACGTGGCACTCGGGCGGTACAAGGCCGGTGTCGGCAGCATTCTCGACCTTCTGGCTGCGCAGAGCGCCCTCGAGGACGCCCGTGCCCAACAGGTGCAGGCTCGAGCCGCCTGGTTTGTATCCCTGGCCCAGCTCGCTCACGACACCGGCACCCTGGACATCTCCGGGGCCAGCGCCCCGGATGCGGCTCCCATCAAGGTAGAAAGGGAAGAAAGACCATGACGTCGCCGTTTGCAAACGCACTCCAGAGATCGATGCGCAACCGCGTCTCCTTGCCAACCCTCGCGCTGGTGCCCGTTCTCGCCGGCGCCCTGCTCTTACTTGCATCTTGCTCCGGAGGCGCCACCGGCAATCAGGCTCGAGGCCCGGCGCCGGTGACTGCCTCGACTGCCGTCGCCAAGGACGTGCCGATCGTCGTGCGGGCCATCGGCACCGTCGAGGCGTACAAGACGATTTCGGTCAAGGCTCAGGTCGGAGGCGAGCTGATCCGCATGGCCTTCCAGGAAGGACAGGACGTCAAGAAGGGCACCATCCTCTTCGAGATCGATCCCAGGCCCTACCAGGCCGCGCTGGATGGAGCGTTGGCGGATCTCGCCAGAGACCAGGCCAAGCTCAGCAGTGCCGAGGACGACGTCCGCCGCTACGCCGAGCTCGTGAAGAAGGACTACGTCACTCAGCAGCAGTTCACTCAGGTCAAGGCGAACGCGGATGCCCTCAAGGCAACGGTGGAGGCAGACAAGGCTGCGGTACAGAACGCCCGCCTCAACCTCGGGTACTGCACCGTCCGGGCGCCGATCGACGGCCGCACCGGGACCATCCTGGTGCAGCAGGGCAACGTCATCAAGGCCAACGATGCTCCGGTCCTGACGCTCAACCAGGTCTCACCGATCTACATCGACTTCTCGGTGCCGGAGAGCGACTTGGCGGACATCCGGCGCCGGGCGTCAGAGGGCACGCTCAAGGTGGACGCTACGCTCCCGGATCAGCCGGGTGAGCCGTTTACCGGCCAGCTCTCCTTCATCGACAACTCGGTGAATCAGGCCACCGGGACGATCCTCCTCAAGGCGACCTTCGAAAACCGCAACCGCTCGCTGTGGCCCGGCCAGTTCGTCAACCTGAGCCTGGTCCTGCGCACGGACACCGGCGTCGTTGTGGTACCAACCCAGGCCGTGCAACGCGGGCAGGAGGGGGAGTTCCTGTACGTCATCAAGCCTGACAAGACGGTCGACCTGCGCACCGTCACGGTCGGCCAGCAGCTGGACGGTGACTCGGTCATCGACAAGGGAGTCAAGGCAGGCGAGACGGTCGTAACCGACGGCCAGCTCCGTCTCTACCCCGGCGCCAAGGTCGCCGTGACGAGAGAGCCTGGCACCGGTGAAAAGGGTGACTCATGAGGGGCATTTCCGACCTCTTCATCCGGCGGCCGGTCATGACCACGCTGGTCATGCTGGCCATCCTTCTCTTCGGAGTCACGGGCTACCGGCTGCTTCCGGTCAGCGACCTGCCCAACGTCGACTTTCCGACCCTTCAAGTGAGCGCCAGCCTGCCCGGCGCCAGTCCGGATACCATGGCCTCCGCCGTGGCAACACCGCTGGAGAAGCAGTTCTCCACCATCGCCGGCATTGACTCCATGACCTCGTCGAGCTCCCTCGGCAACACCAGCATCACCCTGCAGTTCAACCTCAGTCGGAACCTGGACGCGGCCGCCCAGGATGTCCAGTCCGCGATCTCTGTTGCCCAGGGACGGCTGCCGAACGACATGCCCTTCCCTCCGTCGTACCGCAAGGTCAACCCCGCAGACTCGCCGATTCTCTACGTGGCTCTAACCTCCCCCACCCTGCCGCTCTCGCAGCTGGACGAGTACGGCGAGACCCTGATGGCGCAACGGATCTCGATGGTCAGCGGCGTCGCCCAGGTTCAGGTCTACGGATCTCAGAAGTACGCGGTCCGAATCCAGCTCGATCCCAACACGCTCGCCAACAAGGGCATCTCTCTGGGCCAGGTCGCCAATGCGGTACGCAACTCCAACGTGAACCTCCCGACGGGAACCTTGTACGGGGAGCATGTGGCCTACACCATCGAGGCCACCGGGCAGCTCGAGGAGGCCTCCGGCTACCGCCCGATCATCGTCGCCTACCGCAACGGGAGCCCGGTTCGGCTCGAGGCGCTCGGCCACGTCTACGACAGCGTGGAGAACAACAAGACGGCGGCCTGGTACGTCGACCCGACCCACAACCAGCGCTCGGTCGTCCTCGCTATCCAGCGCCAACCCGGCACGAACACGGTCGCCGTAGCACAGGCCGTTCGCAAGCTGTTGCCCAGCTTCAAGGCCCAGTTGCCCGCCTCCGTCTCGCTGAATGTGCTGTTCGACCGATCCGACTCCATCCGCGCGTCGGTCCGCGACGTCAAGTTCACCCTCCTGGTCACCCTGTGCCTCGTGGTCATGGTGATTTTCCTCTTCCTGAGAAACCTGTCCGCGACCATCATCCCCAGCCTGGCGCTGCCGATGGCCATCATCGGTACCTTCGCCGTCATGTACCTGCTCGGCTACAGTCTCGACAACCTCTCTCTCATGGCACTCACCTTGTCCGTGGGCTTCGTCGTGGACGATGCGATCGTCATGCTGGAGAACATCGTCCGTCACATGGAGCTCGGAGAGGGAGTCTTCGAGGCGGCGCTGAGCGGCTCCCGGGAGATCGGCTTCACGATCGTCTCTATGACGTTGTCGCTGGTGGCCGTTTTCATACCCGTCCTGTTCATGGGCGGTATCATCGGTCGCCTGTTCCACGAGTTCGCGGTCACCATTGGCGTCGCCATTCTGATTTCGGGCTTCGTCTCCCTGACCCTGACGCCGATGCTCTCGAGCAGGTTCCTGCGCCGGGAGCACGATGTCCGACACGGCCGGCTGTACGAGCATTCCGAGCGTGCATTCCAGAAGATGCTCGAGGTCTACGAGGCCGGGCTCAAGTGGTCGCTGGCCAACCGGCGCAAGGTCATGGCCTCGCTGGTTGTCGTTCTCGGTCTCACCGTGTACCTCTTCATGGTCATTCCCAAGGGCTTCCTGCCGAGCGAGGACACCGGCCAGATCTTCTCGTTCACGCAGGCGGTCGAGGGGATCTCGTACAAGGCGATGCTGAAGCATCAGCAGCAGGCGGCAGCCGTGGTCCAGAAGGATCCGGGCGTGGCCGCCTTTTTCTCGACGGCCGGCGCGCGCGGAGGCTTCCTAAGCAGCAACCAGGGAATCCTCTTCATCCGCCTCAAGCCGCGCTCCGAGCGCCTCGGGGTCGACCAAGTCATGGCCCGGCTGCGACCGAAGCTGGCCAAGATTCCGGGCATCATGGTGTTCATGCAGAACCCTCCACCGATCCGGATCGGCGGTCGCCTCTCCAAGAGCCTCTACCAGATCACTCTCCAGGGGGCCGACACCCAGCAGCTCTACCACTACGCCCCGATCCTGGAATCCAAAATGCGGGGTCTGCCCGGCCTTCGTGACGTAACAAGCGACTTGGAGATCAAGAACCCCCACGTCAACGTCGTCATCGACCGCGACCGGGCCGCGACCCTCGGGGTCTCCGCCGAGGCCATCGAGGACACCCTCTACTACGCCTATGGCGACCGCCAAATCTCTACGATCTACGCCCCCAACAACACCTACGAAGTCATCATGGAGGTTCAGCCGCAGTACCAGCTCAACCCGGACGCCCTTGCCCTGCTCTATGTCCCCTCGACAACCGGGAAGCCGGTCCCGCTGAAGGCGGTGGCCGACATCACGCGCAGCGTCGGGCCTCTTTCCATCAACCACACCGGTCAGCTGCCGTCGGTCACGCTTTCATTCAACCTGGCGCCAGGTGTGCCTCTCGGCAACGCGGTGACAGAGGTCGAAGGCCTCGCTCGCAGGACACTGCCGGCCACCATCTCCACCAGCTTCCAGGGGACAGCCCAGGCATTCCAGTCATCGATCAGAGGGCTGGGCTGGTTGCTGCTGCTGGCAATCCTGGTCATCTACATGGTGCTCGGGATTCTCTACGAGAGTTTCATCCATCCGATCACGATTCTCTCCGCCCTGCCGTTTGCCGGCTTCGGGGCTCTGGTCACGCTGATGCTCTTCCACGTCGAGCTCAGCATCTACGCGTTCGTCGGCATCATCATGCTGGTCGGGCTGGTCAAGAAGAACGGCATCATGATGATCGACTTCGCCCTGGAGGCGCAACGGCAGGAAGGCAAGGGCCCAACCGATGCCATCTACGAGGCCTGTGTCATCCGCTTCAGGCCCATCATGATGACGACGATGTCGGCGCTCATGGGGACACTGCCCATCGCGCTCGGCATCGGCGCCGGCGCGGAGTCGAGGCGCCCCCTCGGCTTGGCCGTGGTCGGCGGGCTGCTCTTCTCGCAGTTCTTGACTTTGTTCGTGACGCCGGTGTTCTTTGTCTACATGGAGAGCTTCCAGAGCTGGATCCGGAAGTGGCTGCCGAGCAAGAGCACGGTTGGCGAGTTGGAGCCGGCGCGCTGAGCGGCTGACGCGGGACTCTCCGGAAGGACCGGAGTCAGGGACGCGGTGTACAATGCGGGCCGCGAACGGCCGCCCACTCTGGATCTCGGCAGTCGGGCTCTGAGCTTCGGGCGGCGTCCAAAGGAGTGATGCAAATGGGCAAGTGGATCGCACTGGGTGTTGTCGGCTTCCTGATCCTGTGCGTGGTGGTGTTCGGCCTCTTCGTAGCCGGCACCTACAACTCACTGGTATCCCTCGACCAGGCCGTTCAGGCGCAGTGGGGGCAGGTGGAAAACGTCTACCAGCGGCGGCTGGACCTGATTCCGAACTTGGTCCAGACCGTGAAGGGCGCGGCGGCGTTCGAGAAGGAGACCTTCACCGCCGTTGCCGAGGCTCGGTCGAAGGTTGGCCAGATATCGGCTGACACCTTGAAGAACGCGACTCGGGACCCGCAGGCTTTCGCCCGCTTCCAGCAGGCACAAGCGGGCCTTTCCTCGGCCCTGTCGCGTCTGATGGTGGTTGTCGAGAGGTACCCCGACCTCAAGGCAACCCAGGCCTTCAGAGACCTTCAGGCACAGCTCGAGGGCACCGAGAACCGGATTGCAGTGGAGCGGATGCGGTACAACGACTCCGCCCGGGCCTTCAACAGCAGGCGCCTGAGCTTCCCCACGAACCTCATAGCTGGTTTCTTCGGGTCGCGCTTCAACGAAAAAGCGTACTTCAAGGCCGAGTCAGGTGCTGAAAAGGCACCCAAGGTCCAGTTCTGACCTCGCTCGTGCGTCGGACGACCCGGCGCTGAGACCATGAGACGGATCACACTCGTCCCGCTTCTGTTCCTGTTGGTGAGCGCTCTGCCGCTGACGGCAGCCGAGGTCCCGATACCGCCTCCTCCTACTCACTGGGTAACCGACACGGCCGGCTTCATCTCGCCTCAGCTTCGCAGCAGCCTGGACCAACGCCTGGGCAATTACGCGCGCGCCAACGGAACCCAGGTGCTGGTCTGGATCGGCAACACAACCGGTGACACCCCGACAGAGGACTGGACCGTCCGTGCCTTCGCCCGCTGGAAGGTGGGCCAGAAGGGTCTCGACAACGGGCTCGTACTCTTCATTTTCGCCCAAGACCACAAGGTCCGCATCGAGGTCGGATACGGTCTCGAAGGCCGCGTGCCGGACGTCATCGCCTCTCGGATCATCCGCAACATCATTGCTCCGCGCATCCAGGCCGGCGACAACGACGGAGCGGTGTCAGCCGGTGTCAGTGCGCTGTTAGCAGCAATCGGAGGTGCCAACTCCGGCGGTGCCGAGCAGACGTCCCCAGACCGTCGCGGGGGCCATGGCTTCGGCAACGGAAAGGTTGGCCTCGGACAGATCGTCCTGTTCGTCATCCTCGGCATTGGATTCCTGTTTCTGCTCATCACCAACCCGACCCTGGCACTCTACCTGCTGTTCAGCATCCTGTCCGGCGGTCGCGGTGGCGGAGGCTTCGGCGGTGGTGGCTTTTCGGGAGGCGGCGGACGCTCCGGCGGGGGCGGAGCCACGGGGTCGTGGTAGACGGGCGTGCGCAGTCCCACCTGCCGCCGTCCGCCGCGTCGGACGGTGTTTGGGGCTGGTGGGCCGTGCACGGGGCCCGGAGGACAAGGAGCCAGCGCGATGTTCACGATGCATAGGCGGAAGTTCAAGCGGCTCGTCGACGCAAGTACGATCAAAAAGGCCATCCAGGCTGCGGAGAAGGAGACCTCGGGCGAGATCCGCGTCTCGGTCTCCACGTTCTTCTGGGGAAACGTCCGTCGGGCCGCCGAGAAGGCATTCAGCCGCCTCGGAATGGCCCACACCAAGGACCGCAACGGGATTCTGTTCTTCGTCGTGCCATCACGGCGCCGGTTTGTGGTTCTGGGAGACGAGGGTATCCACGCTCACGTCGGGCAGGAGTTCTGGAACGAGGTAGCCGAGGCAGTCGGCAAGAGGTTCCGCGACGGAGACTTCACTGGCGGGTTGGTCAGTGGCATCGAGGAAGCGGGACGACGGCTGTCCGAGCACTTCCCCTATGAGGGCGCGAGCGACATCAACGAGCTCCCCGACGACGTCGACTTTGGCTGACCATCACGAGCTCAGCGGAGCCAGGTGTCGCGAAAGTCGATCCCGAGCCCCGGGGGAGACGATCGAAAGAACTCGGTCCCCGGCCTGCAACAGCATATCGGGATGAGGCAGCAGCATCTCCCCTTGCCGCAGGATCGCCACCATCTCCATCTCTGCCCCCAGCTCCTCCTGGCTGCCGAGCCGGATCGGCCTCCCTACCCACGAGCTCTCCGGGCGCAGCACACCGATCGTCAGCTGCTTGCCCTCCGTCAGGTCGACCGCGATGCCCGACTCGAGCAGAGCAAGCAAATCGAGGTGGCCGATCACCGAGGGTGAGGTCACGCTGCGTTTTTCCAACAGGTCCATGGCGATCCGGAGGTGCTCCACGTGGTGGGCGGGCGAGTCGCCGCGGCCCGGCACCTGGGACTCATAGAGGCTGTTGTACTTCAAGCGCCGAGAGAGGCTCGTCTGGATGAAATAGCTCAGCATTACGGCGAGCGCCGCCGGCACCAGCAACTGATAGCCTCCGGTCATCTCGGTCACCATCAGCAGGGTGGCAATCGGCACCCGCGCTGAGCCGCCGAAGACTGCAGCCATTCCCACCACCACGAACGCCGCTGACGGCTCGTGAAAGACCTTAGCCATGGCTCCGCCAACCATCGCTCCGACGAAGAGAGTTGGTCCGAAGCTGCCTCCCGAGCCCCCCGACGACACCGTGAGGGCAAGGGCAACCGTCTTGGCAAATACCAGCGCAACGAGGATGCCTAGCGCCAGATGACCGTCGATGGCCTCCTGGATCCAGCCGTAGCCGCCCCCGAGCACCTGCGGCAGGACCAGCGCCATCAGACCGATCCCGAGCCCGCCGATGGCCGGCTTGACGTGAGGCGGCACGGGCAGCTTGTGGAACGCGTCCCGCAGCCCGTAAAAGACGACCGGCAGCATAGTTGCCACCAGACCGCTCGCGATCCCCAGTGCCGCATACCAGGCGAGACCCATGAAGTTCGGCGCAGCCAGACCTTTCGGCACCCGGAAAAGCGGCTCCCATCCGACGACGAGACCGTTGAAAGCGTAGGCCACTACCGAACCGAGCATGGTGTAGAACAGCGCGCCGGCTTCGAACTCCATGTCGGCGTACAGAACTTCGATCGCGAAGATCGCGGTCCCGATCGGGGAGCGGAAGATCGCCGACAAGCCCGCTGCAACGCCAATCAGAACCAGGAGCCGCCTGTCGTCGTCCGAGCGCTTCAGCACCGTCGCGTAGATTGATCCGATGCCGCCTGCGATGAGAGCGATCGGACCCTCCCTGCCCGCAGCACCACCAGAACCTATCGTTATCGCCGACGTGAGCGTCTTCAGGGGCGGCACTCGGAACCTGACGAACCCGCCTGCACGATGGAAGATCCTCACCGCCGAGTCCGCCCCGTCACCCTCCGCCTCGGGCGCAAGGCTGTAGACCAGGAAGCCCGAGACGAGGCCGCCGATGGTAGTTGCGACCGGAATCAGCCACAAGCCGTGTGGGCCGATGACCTGTCTCAGGACTCCGCCCTCGTCCGGGAGACCTGGCATGTGGTACCCCGCCATCAGGTTCAAGAAAACCGCTTCCGACCATTTGAGCAGGAGCAGGAAGACCTGCGCGCCGATCGCTCCTACGATGCCGAGGAGGATGGTATCGACGATGAGCCAGCGCTTCTGCCTCACAAATCCACCCGTTCCCCCGTCACGGCTCGGGGGTCCCCGCCGGACGGTCCACGTCTCGCATGCCCTCTCCTTCGATGAGAACCCGGCGCATCTCCATCAACGCCTGGGATTGCGCTTCCAGGTGACTGAGCATGGTCCGGATCTCTTCCTCCGCCTTTTGGTTGATGAGGTAGTCGTTGTGCGCCTCCACCCGGTCCCTCTCTGCCTGCCGGTTCTGGCTCATCATGATGATCGGAGCCGTGTACGCCGCCTGCAGAGAGAGTACCAGGTTCATCAAGATGAACGGGTACGGATCCCAGTGGCGGATGAAGGCCGTGACGTTGAGAGCGACCCAGGCGGCCAGCATCGTGGACTGCACGATGATGAACGCCCACGAGCCGATCGTCTTGGCGACCCAGTCTGCAGCACGTAGGCCCGGAGTCAGCTGCTCCTTGAGGAGCTCATTGACATCGCGAATCGGAGGGTGGTGGTGGTGAAACGGCTCGGGAAAACGCAGTCGTGACATGATCTCTTCTCCTTCGCCCGGTTAGATCGTCTCGTGCCCGGCTACAGTCGGAGGTCCACGCCAACCTCAATGACCTGCTCGGAAGGAACTCCGAAGAACCCAGCAGCCTCCCCGGCGTTTCGCGCCATGAAGGCGAAGATCCTCCTCTGCAGGCGGCCGAGGGGCGAGGTTTCCTCCACCGAGAGCCGCAGGCGGCCGAGAAAGAAGCTCAGATCCTCCATCCGGAAGTCCAGTCCCTGCTCGCGGACGAGGGACAGGATGTTCGGGATGTTGAACTCCTCCATGAACCCGTAGTGCGCCACAACCCGGAAGAGACCACCTCCGAGCTTGGAAACCTCGACCTTGCGGTCATTGGGCACGCGCGGAACGGTCTCCGTCGCGAAGTTCAGGATCATGACCTCGGTGTGCAGAATCTTGTTGTGCGCGAGGTTGTGGAGCAGGGCCGCAGGGACGATATCGGGCTTCCCAGTCAGGAACACCGCCTTGCCGCTCACCCGAGTGGGTGGGTTCTCGGTGATCATGGCTTGGAACTGGTCAAACGTCACCGCCGATGCCTTCATCCTCTCTGCCAACTGACTGCGCCCCTGCTTCCAGGACACCATCAAGGCGAAGACCAGGGCGCCGATTGCGAGAGGGAACCAGGCTCCGTGCAAGATCTTGCTGATGTTTGCGCTGAAAAAGGAGATGTCGAGCACCAGGAAACCCGCAACCGGAACACCGGCTGCCCAACGGCTCCAACCCCACCTCCGCCTCGCCACTTCGTAGAACAACACCGATGAGATCAGCATTGTCGACGTCACCGCCACCCCGTACGCGGCCGCCAGCTTGCTGGAAGACCGGAATCCGAACACCAGCCCAACGGTACAGATCATGAGGATCCAGTTCACCGGACCGACGTAAATCTGGCCCATGTGCTTGGCAGAGGTGTGAACGATCTTGAGGCGGGGCAGATAGCCGAGCTGGATCGCCTGTCGGGTAAGCGAAAACGCTCCGGAGATCACGGCCTGGGAGGCGATGATGGTCGCCATGGTAGCCAGCAGCACCATCGGCACCATTCCCCACGCTGGAACCAGGGCGTAGAACGGATGGTGTGCCTTGGACGGCGAGGTCAGGAGAATCGCTCCCTGACCGAAGTAGTTGAGCAGGAGCATCGGCAACACCAAGACCAGCCAGGTGAGTCGGATCGGACGCTTTCCAAAATGCCCGAGATCGGCGTACAACGCCTCCGCCCCGGTGACAACGAGAAACACTGCGCCGAGAACAATGAAGCCGTGCAGGTGGTTACGGACCAGGAAGTCGATGCCGTGAAGAGGTGATACCGCGGCCAGGATCTCGGAGTTATGAGCAATCGAGATCGCACCCAGAGAACCGAGGGTGACCAGCCAGAGGAGAATGACTGGCCCGAACATCGAACCGACCCGGGCCGTTCCGTGCTTCTGAATAATGAACAGACCAATCAGGATCGCGGCAGTGATTGGCACCACAAAGGGCTGGAAAGCTGGCGTGATGACGCGGACCCCTTCTATGGCGCTCATCACGGAGATCGCGGGCGTGATCATGCCGTCGCCATAGAGCAGAGCCGCTGCAAAAAGGCCGATAGGCACCAAGACCCAGCCGGCGCTGCGGCCGCGCTTCTTGTAGGGAGAGAGTAGCGCCGTCAGGGCGATGACGCCGCCTTCGCCGCTGTTGTCGGCGTTGAGGATGAACAGCAGGTACTTGATCGTGACAACGCAGATGAGGGACCAGAGAATCAGCGATAACACGCCGAGCACGTTGGCCCGAGTCACGGCGATGGCATACTCACCGTGAAACGCCTCGCGGATGGCGTACAACGGGCTGGTCCCGATGTCCCCGAACACGACACCCAGTGCGGCCAGAGAAAGCTCCACGAGATGATGGCCGGCTGCCGGCCCCGGCCGGGTTCCGCTCACTGGGCGTGACGGCAGCGTCGGGGGTACGACCTCTCCAGGCATCGGTGACCCCACGGGGCTGCTCCCGTCTCCACCGAGCTTGCTTT
>JAJDNH010000019.1 GCA_022340775.1 Acidobacteriota bacterium
GGCCGCGACAAGGAGGTCGGTCAGCTCTTTTCTTCCCTGCGTGTTGAGGTCGAACTTGTCGCCGAGATCACCGTTGAACTCCTTGTTCAGCAGGTCGAGGATCGGCTTCGTGAAGTCGCCCTCTTTGCCCTCCGGGTTCTCGACTCGGATCAGGATCTCGTGCTTCTCCGGCTCGTCGAAGCGCTGGATCACGGGGGCGCCCACGTTGAGGCCTTCGAGCGTGTGCCGGAGGCGCTTGAGGTCCGGAGCCTGATGGAACTTGAGGGTAACCTGCGTGCCGCCCGCAAAGTCAATGCCCAGGTTGAGCCCTGGGCCCAGGAACATCAACCCGAGGCCGGCGAGGATCAAGAGGCAGGAGCCGCCGATGGCGTACCAGCGGTAGGACAGGAAAGGAATCTTGGTTTCTTTGATGAAGCGCATGGTTCCCCCGGCTCAGATGCTCAGCGACTCGACCCGGTCCTTGCCGGCGAGGACGATCATGTACAGGGTTCGGGACACGAACACGGCCGTGAACATGCTGGCGATGATGCCGATGCTCAGCGTGACCGCGAAGCCCTTGACCGGCCCGGTACCGAACTGGAACAGGAAGAGAGCTGCGATCAGCGTGGTCAGGTTGGCGTCCAGGATGGTGCCGAAGGCTCGCCCGAACCCGGCGTCGATCGAGGAGCGCACGGTCTTGCCGACATCCATTTCCTCCCGGATCCGCTCGAAAATGAGAACGTTGGCGTCGACAGCCATGCCGATGGTGAGGATGACGCCGGCGATGCCCGGCAGCGTCAGCGTGGCGCCGAAGTAGGCCATCGCACCGAGCAGGATGATCAGGTTCAGGAGCAGGGCGATGTTGGCGTTGAGCCCCGACCACTTGTAGTAGATCATCATGAAGAGCATCACCGCGATGAGACCCACGATTGCAGCCCGAACGCCGCGCACCACCGAGTCGTGGCCGAGCGAGGGGCCTACCGTCCGCTCCTCCAGGTAGGTGATGGACGCGGGCAAGGCGCCCGCCCGCAGGTTCAGCGCGAGGTCCTCTGCCTGCTTCACCGTGAAGCTCCCAGTGATGATGCCCGAGTCGGTGATGCGGCCGTGGATCTGCGGTGCCGACATGACCTTGTTGTCGAGAACGATCGCCATGTTGGTGCCGATGTGCGAGCCGGTGTACTCCCCGAACTTCGAGGCCGCCGCCGGAATCAGCGAGAAGCTTACCGCCGGCTGCCCGTACTCGTCCTGGCTGCGGCGCGCCGAGCGCAGCTCGCGGCCGGACACGATTGCCGCCTTGCGGACCAGGTAGTACTCCTTGCCCACCGTCCGGCCGTCCATGTCCTTGCGGTCACCGGTCAGGACCTCGGCGTCGTCCGGCACCGTGCCGTTGTACTTGGCGAGCAGGGACTGGCGATCCTGGGCCGGCCCCGCCATGACCTCCTTGAGCTCGAGAAAGGCCGTGCTCTTGATGATCTCCTTGACGCGCTCCGGGTCATCCACCCCCGGCAGCTGAACCAGGATCCTCTGGCCCTCGATCCCCTGCCGCTGGATGACCGGCTCCGACACGCCGAACTGATCGACGCGGTTGCGGATCGTCTCCACCGCTTGTTTCACCGCCAGGTCCCGCACGTTGCGGGCGACGTTCGCCGGCAGCGCGAAGGTCCACTCCTGGCCGCCGGTCGTCAGCTTGTACTCGGGCAGGTACGAGGCCGCCACCTCGCTGAGCGCGCCACCTTCGAGCCCCGAAGGAACCTGGACCTTGAACAGCTGGTTTGCCGGGTCGACCTGTATCTTTCCGAGCTCGATGCCCTTCTGCTTGGCCTGGCTCACCAGCCGCTGCGAGGCGTCATTCAGCTCCGCCTTCACCGCGTCGCCGGTGTTGACCCGCAGCACCAGGTGGATGCCACCCCTGAGATCAAGGCCGAGATGAATCCTCTTGCCCGGCGGATAGAGGGAAACCAGCGAGATCGCGACAACCGCGATAATCAAACCAATACGCCACAGCATCTTCTTGTCCACTCGGTCCTCCGAACCGTTACTCGGATGTCTCTCCCGTGCCGACCTTGCCGGCAACGGCAGACTTGGAAACGCGGATCTTGACGTTCTCGGCGATCTTGACCAGCAGAGTCTGGTCCTCTACGCCGGCGATCGTCCCGTGAACTCCCCCGGACGTGATCACCCGGTCGCCCTTCTTGAGAGCGGCGATCATTGCCTCCTTCTTCTTCTGCTGCTTGCGTGCGGGCATGATGAGAAGGAAGTAGAACACCGCAAAGATGGCCAGGATCGGCAGGAACGTCATCAGCGGGCTGGCGCCCTGGGCGGCCTGTGTCATGTCGGGTCTCCTTCCCCGGCGACGGCCGGGATCCCTTCACCGTCTGCCCGGGCGCTCTCCACGTGCGCCCGGAACCGGGTGTAGCGGCTCGCCATGATAGCTTCCCGAGCCGTCCGCATCAAGCTCAAGAAGTAGGCGAGGTTGTGAACCGTCAGCAGGACCACTGACGTCGCCTCGCGCGACATGAAGAGATGGCGGAGCGCACCGCGAGAGTAGCGCAGGCAGGTCGGGCAATCGCAGGCCGGATCGAGGGGCTCGGTGTCATCGGCAAACCTCGCATTCTTGATGACCAGCTCGCCGCACGAGGTGAACACCTTGCCGGTCCTGGCCGAGCGCGTCGGCAGAACGCAGTCGAAGAGATCGACGCCGCACGCCACGGCGTGCAGGATGTCCTCGGGGTAACCCACCCCCATCAGGTAGCGGGGCCGGTCGTCCGGCAGCATCGGCGTGAACTCCGTCACTGCATCGTAGAGCTGCTCCCGCGGCTCGCCCACGGCGAGGCCGCCCACGGCGAAGCCGTCGAACGGCTTGTCGCACAGCCTGGCGCTGCACTCGGCGCGTAGCTGCCCGTCGAGGGCCCCCTGCTGGATCGCGAACAGGCCCCCCGGCCAGGGCTCGTCGGACGCTCGCAGGCACTCAGCCCGCTGCAGTCCCCGCTCGGCCCAGCACACCGACCGGAGCATGGAAGCCCGTGCGTGACCGCTCTCTGCCGGAAACGACAGGCACTCGTCGAGCACCATGGCCACGTCGACGCCGAACCGCGACTGCACGTCGACGACCGACTCCGGCGTGAGGCGGTGGTGGCTGCCGTCAATGTGTGACTGGAAGGTGACGCCGTCATCGTCGATCCGCCGTCGCGCACCCAGGGAGAACACCTGGTACCCGCCCGAGTCGGTCAAGACCGGTCCGTTCCACGCCAGCAATCGGTGGAGGCCGCCGAGACGCTCTACCCGCTCGACACCGGGCCGCAGCAGCAGGTGGTAGGTGTTGGCCAGCACGATCTCCGGAGCCAGGCGCTCGAGCTCCCAGGCCGCGATCCCCTTGACGGTGCCGCCGGTTCCCACCGGCATGAAAGCAGGAGTTCGCACCACCCCGTGCGGCGTCGACAGCTCCCCCGCCCGTGCGGCGGTCGCCGCATCCCGGTGTGTCGTCGTAAACGAGACCGTCATGGGACCTGCTGGGACCCGGCGTCGATCGTGCGCACCCTGACGTCCTTGCCCATCTGCAACGAGAAGACCTCAGGGCCGAGCTTTGGATCGATCACGACATCCGAGAACTCGTAGCGTGTGCTGTCGCCGTTGGCAGCCACGTACTTGATGTCGATCGGGAGCAGGATCTTGCGATCGATCTCGAGCTCGACCTGTCGGACCCTGTGGCGCGTCGCCCGGTGAGTCGGATCCAGCAGGATCGTGAACGGGAGGTCGCCCCCGGGATCGCGGAGCGTGATCGTGAAGTGCGTCATCAGCTGATCCAGAGGCTGGGTTCCGGTCAGCACTCGAATGAACCGCCGTTGGCGCATCGGAACATGTACGCGATCGGCGCGCCCCCGCGACACCTCGTAGGTCGTGAGCACCCCGTGGGCGAACAGGACGATCATTTTTTCAGGGGTCTGATAGTCCCAGCGCACCTCGTCGGGCGCCCGGAAGCGCAGGGTCCCGGTGGACACCACCGGCTCCTTCAGCGCGCTCAGCCGCTTGGTTTGACGGAAGCGGGCGCTGAGGGAGGTCAGCGAACGCTGCACCGCCACCACGCGATCGATCAGCGCGTGGACCTTCTCGCCCCCGCTCAGCTGCTCGATGTCCGGTGTTGGCGTCGGAGTACGGCCGCCCGCGAGCACCGCCGAGGCAAGGCAGCAGGCGCCCAGGAGCAGTCCCATCGGCAGGAGGTTCCGGTAGCGTCGCACGGCCGGTAATCTACCACAGGATCCGGCGCGGGACAGGACCACGCCACCTTCTCCCCAGCGCCCCCAGCACGAACCCCGCTAGCCCTACGAAGTCGTGGTCGACACCTCGTAGGCGAGCTGCGACGAGGACAGGACGACCTTGGTGTGCGGTGGGACCGACGAGGTCAGCCACACGTTGCCGCCGATCACCGATCCACGGCCGATGACCGTGTCGCCACCGAGAATCGTCGCCTGTGCATAGACGACGACGTCGTCCTCGAGCGTCGGATGGCGCTTCGCGCCGCGGACCAGGCGCCCGCGCTCATCTTTCGGGAACGACAGCGCGCCGAGCGTGACGCCCTGATAGAGCTTCACCCGGTTCCCGATCTCGGTGGTCTCACCGACGACGACACCGGTCCCGTGGTCGATGAAGAAGTCACGGCCGATGCGCGCGCCTGGATGGATGTCGACGCCGGTCTCGTTGTGCGCGAACTCGGTCATGATGCGGGGGATCAACGGCACTCCCAGCTGACACAGGAGGTGGGCAAGGCGGTAAGTGTAGACCGCCTTGAAGCCGGGGTACGCCATGATGATCTCTTCGAACCGCGTCGCGGCAGGATCACCGTCGTAGGCAGCCTGCACATCGCCGCCGACCAGCTCCATGACGTCCGGCAGGCCGCCGAGAAACCGGAACACCACCTCGCTTGCGCTGGCCCGCGCGTCGTCGACGGCCATGGTCGCGTCCCCGGGCATCAGAAAAGCCTTCACGACCTCGCGCCGCAACCGCCGCGCGAGGATGTAGAGCTGGTCGCCCAGGTGGTAGCGCAGGTTCCCCTTGTACAGCTCCTGCTCCCCGAAGTAGCCGGGGAAGAGGATCTCCTGACAGTGACGGAGAATGGAGATGACCTCGCGCTTCTGTGGCAGCGGGTCAGCCGACGAGTGGAACAGGGGGGTCGCACGCTGCTCCACCCGACCCACGACCCGCTCGATCAGCTCGAGCGTTTGCTGCTGCAGCTCCGGTGTGTTCATGCCGGTCTCACTCCCTCCGGCGCGCATCAGCCGCCCACAGCCCCCGCACGCCGTGATTGTGAAACCGGGAAGCGCTTACTTGCCTTCCCACGACGCGAGCAGCTCGCGCGCCTCGCGACGGGTCGAAGCTCCCTCGATCTCGTAGCCGGGCAGAGGTGCGCTCTCGATCAGCTTCTTCAAGCGCTGCGGAGCGTTCTCCTGCTCCGCCTTGGTCCCCAGATCATGCTCGGCTTCGGCCAGAAACAGCTGATTCTGGCCGTATTGGGGAGCAATCTCGACCGCCCGCTTCAGGTTCTCCAGCGCCAACGAGCGCTTGATGAAGCCGGTAATGAACGGGATCCGCGGCGACACCTCATGCAGGCGTCCCAGAATGCGGTGGCCACCGGCGAACTCGAAGCTCTCGTCCATCGCGACCACGATCTCGGCCAAATCCCTCACCTTGCGCGCCACACCCTGCCTCGCCGCCTTCCACTTGCCGTAGGCCAGGCCCCACTTTCCCCAGCACGCCGCTGACCAGAAGACGAACTCCTTGGCGCCCGGCATGTCGGCGAGCGCACGGGCCTGCTGCGCCGGATCGAGGTGCTTGAAGCGCTCGCCGGTGGCCTGCTCGACGTGACGGACGAGCACCGGCCAGAACCTGTCGTACAGCGGCTTGACCTGTGCGAAGGCAGCCTGCTTGTCGTCCCGCGTCGTCGCGGACATCTCGCCCACGAAGTAGGCAGCCCGCAGCGCCCGCCACGCCGCTTCGAGCTCTCCCGGGTGTGCCTTGAGCGCCGCCCGCGCCGTGTCGTCGATACGCTTGGCGACGGCCGGGTCGGCCCACCCATCCTTCTGACCGTCGCTCCTGTGCAGCCAGGCAGCATCGACGGCGGCGTACGGATCGGTCGCCTCCTGCGCCACCGCCGCTGCGGCCACCGCCGCCGCGAACATCAGCGATACCGCTACCAGCTTCCTCATCGTGGAACCTCCCCGTTCGTGCGGTATTGTCCCACACCGTGCAGAGTGTCTGTCCACAGTTGCGACCGCTACAATGGCGCCGGAGGCAGTCATGACGGACCAACCTTCCAAGCCGCCGCAGCCGCCCAAGCTCAGCGTGCCCGCCGACGTTGCAATGGGCCAGTACTCGAACTTCGTCAGCATCGCCCACAACTACTCCGAGGTCGTGCTCGACTTCGGCCGCACCCTGCCCGGGCGTCAGGACATTCCGATCGTCGCCCGTCTCATGATGACCCCTTTTCAGGCACGCCAGCTGCTCCGCGCCCTGACTCACAACCTGCAGATGTACGAGCAGACGTTCGGCCCGATCCAGGAACCACCCGCACCGCGCACGCCCAGCGGCCCGCAGACCGACTCGACGAACTGAGGCTTTGGGGGGCGGTTCTCCGAAGCCCCGGCGGCCGTCTGGGTGCCGGAGCACCCAGCCGTCTCGCCATCTCCGGCGGTCGCAGAGCCACGGAAAGGAATCAGCGCCTTCATGGCAACCGCCGGAAACCGCTCGAGCCGCCTCTCTCAATCCTGAGGCCAATACTCTGATCGCCAAAGGCCGAGATTGCCCCCCTTGACGTTTCTCGCCAGCGCCAACGCCTCGTGAACG
>JAJDNH010000136.1 GCA_022340775.1 Acidobacteriota bacterium
ACCCCGTTACCCGGAGGTTACGCCATGGGCCACGAACTGTCGCTGGACCGTGTCGTATCATCAAGTCTTACAGGAAGTTGTCGATCCGATGAAGGATGAACGGATTGGCATGCCCCTTGCTGGATTCCCTGGACGAGCCGAGGGTTTGCATGGCGGTGCCGGCCACGTCTGCGAGGCGGGCGGGCGTCGCGAGGAGGTGAACGAGAGGTTGCGCCGGACACGGCAGCGCTTCCCCCGCAGTGGAACGTTGCCGTCGACAAGAAGCTGGAGGATCGAGATTAGCCCCCCCCAGCGGGACCCGGGTCCCTTTCCGGGTTCCGCTTCATCCCACTCCTCTCCCGATTCTCCCATTCGGGAGTATGCCGCGCTTAGTGCGCGGCAATCTTTTTTGTGCGATCCGGCTGCCGCGGTCCCGTGCCGCGTGCGGCGTGGCCTGGGCGTGACGTAAGATGTTCCAAGAACCGGAGGATTACATGAAGACCAGAGGACGGTGCGGCAGGCTGCTCGGTACCCGGCGCATGGCGGTTGGAATGGTGCTCGTCATGACCTGCGGCCTCGCGGCCGCACAGTCGCCTCAGGCGAGCGGTGCCGCGGTGCCTCATGATGCCGCGTACATGAAGGCACGTGAGCAGATCGTGGACCTATTGGCCAGTGAGAGCGTCGAGAAGATCGAGTTTGTCGCGGTGACCTATGACGAGGCCATGAATCTGATCAACACCGCGACCGACAGCTATCTCGAAGGGGCGATCAAGCCCCTCGGCGGCGTCGAGCCGGCCCGGGAGTACGGCGTGGAAGTGCTCAGGGGTCTGGAGGACCACAAGGTCAGGTTCAAGAACGAGGACGGCATCGACCTGGTCGGCAAGAGGGTCCTCTCCATCAAGACGGCAGACGAGGCCAGGCAGTTGGGCGAGGTCGTCGAAAGGGTTGCCGAGATCGTCCACGAAGCAACTCCCGGCCACGGGATTTCGATTCGCAGGGCAGCGGAGAAGGTGTTCGAGACCCTTTTGCCGTCCGCCGGCACCAGTCAATCACTGGTGACCCAGTATGCGGTCCGTCTTCGGACCATGACGTCCTCGGACCGCGAGCAGCTCATCGAGTACCTGCGAGAGTAGCCGGCGCTGGGTGATCTCACCTGTACCAGGTGATGCCGTTGCTCCAGGTGATGGCGCGAAAGCCCTGCTTGAGCGTCCCTTTGCAGCAGCCCGGAGCGAAGCCCGCAATCACCGTCTCCGGCCCGACGACGCGGCCGGGGACCTCTCGGTCGGGAAGGATGATGGTGATCCTGGCGCCGTCCTGACGGATCTCGAGGGGGCCATCGGGCGTTCGCCATGTGCCGGCGAGGATCGGGCCGCTTGTGGCTGGCTGCGGAGTTGCGCCGGTCGGGGCGGCGGTTGTCGACGGCGGCGGCAGAGCGGTGGAGGGGATCAGTGGAGGCTGCGTCAACGGACGGGGCTCGGCCGGCGGCGGCGAGGCAGCGGGTCGAGGAGCCTGGTCCGCGGACACGGTGGTGGCGAACCAGGGAAGCGGGTAGGGCTCGCCTGGCCTGGTCACGGTTCCCGCGATCAGGGAAGCCTCGCTTTCGTTGCCGGAGGGTGAGGACACCCATCCGTCCCAGAGCTCAACGCCGCGCTCGGTCTGACAGCTGAGCACCAGATGACGACCGACCAGCCGACCCGTAATCGACCGACCCAGGGCGGTTCCCGTGAGGGTCCCGCCGGCGCCCACCGAGAGCTCGAGGCGTCCCGTGGCGCCGTTGACGTTGACGGCCCAGCGGTGGCTGGCGATGCTCTGGCCGTAAGCGGGCGCCGAGACCAATGCGCCGACCGTGAGTATCACCGTGAGACTGAGGCGGATTCTGCCCATGTTGCCTCCCAGAGGTGAGTGTAACTCGGATTCCGGCTGCAGCCGCCCGAACCTACATCTCTCGCGCCGAATCTCAGCTGCGCCGGAAGAAGGAAGGCGGCCCCGGTTGGTGCCGGGGCCGCCATGGTTCAGCAATTCGTGGAGGTCGCGTCAGAACTTGTACTGCCACTGGACGATCCAGCCGTCGTCCAGGTAGCCCCATTTGCCGGTCCAGTTGTCGGTGTCGCCGCTCGCGAGAATGTAGTTGATGACGATCTTCTGGCGCTGGAGATCACGTGCCTTGTACTTGATTGGGGACAGGTAGTAGTTGATGCCGAGGTAGGTGTTGCCGAGGTCCGACGTGCCCTTGCTGGGCGAGTCGGCCGAGGACTGCTGGTGCTTGATGAGTGCTTGCACGTTGTCGGCCACCATGTAGCCGGCGGTCAACGAAATCGTGTTCTGGTCCTGGTCCCTGATGCCGAGGATGTTGTGGCCGTTGATGTACTCGGCCTTGAGCTCCCACTTGTCGAACTCTGAGGCGATGCCGATGTCATACACCGAATAGTCCTCGGTGTTGGGGCCGCCGGCCTGCTCCGAGATACCGTACGCCGCTTCGATGTGAAGGGCGGGGCCGTGATCGTAGTGAATGCGGCCGACGTAGGCGAGGGCGTCCCCGAGGATGCTCTTGTCCCACTTGACGGCGGAGCTGCGGCCGGCCGGGTTGAAGACGCCGATGTCGTAGCCCCAGCCGTAGCCCTGACGCTCGGCGCCCATCTCGGTGCCGTCGCACTTCATGGCCTTGTCCTTGGGCTGGCCGATCAGCCGGCCGGAGAGCATGAGGCCGAAGTCGCGCTCGAGGACCATGCCCTTGTCGAGTGCGTTGCGCTCGGCGTTGTCGAGGTTCCAGCCGGGCACGGTGAACGACATGCCGAGCGGGGTCTTGATCATGCCGAGCCGGATGAACGCCGAGTTGGACCACTTGTAGGCCATGAAGGCGTCCTTGATCATCTTCGGCAGGCCACCGGAGTCGTCGGTGTGAGACTGGTTGAAGTCCAGGAACAGCTTGCCGGCGATCGGGCCGTGGTAGTAGTTGAAGCCGACGCGGATCCGCTGCGCCTTGAAGAACAGGCCGCCCTGGGCCGACTGGCCGTCGCCGCCCCGCATCTCGAACTGGGAAAACCCGTAGAGTTGCAGCTTGATCTCCTTGTCGCCGATCTTCTCCTTGAGGGTGATCTTGGCGCTCGCGGTTGCCGGCCACAGCAGCGCGACGGCAACTGCCGCCACAACCACCAGGCTCAAGATCCCCAGGCGTTTCCTCGTGCTCTCTCGCTGACGCATAGGATGACCTCCTCCTGTGAGTTGTTGCGGCCCCGGCCCGGCGATTCCGAGGACACGGGAGCCTCTCTCCGTACAGGAGTAGCAGCAAGTCCTATGCCAGCAGATGAGACTGTAGTATTGAGATAAGGATATGAGTTACATACAATTAGGTTTAATCGCGAGTGATTCCGATCTCCAAAGGATTACGAATCGGTAACGAAAGCGAAGATGTGGCCAGTGCCGCCGTGACGTTCGCGTAACGGCCGGCTGAAGCCCGCAGGGCGGTTCAGTCGCCGATCAGGGCATTGACCTTGGCGGCGCAGATGAAGTCGTTCTCCGAAAGACCGCCTATAGAGTGGGTTGCATACCGAACCGTACACGTGTTGTAGCCGACGACCATCTCCGGGTGGTGGTCCTCACGGTGTGAGATCCACGCGACTGCGTTCACGAAGGCGAGGGTCTGGTAGTGGTTCTCGAACTGGACCGTCTTCTCGAGCTGGCTCTCGACGATCTCCCAGCCCTCGGCGTGGCCGAGCAGGTGCTCGAGATCGTGGCCCGCCAGTGGTGGTGTCCCCGCCGGCAGCGGCCGGCATGCTTTCATGAGCAGCTCGTTGTCACACATGCTGATTCTCCTTCCAATGCGCAGATCACAGGGCCGACCGTACCACGGACCTGCGCTCCCTGAGAACACGGACGACCAATACAGAGGCATCGAGACTACAGACAAAGCACAGAGCAAGAACGAGAGCCCAAGGGGAGGAGGTTCACTTGTTCGTGTGATCTCTTGTCTGTGTCCCTCTGTGCCCTCCGTGTTCCTATGGTTCGTCGTTGCCGAGTCGCTTCGTCGTGAGCCCCGAGCCTGGAGTCGTGGGAGGTGGTGGGAACAGATGGCGTGAGACAGGGCGTTGTTGAGGGCGAGGTCCGGTGATGACTGCCCTCTCGCCTTCGTTGTCGACGCGCGTTGTCCGTCCCGAGCTCATGGACCAGGCCGAGCTCGGAGAGGAGGCCCATCGAAAAGCACTTGCCGGCCTGGCGCGCTTGAACTGGTGGAGCGCCGCCTCACGACCGTACCGGAAGGCATTGCTCCGGCTTGCCGGGGTCGCATCGCAGCCATTGACCATTCTCGACGTGGCGACCGGGGCGGGGGACGTGCCGGTGGCTTTGGCCTTGTGGGCTCGCCGCGCAGGGATCGATCTCGAGGTTGCCGCCTGTGACCGTAGCTGCCGGGCAGTCGGCTGGGCTCGGCGGCGAGGGAAGTCGGTCGGCATCGATCTTGACGCGTTCGTTCATGACGTCGTGTGCGAGGATCTTCACGGTCGGTACGACGTGGTGACGTGTTCCCTGTTTCTCCACCACCTGTCGCGTGACTCCGCGCGGGAAGTGCTTGCCCGTCTCGCGCGAGCGGCTCGGCGTGCGGTAGTCCTTTGTGACCTCAGACGATCGCCGGCCGGCCTGGCGCTGGCCGCGCTGGCCAGCCAATTGCTGACGAGGTCTCCGGTGGTCCACACAGACGCCGTGCTGTCGGCGCGAGCGGCGTTCACGCCACACGAGGTCGTGCGACTCGCGAGAGATGCCGGGCTGAACGGTGTTGACGTGCAGAGGTGCTGGCCGCAACGCTTCACCCTGACCTGGTGGCGTTGATGTGGCGGGCTGGCGTTGCCGGGAAGGACTGGGACGCGGTCGTGATCGGCGCCGGAGTGGCGGGCTGCGTAGTCGCTCACGCATTGGCTGGGCGTGGCTTCGCGGTTCTGCTGGCCGAGCGAGAGCATGTTCCGCGCTTCAAGGTCTGCGGCGGATGTCTGAGCGAGGCCGCACTCTCTTCGCTGAGGGCCGCTGGCCTGGGCCAGTTGACCTGCTTGGCCGCTGCTCCGCGTCTCGAGCGCCTCGAGCTAGCCGTCGGCGGTCGCCTCTGGGACCTGCCACTGCCTGGCGGCGTCGCGGTGCGCCGCAGCCATCTCGACGGGGAGCTTGCCGCGGCGGCCGTTGCTGAAGGCGTGCACCTGGTCGAAGGGGTCCGTGCCGAGCTGGGGCCGGTGATCGGCAACCGTCGCGAGGTCCGGCTTTCTGGCGGCGGCGGACGACGTTCGGTCATGGCTTCTCTGGTCATTGCGGCATCAGGTCTGGGTGGGGGTTCGCTGGGCTCGGAAGCGGCCCTGCGGCCACGGGTGGCTCGTGGCTCCAGGCTGGGGGCCGGCGCGGTGCTCGAGGACCAAGACGCGACGCCCGGCACCGGGATCATCCGAATGACGTGCGGCCGCGGCGGTTACGTGGGTCAAGTTGCGGTGGAGGGCGGTGGCTTGGTGGTCGCAGCGGCCCTCGACCCGTACCTCGTGAGAACGGGGGGCGGCGTCGGCGGAGCAGTGACGCGGATCCTGGCGGCCAGTGGCCGGCCCTTGCCGCGCGGCCTTGCCAACACAACCTGGAAGGCGACACCGCGGCTGACCAGGGCTGTGGGCCGGGCGGCGGCAGAGCGGGTGATGCTGGTTGGCGACGCCGCTGGGTACGCCGAACCGTTCACCGGCGAGGGAATGACTTGGGCGATCGAGTCGGCGCTGATAGCGGCGCCCCGCGCCGCCGAGGCGATGACCCGTTGGGGACCGGCGATCGCCGCTGGCTGGACGGCGGAGCACCGACGTCGGTTCGCCGCCCGCCACCGCCGTTGTCGGCGGGTCGCCCGGATTGTCAGGCACCCCTGGGCGGCAACTGCGGTCCTGTCGGTGACCGACCTCATTCCGCAGGTCACGGAGGCTCTCGTGCGCCGTCTTGCGAGAGCGGAGATCGGCTCGTGAGTGCGGCCCTGCTCGGTATCGGTACTGCGACTCCCAGAGGTTCTGTGAGCCAGCAAAGGGCAGCGGAGCTCGCCGCCGCCTACGCACCCGGGGGGTCCGATCAGCAACGGCTCCTGAAAGTGCTGTACCGGCGCACCGGGGTCGAGAGAAGGGGCAGCGTCGTCCTTGGTGGGACGCCGGACGCACCGGCCCCGGGGCCTCTCTTCCCGCTGCCGTCGGACGATGGGGACCGTGGGCCGGGAACGCGTGCACGTATGGAGGTTTACGAGCGTGAAGCTCCCGCCCTCGCCCTGGCGGCAGCGAGCGCGGCGTTGACCGACGCCGACGTACAGTCGGAACGGATCTCGCACCTGGTGGTGGTGACCTGTACTGGGTTCGTGGCCCCTGGGCTCGACGTCTGGCTGGTTCGTAAGCTCGGGCTGCCGTCCTCCACGGCGCGGGTTCAGGTCGGTTTCATGGGTTGCCACGGCGCCTTTGTCGGGCTTCGCACGGCGGGCGCACTGGCTGCGACTGACGCCGACGCGCGGGTGTTGATGGTCGCCGTCGAGCTGTGCAGCCTCCACTTTCAGTATGGATGGGAGCCCGAGCAAGTCGTGGCCAACGCCCTCTTTGCTGATGGCGCCGCGGCCGCCGTGATCGGGCCTGAGCAAGCGGTGGCGGGGGCATTGCGGCTCGCCGCCCACGGGTCGTGGCTGGCTCCGGGCACCGAGGACGCAATGACCTGGCGGATCGGTGATCGGGGTTTTGAGATGACGCTTTCGGCCGAGGTTCCTCTTCGTATCCGGGAAAGCCTCCGTGAGCAGGTTGCCCCATGGTTGGAAGCCAACGGTCAAACTCTGGAAGGCATCCGTTCGTGGGCGATCCACCCCGGCGGATCCCGCATCGTCACCGCGGTCGGTCAGGCGCTGGGCCTTGTCCCTGCAGCTCTGGAGGCCTCGCGGTCGGTACTCGCCCAGCACGGCAACATGTCGTCACCAACCATCCTTTTTGTTCTCGACCGCCTGCGGCGAGAAGATGCACCGCGTCCCTGGGGTGCGGTCGCCTTCGGACCGGGCCTCACGACCGAGGCGATGCTGCTCTACTGAGCCTGCGCGGCGGCGTGCGCGGCCTCCTGGGCGGCGATCTTCTCGCCCTTTCTGCGCCGGTTGCGGATGAACCAGGAGACGATCTTGGAGGACTTGACCCCGCGGACGACGTTTTCCATGTCCTTGTACATTTGCGGGTCGTTGATGAAGGCACCGGCAGTACCGTCGCCGCTGTTCAGCTTGTCGGCCACCGATCGCAGGTTCTTTGTCAGCCCCTCGAGATCGCCGAGAAAGTCGCCGGCGAACTTTCGGTCGCGTAGCAAGCGGGGGAGCGTGCCCTGGCCGGTAGCGAGCTCCTCGCTGGCTGCGGCCAGCGCTTGAGAGGCCTGGTGGATGGCGGCCAGAGACTCGCGCAGCTGGCCGGCGGTTTTCGGGTCGCGCAACAGCACCGCGTACGCCGAGTCGTGCGCGGCCATGTCCTGTGCGAGACCTGTCGTCACCTCGCGGGCCGCCCCGGTTGCCGCCGTGAGGTCGTCGAACAGGCGCTGTGCCAGGCCGTCATCGGCCACCATGCGACCGACCACGCCGTGGCCTTGCTCGATCCGGCTCAGGATCCGCTGCAGGCTGGCGGCGCTCGCCGTCAGGGTCGTTCCAATCGGCTTGCCTTCGGTGGGGCCCATGGTGATCTGCCCCAGAACCCCCTCGCCAGCCTCCACACGCTTGAGGATGACCTTCAGGCTCGACGAGATCGCAAGCAGGTTCTCCATGAGGTCGGCGCCGCCGGCGACGAGGTGCTCGAGCTCGGGCGGGTCCAATCCGCGGACCAGTCCGCCTTCCAGGACTCGCGGGGAGCTCGGAGTACCGCCCGTGAGCTTGAGGTACCTGTCGCCGAGGAGGCCGACGGTCTTGATCGATGCCACCGTGTCCTTCCGGATGCGGGCCGTGTAGCGGGCGTCGACCGAGAACCAGACGGAGATTCGGCGTTCCTCGATATTGGTTGGCAGCTCGATCCGGTCGACGAAGCCGACCGTGACGCCCTCGAGGTCTACCGGCGCACCTGGCTGGAGCCCGAGCACATCGCGGAAGGTGGTGTAGTAGCGGGTGTGGAGGACAAACAGTTGTTGGCGTTCGCCGATCGTGAAAACGCCCACTGCCAGCGCCGCTAGAGCAGCCAGTACAAGCAGGCCCACCCGTAGGTTCCGACGTGTCTCGTCACGCATCTCCGCCTCCAGCTGCAAAAAACTCTCGAACCGTGTCGGGACCGTTCACGGCCGCGTCGGACGGTGGCCCCGAGTAGATGAACCTTCCCTCGTGAAGAAACACTACGCGTCCGGCGACGCGGTTGACGAGCGAGATCTCGTGAGTCACGAGCACCGAGGTTACGCCCAGGTGCCGGTGAAGCCCGACGATCAGCTGCGCGATGGTGCGGGCCGTCACCGGATCGAGGCCGGTGGTCGGCTCGTCATAGAGGATGATCTCGGGATTGAGGGCCAGCGCACGTGCCAGCGCCACCCGCTTGCGCATGCCCCCGGAGAGCTCCGCAGGGTACAGAGCCTCGATCCCCTCCAGTTGGACCATGGCGAGCAGCTCCGCGACACGGTTCGGCACCTCCTCCCGGGACAGGCGCCGATGCTCGAGAATCGGGAAGGCCAAGTTCTCAGCGACCGTCATGGAGTCGAAAAGCGCCCCCCATTGGAACAGGTAGCTCACACGCTGGCGCAGCGGAACGAGGGCGCGCTCCTCGAGCTCCGAAACCGGGAATCCCAGCACTTCCACGGATCCCTGGTCGGGCGACAGAAGCCCATTGATGGTCTTCAAGGTCACGGTCTTCCCGGAGCCGGACGCACCGAGGATGGCAACCGTCTCACCACGCGCCACCTCGAGGTCGACGCCGTCGAGGACCTGCGCTTCCCCGAAGGCCTTGCTCACGGCGCGCAGTTCAATGAGGGTCTCGCTCATGTCACAAGCTCAGGAACAGCTTGGTGAGGAAGAAGTCACTCACCAGCACGCAGATCGCGGCCGCGTACACGGTGTTGGTTGTGGCGCGCCCCACACCGTCCGCTCCACCTCGCGCGTTGATGCCGTTGTAGCAGCCGATCACAGCGATGAGGAACGCGAAGAAGACCGTTTTGCCGAGGCCCGATCCCAGATCATTGAAGTCCATGAGACGAAACACGTGGCGGAAGTAGAAGGTCGCCGTCGAGTGCTCCTCGAAGACCGAGATCAGGAGTCCCCCCAGAATCCCCATGGTGTCGGCGAGGATCGTGAGAAGGGGCAGCGAGATCAGGGTAGCCCAGACCCGAGGTGCGACGAGCTTGCGAACCGGGTCGGCAGCCATCGAGCGCATCGCGTCGACCTGCTCGGTGACTGCCATGGTCCCGAGCTCGGCGGTGATGCCGGACCCCACGCGCCCTCCAACCATGAGGGCCGTCAGCACCGGGCCGAGCTCGCGCACCAGAGACATGGCGACGACCTCGCCGATGAACAGGCGGGCCCCGAAGGCGCTGAGGGTGTACGCGGTCTGTAACGCCAGGACCATGCCGGTAAAGAGGGCCGTGACGTTGGTCAGGTTGACAGAACCGACGCCGATGCGCTCGAGCTGACGAACGACCTCGCGAACCTGGAACGGCGGCGTCAGCATACGAACCAGGGCCGTCCCGGCGAGCCGTGACGCACCGCCCAGCAGGATGGCGAACTTGCCCAGGGGCGTGCTTGGTGGCTTCATGGTGCACTGGGATGATAATGGAGGTTACGGTGGGGCTGCAACGCAACCACCGAAGCGATACAATAATTCTTCCAGAAAGGAGATCGAGCCGTGCAGATCGTGGAAGGGATGTTGGATGCTTCGGGGTTGCGCTTCGCGCTCGTCGTGAGCAGGTTCAACCAGGCCCTGACGGTACGCCTTGAGGAAGGCGCTGTCGATTGCCTGCTTCGGCATGGCGCGGACGAAGAGAACATTACGACCTTTCGGGTCCCGGGCGCATGGGAGATCCCGATGCTGGCCGGGCGGCTGGCCCGACGCGGCGAGTTTGACGCCGTCATCTGCCTCGGTGCGCTGGTGCGAGGAGGAACGCCTCACTTCGACCTCATCGCCGCAGAGGTGGCAAAGGGGATCGCACAGATCGGCATGTCGAGCGACGTCCCTCTGTCGTTCGGCGTGATCACGGCCGACACGCTGGAGCAGGCGGTAGAGCGGGCGGGCACCAAGCGCGGCAACAAGGGCTGGGACGCCGCCATCGCCGCCATCGAGATGGCTCGGCTCTACCAAGGGCTGGGGGAGTAGGTGGGCACGCGTCGCCGAGCACGGGAGCTGGCTCTTCAGCTGCTGTACCAGCACGAGCTGACGCGTGAGCCCGTCGAGCGGATAAAGGACGGCTTCGAGGACTGGCAGAGCGCCCCCGAGGCAGCACAGCGTTTCGCGATGCAGCTGGCCGACGGGACCCTGACTCATCTCGAGGAGATCGACGATGCGCTACGGCGGCAGACGGCACACTGGCGTCTCGAACGGCTTGCAGCCGTCGACAAGAACATCCTCCGCCTGGCCATGTACGAGCTCCTGTACGATCTTGACACGCCACCCGCGGTGGTCCTCGACGAAGCGATCGAGATTGCCAAACGGTACGGCGCCGAAGACTCGGCTCGCTTCGTCAACGGTGTCCTCGACGGTTTCCTCAAGGCGAGGGCCTTGCGTCCATGAAACGCCTGCTTCCGCTCCTGCTGCTGCTCGCCGCGCCGTCGTTGGTTGCGCAGGAAGCGACCTACGTGGTGCGCGGACCGCAGTTGCCGGTGGAAACAGTGGCGAACGGCTACCAGCAGAACGTGGTTGCGCTGGGCGATGGCTCGGTCCGTGTTCGTGTGGCAACCTGGATGGGTCCTATCGGCTCACAGGGAGTGTGGACGCGGGGGGTTGCCACGGACGATGCGCCAGCCGGTTTCCACCTTCCCGGCGACCTTTCGGGTTCGCTGCACGAGGGTGACAGCAGCTGGCGAGTGGCGACCAGGATCCTGGAGTGGGTGATGGGTGGCATACGGCTGGATGTCAGCGACAGAGGACCTCAGGATGCGGAGGCGGTACTGGTGCGAAGGGTTGCGAGGTGCTCCGGCCTCGCCAACGCGACGGTGGCCCTACTCCGCACGGCCGGCTTCCAGGCGCGCACGGTGAGCGGCCTGCTCGTCGGACACGGCCGCACGGTGCCGCACCGTTGGATCGAGTGTCGGCTGCCGGGTGCTGGGTGGGTGCCGAGCGACCCGACCCTTGGGTTGTGGGTGGTGACGCCGGGTCATCTCGCCTTTTCGCGCACGGTAGCCAACCTCCCTGCGGTAACGGTGGTGGCCGGGTGGGACGCCGGCTTCGAGGGTCTTCCAGATCGTGGCGGTCTTCCCCTCCGCCCCAACAGGGGGGCCGAGCTGGTCTGCCGGCTCGTCGGGAACAGGCGCCAGACCGAGGTCGTCGCGGAGCTCGTCGGGCCCGGGGGTGCTCGCCGCCGAGCCGCCCTTGACCCCGAGGCCAGCTTCAACAACCTGCTGCCCGGCCGATGGAGCCTGACGGTGAGGTGGGGAGGACGCATCGTGGAGCGCCGCGCGTTTGTTCTCACGGCCGGAGAAGCGAGCAGCTATGCGGTGCGTCTGGCCGCGG
Organism: Acidobacteriota bacterium; assembly: GCA_022340775.1. Lineage (GTDB taxonomy): Bacteria > Acidobacteriota > Thermoanaerobaculia > Thermoanaerobaculales > Sulfomarinibacteraceae > JAJDNH01. The sequence continues at coordinate 11,610 of JAJDNH010000136.1, forward strand.
ACCCGGAGATAGGTTGATGGCGCGCAAGCTCTCCGGCAGCCTCTCCGACCTGGGTCCGAAGACCGTTCTCCGGCTGCTCGCGGTGACCCAACCGAGCGGCGTCCTCGATCTCGACACCGATGTCGGCTCTTTGAGGCTGGGTGTGGCGCGCGGAAAGGTGATGGAGCCGGAGCCCGAGGAGCTGCAGCACTTGCAGCGGATCTTTGCGGCCACCGCCGGCGAGTTCAGGTTCGAGCCGGGAGAGGCCGGCGAGGAGCCCGAAAAGGCAATCACCCTTGGCGACCTGCTGGAGCTTCTGCGTGCCGGAGGTGAGCGCGCTGCGTCCTTTGCCTCCGATCTCGACGTGGACTCCCTGTTGGCCGACCAGATCGAGGATGAGCACAGCGCAGCACCGATCCACCTGTTGTCGCTGGACACTCCGGACAACCCGATCGAGGATCTCCTGGCCGACCTCGAGGCGAACGCTCCGGAGGAGCTTCTGTTCGCACAGGTCGGTGTGGTGACCCTCGACCCGAGACCGTGGCGAGGGACGCTCGAGGTCGCCTGGCGCAGGCGTGGATGGGAGCTGCACCTGTTCGGAGCACCGGGAGAGGTGGCGTCGGACGGGCTCGACATTCTGGTGATCCATCACCGCCTCTCCATGAGCCGTGCCGGGCACGAGGAGGACTGGATTGCGCTTGTCGAGCGGGAGGCCCAGCAGGTCCCGGTTGTCTGGATCGGACCGCTCGGCGATACCGTATGGGTTCACCGGCTGGTCCGTGCCGGTGTCTCCTTCCTGCTGCCCCCGCCGCAGGGAGAGGGGGGTGAGGCTTGGCAGAGCTTCCAGGGTGCGGTAACGACCGTCGTTGACCGTCACCTGGCGATTACCGCCCGGACAGAAACTCGAGAGGTGTCAGCGGCTGTCGTGCAGTTGGTCGATTCGCTGCTCCGGGATACCGGGCCGGAGCAGGGCCTCGGGCTGCTGCTCCAGGTGGCGGCCGGCGTTTTCCAGCGGGGCGCCTTGCTGGCGATCGAAGACACCTGCGTTCGTTGCCGGGCTGGGTTTGGGTATCCGCTCAGCCCCGATTCTGCCATCCTGCCGCGCGGCGTTGGCCTGATTGAGCGCGTCATCCGCTCGCGCGAGCAGGTCATCGGGCTCGATGCCGAGTCGGGCGGCGCGCTCCAGCTGGCGCGGGTGCTCGGCCTCGCGGTTCTACCGGAGTCCACGGCCATTCTTCCCCTGTGTGCCGGAGCTTCGGTCGTCGGCTGCCTTGTCGGTGATGCAGAGGGCAAGCCGCTGCCCGATCTTGGCGAGCTCGCACTGCTCGCGCGCCGCATCGGTGGCGTCGTCTTCAATGGTTAATCCACACAGCGCTCCGTAGAGGTGTTTCCAGAAGCGGCACTGTCTGGTGGCAGTTCCGGGAAGCTGTGTTGAAGGTTGACATCCGAGCGGCAGGAGACGATAATGAGAACCGACCCCGATGTCATTTGAGCTCTCATGTTCTTGTGGGGGTCGTGGTCACTGGAGGCCGCGGGAGACGGGAGACTAGGGTGAGCCGTCTCTAGGCTGTGGGCGTCTCAAGACTCCACAGTCTGCAGGGTGAGGGAGGTTCCAGAATGGTAACTCTGGCGATTGAACGCAGTGGCTCTGCTGATCTGACGTACCAGATCGGAAAGGACACGATCTCGATCGGTGCGGCGAGCCAGAACGACATCGTCATCCGCTCCCCCGGGGTGGCGCCTCGGCATCTGGTGATCCAGAGGAATGGGGATGTCTTCACGTTCCTTGTCGAGCGCAGGCAGATTGTGGTGCTCAACGGAGAGCGGCGCTCGCGTGGTGTTCTGAGGGTCGGAGACCGGCTCCGCATCGGAACGGCGGTCGTCATTTTCAAGGGTTTTGAGAGCGACGAGATCGAGGTGGATACTCCTGCCCCCGACCAGGTGGTCGAACAGGAGTCGCCGCCCCTGGAAGCGGCACCTGTTGGGCGGACTGGCGGAGGTCGCGGGCGAGCCGAGCTGGTTCTCTACAGCGAGCCGAGCCGCATCGCACAGGCACGGAGAAAGATGGTCGAGATCTTCCGGTCGGGGGTGCAGGCAGACCTCCTGCCGCCGCTGCGCGGGCTCTTCGAGGCGTTCTTCAAGGACCGCCAGATCATGTTGGCCTGGATCGACGAGCAGGGTCGTTTCCAGCCGATTGCCTCTGCGTGGAGCGGCGAGGTGCCGCGGCTGCCCGCACGGACCTTCGATGAGCTCGGGCGGGGTGGGCGGTTTGCTCATCTTCACCTCGGGGGTCGCCAGGTGTTGATTTATCCGATCGATCACGGCGCGCTGCAGGCGCCTGCGTTCCTGGTCGCAGAGACTCAGCCCGAGGCCATCAACGACGACGAGCTCATCGTCGCCGAGCTGGCGCGAATGCTGGCCATCCACTGGGAGCGGGTTGAGCAGTCCGGGAGCCTGTACGGCCCTTGGGAGGTGGAGGCTCGGCGCACCGCCGAGCAGCGGCTGCCGGGAACCTCACACGCAATCCGCGTGCTACGAGACGGAGTCCTATTGGCCGCCCGCTCGCCGCACCCGGTGCTGCTGTGCGGTGTTCCGGGATCGGGGCGAATGACGTGTGCTGCGCTGATTGGTTCTCTCCACCCGACCGGGCCGCTCCAGGTTCATGTCTTTCAGGGACGCGATGGCGACCTGACCGCTCTGCGTGGTGAGCTGTTCGGATCGACTGCGGGGGATCCGCTCGGAGGCGGTCTGGTCGGCCGCGCCCGCGGTGGGGTGATGGTGGCCCGAGATATCCACCGGCTGCCGGCTTCCCTCCAGCGCGAGATGACCGCTGCAATTCGCTACGACATCGAAGGCGGCTACGGTCCCTCGGTGCGGTGGATGGCCACAACCGGCGAGGATGCCCTGTCGCTGGTGAACGAGGGCTTGCTCGACTCCGAGCTTTTCAACCTGTTTCAGAAGCACCTGACACGAGTTCCGTCTCTTCACGAGCGACGAGAGGACCTGCCGTTGCTGATCGTGGGACTTCTCGACTCGCTGGCGGCGGAGCAGGGGAAGCGTGTTCGCGGCATCGAGCTGGACACCCTGAACTCGTTGCTCCTGCACCCATTCGCGGGTGAGATGGCAGAGCTGGTGGCCGAGGTGCGGAGGCTGGTGTCGGCGACGCCGGACGGCGAGATGGTGCGCGGGCGGGTTCCGATCGCGGCGCCTGCCCGGGCGGCCGGCGATGAGGAGGCCGAGGACTTCGCTTCCGGGGCCGACCTGCTCGCTGTCGACGATCTCAAGGTGGTGATTCCGGGCATCGAGCGCATCGTCATCGATCGGGTGCTGCGCCGCACCAAGGGGAACCAGAGCAAGGCGGCGCGGATCCTGAACCTGTCGCGAGGTGCCCTGATCGCGAAGATGAAGGAGTACTCGATTCCGGATTACCGCTACTTGCGCCGTCGCTGACGGTTGCGCTGGCCGGCGCGGTCGGCGACCTCCCGCGACTGCACGAGGCTCATGAGCTGGTCCCAGTTGAACCCCAGCCAGATGAGGAACGGTGCGCTGAACCGCCCGGGCAGGTCGGTGAAGTACTGCCAGAAGCCGTAGAAGTTGCGGGCGAAGTCGGAGTAGTGCTGTGTGCTCCATGCGCCCAGCATGGTGGCGTAGGTCATCTTCACGTGCAGTATCAGATTGAGCGTCTGGAGGACGAAGAGCACCATCCACCCCATGAGCAATCTCTCGAGCTGGCGCCGGGAGAACGGCCGCGGCAGGGCCAGGAAGAGGGCAAGCAGAACGATGGTGTTGAAGTGAACCTGCGTGAGTGGGAATGACGGTATTGCAGAGCCGGCCAGAAGGTCGGTACGGGCGATGCTGACGACATGGGCCTCGACCAGGAGGCGGGTGACCTTCGGGTGCTCGAACGCCCGCAGCACCACCTCGGCGAGACCGGCCACGGCGTGGTCCAGCAGCGGCCGCAGCAGGAGCCACAGCACCATCCCAACAATCATGGTGAGCGGGAGCCGGACGAGAAAGGAGCGGAGGCGATCAGCTTTGCGCATCGTCGACGCCGCCGAAACGTCGTGCCCACGCGAGCCACAGGGCCACGCCGCCGAGAATCACGATCGTCTGCCAGATGAAGATGTGGGCTTCACTGAAGTACCGAGGCGCGAAGGCTCCGATGTAGTACAGCGAGATGATGCGGATGAGGTTCAGAAGCTGGATGGCGAGGCTGCCGCCGATCACCCCGAGGACCTTGCTCCGCCACCCCGCTGGAAAGGCGAGGACCCCGGCCGCGAAGATGAGGGTTGTGATGAGGCCGTTACAGCCGTTATAGATGGTCACAGCGAACCGAGGAGAGGAGAGCCTGCAGCCGGCAACGCTGATCTGCTCGCCGAGCAGGGAAAGCACTGATGCCGAGACGCGTGCGACGAAGCTCGTGTAGGGGAGCACGACACCGTCGTTCACCGGTTTGAGGGCAACCGCGGTGAAGGCAGCCGTCAGGATCAGCGTGAAAACGATCAGGAAGCGTATCTCGGCGCGGTTCCAAAGCTGTTTCAGCTGCATGCGCATTCCGTTCGAGGCACTCTGGGCCCATCATTCACACTCACGGGGGCTAGATGCCCTTCAGTACGTCGCGCAACTCGCGCCCTGAAGGGTACCGTTCACCGGGCTCTTTCTTGAGACAGCGCAGCAGGATATCACTGAGGGCCGGGGGCAGCTCCGGGTTGATCTCGGTGGGAACGGGCGGCGGAGTGTCCAGGTGGGCTTCGATGACGTTGCCGCGGGCGAACGGGGGACGTCCCGTGGCGAGGTGGAAGAACGTCGCACCGAGGGAGTAGATGTCGCTCTGGGGCGTTGGTGCCTCGCCTCGGATCTGCTCTGGCGACATGTAGAACGGCGTGCCGCAGATGCCCCCCGATGGCCCCGCGTCAGAATCGAGCCGGGCCGCGATTCCGAAATCGAAGATCTTGACCCGGTGGTCCGCCGTCAACAGGATGTTCCCGGGCTTGAGGTCACGGTGGATGACGTGGTGGTCGTGCGCGTAGGCTACAGCCTCCGCGAGCTGCAGCAGAATCGGTAGCAGGTTGCCGCGGATCCGTTCGGGGCTCGTTCGCAGGAGGACATCCATGGACTCGCCACGAACGAACTCCATGGCGATCAGGTAGCCACCGAGCCCGCGCTCGAAGTCGTAGACCGTGACGATGGCCGGGTGGTTGAGGGTTGCCGCCGCCTTGGCCTCACGCTCCAGCTGGCTGACTTCCTGAGCGGCCGTTGCGCGCAGGACCTTGACCGCCACGATCCGTTCGAGCCGCGTGTCATGAGCCTGATAGACGACGCCCATGCCACCCCGGCCGAGCTCGGTCAGGATCTCGTACCGTTCGTCTTCGAACGAAGGCATGGCCGGACCGACCGCACGCTTGGTCGCCGGCGGCCGCGTCGCTGCGGGGCCGTGAGTTGTTACCAGCTCCTGGATCCGGCGCTGCAGCTCGTGGGCGGGAGTGTAGGCGTAATCGGACTCGAGGATGCGCCTGATGTGCGCCTGGGCCTCGGCGACATCACCGGCATCCAGAAGGAGACGGGCGAGGGCCGTCGCTGCCTCCAGCCGGCCCGACTGCAGCGCGACGCCGACGACGGCGCGCTGAAGGCATGCGATCGCCTCGTCCAGTCGGCCGCTCGAGCGCAGGTCCTCTGCCATGTCCAGGATCACATCCGGAATGTCCGGGACGGGGCCCGGGTGCTCCCGCAACAGGGCGGCGGCGTCCTGGAGACGGCCGGCGCGGTGGAGCTCGGTCAGGGCCTCCTGCAACCTTCCGATACGCGCCAGGCACCGAGCGATAGCGAGGCCGTCTCCCAGGCGGCGGAAGATGTTCAGCGCGCGTTCGTCTTCTCCTGCGAGCTCGGCGCAGCGGCCGGCCTCGGCCAGCTTGCCTTCGAGCTCGTAGACGTCGCTGGCCTCGCCCCAGCGACCGAGCTTCTCGAGAAGCGGACCGGCGAGGTCCCAGCGCTGGCCCTGGACCGCCAGCTCCGCGGCGTCCGCTCGACGATCGCGTTGAATCAGCCACTCGACCGCCTCCTCGAAGCGGCCGAGGTCCATCAGAACCTGAAGGTACTGCTCCTCCATGCCGAGCTGCTCGAGGCGCGGAAGGAGCTTCTCGGCGATCGCGTCCGCCCGTAGGCGAGCGTCTTTTGCGTCGGCCGACTGGCCTCCCGCCAGCTGCCGATCACGTTCGCGGAGGCGGGCAAGCTGCTGCAACCTGAGCTGGGCGGCTTCCCTCAATCGCCCCGCGTCGTCGAGCGCCTGGGCCGCCCCGGTGAGGTCGCCGCCGCGTACGAAGCTCTCTGCGGCACGCACCGCATCGCCTTGGAGAAGCCACGCCTGAGCGGCGGTCCGCCAGTTCGCCTCGGCTTCTGCGAGGCGCGCCATGAGCTCGTGGTTCCGCGTTGAATCAGCGGCGCGGCGTGCCGCCTCGAACTCGGCGGTCGAGGGATTGATGCGGCCGGCCGACAGGGCGGCCAGGGCTGCACGCACCGCACGCATTGGCTCGCCTGCCCGGACCCAGGGCGCAATCGACTCTCCCAGATTGCCCCTGTCGGTCAGCCAACGTGCCAGGCCCTGGTAGCAGCGGCGTGCCTGATCGTCCGCTCCACAGCGTGAGTACAGGCGGGCCGCTTCCTGTAGGTGGCGGCCTCCGGCCTTGCGGAGCAGGTCCGCAGCCTCACGGTCGCGGCCCAGCTCGAGGCAGACCCGAGCCGCTTCGGTCCATGCTCGTCCCTTGGTGAACGCCGCCAGTGCCCGGCGACGGTATCCCGCCCGCAGGTACAGGTCCCCGGCGCCGCGCCAGTCGCCACGCCGCTTGAGCCGTCCCGCCATCCGGACATTGGCGTCGCGATCGCTGAGAAGACGCACCGCGCTCCAGATAAAGAACGCCAGCGCAACGGTGTTGCCGACTACCGCGAGACCTGGCTGGAGTCGGGAAAATGCCCAGGCTGGGAGGCTCTCCCGGAGACCGGGCAGCCATAGCGAGAGGGCGGAGAGATTGGTGACGACGACCACCACGCCGCCTGCCACGAGGGGCGGCAACCACCTCCTTCGCCCCTGGTAGGGCATAGCCAGCGCGAGCACACAGAGGAACGGTGCCAGTTCGTAATGACCCACAGCCCGCATTCTAGCGGATTACTGGCCACCTCACGAGGACGGAAAGGTGAACTCCTCTCAGCGCGCTGTGAGGCGTGCCGTCAGTTTGACCTGCTTGCCGTCTCGCTGCACCGTGATCTCGACTTCATCACCCGGCTGGTGGGCCTTCAGGGCGCTGGAGTAGGCCCGGAGGTCCGCGACGGGCGCACCGTCGAAGGCGGTGACCACGTCGCCGGCCCGTATCCCGGCCCTTTCCGCTGCAGATCCCGGTAGTACTTGAGCCACGCGCACGCCGGTGCCGGCGAACGCGAAGTCGGGCATCGTGCCGAGACTGACGCGGCGCGTGGCGCCTGCGGTCGGGGCCGGCGCCGTCTTGCGGCCGGCGATCGTTACGGTGAGCGGCTCCCTGCGACCGGCGAGGTAGGCGATCGCCTCGTGCGCGGCCTCGACGACCGTGGCGATGCCGGGAGCGTCTATCTTGTCTGGGGTGTCCGACGGGCGGTGGTAGTCCGCGTTCGGACCCGTGAACAGCTGCACCGCGGGGACCCCTCGTTCCAGACATGCTCCCTGGTCGGAGCTGTCGAGCGGTTCGGAGACCACGGACACCGGCGTCCCGATCGTGTAGCCGACTCCCATCCAGATGAAGCGCCATTCGCGGGCCGAGCTGGCGTCGAGTACGTACAGCTTGCCGTCCCTGAGGCGGCCGACGGTGTCGAGGTTGATGCAGGCAAATGGGAGCTTGTCTGGGTCGAGCGCGGCCAGCAGGTGGCGAGCGCCGAGCAGACCGGCCTCCTCCCCGGTGGTGACCGCGAACAGCAGCGGACGCGGCGACGGCGGCTCGGACGCGGCCATCCGGGCCAGCTCGAGCAGGGCTGCGACGCCTGAGGCGTTGTCATCCGCGCCGGGATGGATCTTGCCTTGGTTTCCGGTACGAACGTCGGGCCAGCCGCGTCCGAGGTGATCGAGGTGCGCCGTGACCAGCACGGGGTGAGCGGCGAGCCCCGGATCGGTGCCCGGACGGCGCGCCAGCAGGTTGGTCAGCACCATCGGGTGCGGTTTGGCGCCTCCTGTCCAGCTCCAGCTCTGACGGAATCCGCCGTCGCCGGCGGCGGCGAGGCCGCTTCCTGCGAGCTGCCCCTCGACCCACTCCGTGGCCTGCTCGAGCCCTTCGCTTCCCAACCCGCGACCCTCAAAGCCAGGTGCGGCCAGCACTTCGACCGCATGCTGCAGCGATGCCGTGTCAACCTCGGGCGGCAGCTCGGCAAGCGGTACTCTTTTCGGCAAGTGCAGCTCGGCCAGGGGACCGTCAGAGAGGTTCTTCACGAGAGGCGACGCCAACGGCTGCCATAGTCCCTTGGCCGTGTTCTGCGGCTCGGAGCCCTTGAAGGCGAGGTAGGAGTAGCGGGTGTAGTGGGGCAGCTTGCGGGTCAGACCAGGGATTGCCGAGACCGGCGCGGCGGTGACCAGGCCGACGGCGTCGGAGGGGCTCGTCCCGCGTGCGACAAGTACGATCGAGCTGTTTGCCATGGCTAACGTCTGTCCGGCAACGGTGAGCTCCGATGGGCCCAGCCTGACGCCGTGTGCGGCGAGTCGGCCGGCCACCATTACCGAGAATCGATTGCGCCTGCCAAGCACCCAGACCGAACCGGCCGGCAGGGACTCGAGGTCGCTGTCGAGTGCGACGCGCGGCTGATCTGGGCGTGCCCAGTCGGCGGCGAGGTGTCGCCACGCGTCGAGCTCGTCTGCGGGGGCTGCTGCGGGCAGGACGAACAGGGGATTGCCGGCCCCGAACAAGGTAGAGAGAGCCGGTGGAACCTCGAGGGGGTCAAGACGGCGCATGATGTCAAACGCCGGGTCGACGTCCATGCGCAGGGGCTTTGCTGGGCACGGGATCGTCACCGTGCACTCCCGGCCGCAGGCCTCCGCGACTTTCCAAACCGGCTCCGCTCTGCCGTCGATGGTGACGGCGACGGGCACGTCAACGGGGAACGGCTCCTCCGGCTGGGCCTGTCGGAGAGCGACCTCGACCAACCAGGGAGCCGAGCCGTCACCCTTGACGGTTCGTACCGAGGCGATCTCGATCTGCGGAGCTCCGGTGCGCGAGATCCAGGTCGAGAAGAAGCCCCGCCAGTCCTTTCCGCTGACCTCGGACAGAGCTGCTGCGATGTCGGCGAAGGACGCGCGGGTGAAACGGTGCTCGGAGTAGAAGCGGGCGAGAGCGGCCAGGAACTGGCGGTCACCGATGGCCCGGCGGATCATATGGAAGATCATCAGGCTCTTGCCGTAGCCGACCGCTTCGGAAGCGGCGGAGAACCGGTTGTGGAACTCGGCTAGTGGGAAATCCTTGCCCTTGCTGACAAAGTCGGAGAACTTCTTGAGCGTGGCCCGCCGGTAGGCGACTCCCTCGCCACGTTGCTCGGCGAAGAGATGGTCCGCCATGTACGCCGTCAGGCCCTCGCACCAGTTGCCGGAGCCGAAGTCGACATAGGCGGAGTTTCCCCACCAGTTGTGAAGCAGCTCGTGCGGATAGGACGAGGTCAGGATCCATGGAAACCGGATGACCCGCGGTCCGAGGAGGGTGAATCCAGGCATCCCGTATCCGGTCTCCCAGAAATTCTCGACCAGGGAGAACGACTGGTAAGGGTAGTGAGGGAGCATCCCTTGGTAGAGCTCGAGGTAGCGTTTTGTGGCCTTGAGGTATCGGTCTGCGAGACCGGCGTCGTCTTCCCGCAGGAAGGCGTGAAGCTCGACCTTCCCGGCCACCGCGGAGTACTCGTGCCAGGGCCCGGCGACAAGGTAGATCTCCTCCTGGGGCGTGTCACAGCTCCACGCAGTCGTTCGCGTCCCGTCGGCAGCCGGCTCGTGCCTCGTGCGGGCGCCCTGGCTGACCACGTCCCACGGCGGCGTCAGGTCTCGGACCTCGAGCTCGAAGGTCACGAGGTCATCCCCGAGCTCGGGCACCCAGAATGAGCTGCCGGCGAGAAAGACGCCTCGCTCGTCGATGAGCCCGGGCGTTTCCGAAAAGCTGCGCTGGTACTCCTGGCCGGAGGTAGCAAGTGGGTGGTCGATGATACCGCCGTACCGGATCTCGATCGGCTGGGCGGCGCCGGGTTGACCTACCAGCCTGTACCCTGCCAGTGGCACGTCCCCCGCTGTCTCGGTCGTGGCGTTGAGGCCGAGAAAGTCGGCCGGGGGCTCTCCCTTGGTTGGCTCGAGGGTCCAGCCGGAGGTCGTGACTCGAGGTTCAAGCCCCGAGTGCAGCACGAACCGGTAGGCGCCATCCGCGTCCGGACGGACGTCCGTGCCGATCGTGATGCGGTCGACAACCTCGATCCTGTGGTCGGCGGGCGCCAGGGCTACGGTCAGCGAGTGGTGGGTGAGTGCGGCGAGCGCCGCGGGTGCACAGGCACAGGCTGCCGTCAAAAGGGTGAGAACGCGGAGCACTCTACTCATCAGATTCTCCTGCCGGCGCTCTGCCGGGTGCGGAAGCGCTCGAGCTCGGTGAGGATCAGCTTCTCGGCGTCGTCAACCGTATCGACACGCGAGGGGAGGCAGAGGTCGGCGTGGTCGGCAAACCCTCCAGCCACCACCGTGTCGCGGACCCAGGCCATCAACCCGTCCCAGTGCCTTCCATACAGCAGGAAGGGGGTCGGCGGCAGGTGACGTACCTGGAGGAGTTGCCACACCATGGTCGCCTCGAGGGTCGAGCCAAGGCCTCCCGGAAAGACCACAAAGGCAGAGGACAGCCGCACGAAGTGGTGGAGACGGGAGAAAAACGTGCGATGGCGGTAGACGCGCTCGACGAACGACCGGACCTCGGAGCCGCCGATCATGCGCACGGGCAAGCCATCCTCATCCGTCGGCTCCGTGATTCCCCCGCGTGAGGCGCCCTCATTGGCCGCCTGCATGAGGCCGGCCCCGCCCCCGGTGACGATCTCACATCCGGCGGCTGCCAATCTCCGTGCGAGCTCGCGGGCCTCGTGGTACAGCGTGTGATCCGGTGAGGTGCGCGACGAACCGAAGATCGATACCCTGAACCGCTCGAGGTTCCTGGGTTGTAGGCGTTCCAGGGACTCAATCGTGGCCCACAGCTGCTCGACCGACTGGTCGATGACGCGCACCAGCTCGCGGGTCGTCTCAGCGGCAGGAGGAGGACTCGGGCGCTTGTGCGGGTCGTGCGGGTCGCTCATGCAGGCCCCTCAAAGTCCAGGTCATCGGCTGAGAACAGCGGCGGCGTGGGCTCGATCTCGGGCAGTGCATGCTCCAGGATCATGCGTCCCCAGCTGTCATGGTTTTGGGCATCCAGGCGC
>JAJDNH010000145.1 GCA_022340775.1 Acidobacteriota bacterium
CAAGTAAACCGCCGTCAACAGCAACGGCATGACCGGAGCCGGGCCCTCGGGCCCGGCTCCTTCTTGTTTCCACCGTATACTCGACACCATGAGCCGGCCCGTTACCTCCGATCAGAAGATCGCCGTCTTTGCCAACGTCTCCCAGCCCCCGTTTGCCAATAACCTACTCCCCCCGGTCTCTGCTCTCCGCCGTGTAGCCATTGTCGAACTCGTTGAGCCGCACAGGCTGCCCGGCTTCATACCGACAGGCGCTGCGGCGCCGGCCTTGGTCCCGAACGAGCCTGCCACGGGGATAGCGCGGTGCTTCCGGCCGGACGTCGTGGTTTGCCTGGGCGGTGCCCTCACGATCTCCGAAACCGCGCGGCGGGCCTTCCCGCCATTCACCGTCTTTGTCGGCATCGCCCTCTCGGATCCGCTCGGCATATCGGCCTCGGTGCAAATCGCCCCAGACTTCGATCTCTTCTACACGCAGGACCCGCAAACCCTCCCGTGGTACCGGTCTCGCGGGCTCACGGTCCGCCGCTGCGATCACGCCACCGACCCGAATCTGTTCCAGCCGGGCGGTAGAGACAAGAGAATCGATGTGATCTTCGTCGGCAAGTGGAGCGAGTACCGAGAGGACACGCTCGCAGGGTTGGCAAGCAAGTGCAACCTGGCGATCCATGCCCACCGCGCCGAGCAGCAGTGGCGGCTTCGCACCCTGGAAGAGCTGGACACCCCGGCGGCACTTTCCGGTGCCCTGGGCGCCGCCCGGCTCTCGATTGACTTCACTCGCGTCGAGCAGCCCGGAAACCCGTTTCACTTGACGCACCGCATCACACCCAGGACACTGCTAGCTGCCGCCTGCGGAGTGCCGTCCCTGATTGAGGCGCAAACTAGCCTGCACGGCCTCTTCACGCCGGGAATCGATATCGCCACGTTCGACGGCCCGCAGGGGCTCGTCGACTCGGTGCTCGACCTGCTCGAAAATGATGCCCAGCGCCACGCCCTGGGGCTAGCCGCTCGCACCCGCGTGCTACAGGCCCATACTTGGGACCTGCGGATAGCGAAGATCCTGCGCGACACCGAAGAGGTGCGACTGGCGTCGCGTTGAACCCTCACCCGGACAATGACAGCCCCGAGAAGATCAACCCGTTAACTGGAGACGATCCAGATACTCGCTGACCAGGAGTCGCAGCAGGCTCAAATCAGCTCTGAGACCGTACCACGCCACGAGGCGCCCCTCCCCGCCTTTCCGCGGAACACCTACGACCCTCCACAGCCGACCCAGCAGACTCTCGAGGACTCGGAGCGGACTTACCCAACGGGGAACGTACAAGTCTCTCTGAAGTGCGTAGTTGACGATGGTACTCTTGCGGATCATCTGACGCAGATCGCGTCGGGTGAACCGCGCGGCATCCACGTGATGATGGACCCTCGACGCCGGCTGAAGCACGACCTTGGCCCCTATCCCACGTACCAGGCTTGCGGCCACGATCTCCTCCCCACCGCCGAAATCGGCGCCCTTCCGTCCATAGCGGTGACGAAAGCCGCCGATCTTGAGGAGCACGGATCGCCGCGCTGACCAGTTCGCACCCCACGGGAACTGCCACCACTCCTCGGCCTCCTTGGGCTCTACCCCGCCGGGAGAAAAGTGGCTCCAGTAGCTCCACAGCTCGGGGCGAAGCCAGGTGGGCGCAGGATCCGGTGGACGAAGCAGGATCCTACCGCCGACAACGCCGATGGCCGGATCTCCAGCGAACGTCTCCAGCGTCCGTTGCAGCCAATCAGGCTCGGCCACTGCATCGTCGTCCAAGAAGCAGAGAATCTCTCCGCGGGCCTCCGCTATGGCAGCGTTGCGGGCGAAGGAGAGCCCTTTGATGGGGCAGACGACAAGTCGGAGATGCCCGGGGTGGTCCGAAAATGACTCGTCGCGCAGAGTCGCCACAAGCTCATCCATCGGTTCCGACGGATCGTTATTCACGACCAGGACCTCGAACCGCTCGTGTGCTACTGATTGGGACGCAACGGCGCGGAGGCACGGTTCCAGAATCTCCGACCTTCGGTTGGTGCAAACAACGACGGTAGCTTCTACCTCGGACAGCGAGTCGTCAAACCCAGCGTCCTCGATGGCGCGCGTACTGCGGACTCGGGCCATGATATCGATGGCCGTGAATGCGTCTTCCAGGTTGGCTGTAAAGACCGGCCCACCGGTCGGATCTTCGGTGCAGATGCTCTCATTCGTGCCGTCCAGGAGGATCCGAACATCCCAGCCCTTCCCCGCCTCCATCGCCAGCGCCTGGCCGCTCTGTGCCAAGAGCACGCCAAGACCCCGTTTGGGCAGCTGCGGCGGCTGCGTGGGAGGTTGGAGACCATCGGCCCAAGCAACCGCGACAGTCGGATACCAGAGACTGGGAAGCGTCGACAGAGGGGTCGAACCGGGAAGACCCACAACGTGCCCGGCCTCGGTCGCCAACTGGCGCAGGCGCTCCAACCGCGCTCTTCCCTCCTCTGGCACACCGTCATCCGGGAACACCCAAGTCAACGGCGTCAGGTTGAAATCACGGCGAAAATCGTCGAACACCATGAGCTCCTGGCGGCGCTCGAGGATTCTCAGCTCGCCGTCTCGGGCGGTCAGCGAGGCATCGTGGAAGCGGTAGTCATAGACAGGTTCGTCGAAATCTGCATGCCGCAAGGTCAACAGGTCGTTCACCAGCATCCAGTAGTCGTAGTCCTCTACCGAGAACCGGTTCGGGCTGTAGTCACCCACCAGGTCACGCACCCGTCTACGGTAGAGGAACGCCGCCCCGACGGAGTTGTTGGGGTAGGTGTTGAGCTCGGACACGTCAGCCGGAAGGTGGATGTGGGGACTGCCGGGTGGAACCTGGTAGCCGGAGAACCACTCCGAGCCGTGAAGGTAGGTGCCGTCCTCGCCGATGATGTCCTCGTTGGCAAACGCCATGTCCCATTCCGGATGCCGGCGAAGGCAGTCCACCATCCGTTCCAGAAACTGGGGCTTGAGCCGGTTGTCGTCGCTGGTCCAGCTCAAGAACTCCCCCCTTGCCGCGCGAAAGCCGTTGGAGAGCGCCCGAGGTAACCGCTGATTCTCCTGGTGAATAACTAGAACCCGCTTGTCGCGAGCCGCGATCCGATCCACGATGGCGCCTGTTCCGTCGGTGGAGCCATCATCGACGACGATCAGCTCCAGCTGCTCCCAGGTTTGTGACAGTACGCTCTCGATCGCTTGCTCCACGAGCCGCGCACCGTTGAACACCGGAAGCACCACTGACACCAGTCCCGGCTCCCCTCCGCTCTGCAGGGATGGCACCGCCATGCCGCACGCCCGCTCCCTTTTCCGGCGGTACGTCAGGAAGGCATACTTGTACGGGTTGAGAAGAGGACCTTCTCTGAGACCTCGACGCCGTCCCAGAACACGCATGGCTGTCCTGGCGACGCCGTAGTACAGGGTTCGAAGGTAGTATGTGATTCTGCCTTCTTGACGAGGCTTGAGTGTCCGGTCCAGCGCTCGGCCTAGGATCCCCCGCGCCTTCCAAGCCAGGACAGCGTTGGCCTCGGTCAGACGAACCCTCTCAGCCTCCAGCGCGGAGAGAGCCAACCGCATCTCTGCCAAGTTGTCCTCTTGCTCCTGCAGCTGGAGCTGGTGCTCCTCCGCTTCCACCTCCAGCCACTTGAGCCTCGTTGACAGCTCTTGTCCCCGCGTTTCGGCAGACCGGAGCTCCTGAGTCACTGCCGAGACTCTGGCGTCGGCGGACAGCCGCTCTGTTCGGGTCACTTCCTCTTGGACCTGCTCCAACAGAAGCTGTGTGCGCGCCCTTTCCTCAGCGAGACGACGGCGCAAACGCGAAAGCCAGACCTCGCAATCCCTCAGCTCTTCCATGGCCGCAGGCTCCTCAGCGTCGGCTTGCGATCTGCTTTTTCCCACCTTGGTCTCCTCGTCTCGTCCACTCGTTTCCTTTCGCACGCGCACAGCACCTTCGGGTACCATCCGGTGGGCCCGGAGCACCGACCGCCACTGCGAACGCCAGCGGTTGAGCGAGTGTCCACGAGCTGTTTGGATGGCGTTCCGCCCCAGTCGCCGCCGAAGCTCCGGGTCACTCGCCAAACGCTCCAAAGCTGCCAGCAGGGCAGCGGGTTCGGGAGGTATCAAAGTGGCGTTGAAACCGTCAATCACGAGCTCGGCAAGGCCACCGACTGCAGTGGCAACCACGGCACAGCCACAGGCCTGCGCCTCCAGGCACGAGAGTGAGGTCCCTTCCGAGGCCAGGGTGGGAATGACGACGACATCTGCCTGCGCGTACGCCTCCGGCATGCCGTCGGGGTCCAGGGAACTCCAAGCCAGCCGGTGAGGATGCCGCTTGAGAAGCCTCTCGACCGCATCTTGCACCGCCCCTTGCTCCCACCCCTCCGTAGCCTGTCCCAGCAGGCGGACTCGCACTTGGGGATTGCTCTCCAGAAGACGCGGCAGCACGTCAGCAAGGAGCCAGAAGCCCCGAACCGCGCTCAGCCTTCGCGGAAACAGCACCTCGACCCCGTCCCGTTCATCGCGGTCCTTGGCCGGGGGACGAAAACGCTTCAAATCGACGAAGTTCGGGATGTGAACACAGCGCTCTGCAAGCTCCACATCGGTGGCCCGAAACCAGTTGATCGTGTTGGCGTCTACCGACACGATCGTATCGAGGTTGCGTGCCGCTGCCATGACCCTACTTCGAACCGCGGGGTCCACCCCGCCGGCGCCGTGATAGATGGGATCGTCCCAGAACACTCCGTGGCTGATTCCGATAGTGTTGAGGTGCCGGACACTGGCCGCCATGTCAAAGGCTAGAAACACCGTCAACGCCGCTGTGGGAATGCCCCGCTCCTCCACGATCGTGGCAAGCCGGTCGGGGTGACCCCCCGTGGCGATCCCGTGGACCGTAAGACCGTCCCCCCAAGATCGCTCCCAATCGACCTCCCCTGCTGTCTGTAGTACCTCGGCCTCGAAGCCCATCTCGTTCGCCAGGCGGACCAGCTCGACGAGATAGCGTTCCGCACCGCCGGCGTACATGACCTCCCCCTCAAAGTCAAAGAACGCCGGGGCAAGGACACGCAGGCTGGGACCAGCCACCACTTCCAGGTGCGGTGGCTGCGATGGGGCGGCCACCGATTTGGGATCCGGATCACCGACCGCCATCCGTTGACGCCTCAGCTCTCCCGCTGCCGTCATCATCTGAGCCACTCGCTGACCGACATCCGAGGACCCGGATCTTCCCCTGCCGAGAACCGATTCGACAGCCATCGCCGGATTCACGCTTGCCGCGCTGCGCTGTACCTCGACAACCTCCTGGATGCTCTCCCGCATCCCTGCGGCCCGGTCCAGTAGATCAAGCACCGACGAGCTCAGAGCCTCAGCATGGAGACCCTCGAGGTCGAGACAGCTGACCGCAGGCGCCATTGCCTCGGCCAATGCGGTGACTTTCGGATCGTACGCTATGCCGACCGAAGGCGTGCTCGCCAGTGCAGCCAGCAGCATCGCGTGGTAGCGCATGGCCACCACCGCTTCGCATCCTCCGAGGACAGCCGCAATCTCCTCGGGAGTCCGGGAGTCGTCCAGTACCACGCTTTCCACCCGGGAGACCCTATCCGCCAGTCGCTCTGCCAGCCTCACGTCATCGTGGGCCGCGAAAGCGCTCCTCTGAAACGGCACAAACGCCAGCCGCAGGCCACGGTCCCGAGCCGCCAGTGTCAGGCCTTCCGCCAACTCCTTCTCCCACCGCTCCTGCCCGCCGCTGAATGGCCAGTTCCTTGTCACTACGGCGAGCCAGCCGTCCCCACTGGGGATGTCGGTACCCGCCAAATCTCCGGCCTCCGGCACCAGTCCCCAGGCCGGGTCAGCGGTGACCCGGACTCGAGCGGCCGGCACACCCAACGCCGTGAGCTCACCGCGGGAGAGCTCGTCGCGGACCGTGATCGCTGTGGCGCAGGCTCCCAGATCCCGCACCATCTCGCGGCTGTGCGGATAGACCAATGGGCCGATACCCACTGCATACAGCATGACCGGGAGCCCGAGCTCCGCTGCCAGCCACGGTAAACCGCAATAGTAGGGCAGACCCCAGTGCCTGCCGGAGAACATGAGCAACGGATCGTGAAACGAGTAGTCGTGGAGCAGTCCGCCGCCGCCCACGAGAACGCCGTCCACCTGCCGGAGAGCCTCTACGAGCCGAGGGCCATCCCACATCGAGAAGGACTCCACACCGTGGCGTGAGGTCAACTGCTCGGGGTCCTCCCCCGGAACTACGAACCGGAGCGTATCCCCGCCAAGCGTCCGGAGCTCCCGCAGGATCGCTGTGAGGACCGCCTCATCACCGACATTGCCGGCACCGTAGTAGCCGATCAGGAGGATAGTCCTAGACTGGTTTCCCATACTGGCTCTTCTTGCCCTCCCGGCCCTATGCCAGCGACATCGAGCCCGGGTGGCCTCAACTCTCTCGCGTTCTTCGTCGCAGAGTGTAACAGACGTCGGCCGTTCGTCAGGGGCTGGCTTGCGTCGCTCGAAACACCTCACCGGCCTCCGCGCACATGGCCTCGTACAGAGTGCAGATAGAGGGAGGCAAATCGCTGATTGACTGTCCTTTGCCTGCAATGTTGCGGCGAAGGTCTGGGTCGATGCCGGCCACCGCTCTTTCGAGCTCAGCGGGCCCGGGGCTCAGACCCACCCAGGAGGCTACCCGAATGAGCTCCGCATGAGGATTGCTGAACCAGCTCTCGTAGTGGGTGACAATGTAGCGGCCGGGCTTCAGGTGGCGCCGGATCTGTCCCTGGTAGCTTCCCCAGAGCTCCAACCCATACGCCAGGCGAACAACCGGGGCATCGACGCCACTCCGAACGACAGCCTTCTGAATCGACGAAGCGGCCTCTAGCGGGTTTCGCACACAGACGACGACCCTGAGCTCTGGGATCAGTTCCTGCCAGAGTGGGAGCGTCAGGCTGTTGCGGGGATCCTTCCAACCCCAGGGTTCCCGTTCAGCCAGTTTGGCCACGAGACGCCTCGCCCGGTTCCGGTACGGCTCGAGATCCGGCCGACTCGCCCATCCTGGCGCCATGTCTGGTACAACGCACCACGAGCCACCCAGGTGCTGCAGCAGCTCTTCGTTGAACCTCTGGATCGGCAGATTCTCCCAGTACCCGGCCGGATTCGAGTGCTCGTGAGCACCGGCGAGGTCCTCGGCAGGTCCCAGGTTGAGCCCACATACGTTCAGCGCCCGCGTTACCAGGGAGGTCCCGGAACGGCTGCTGCCCAGGATGCACACGGCCATAAGCACTCCTCTGCAGGCCCTGTCACTCGCCGACCGACAGCCCCGCATCGCGACCGGGCTCGGTTTGACGGGAACCTGGCATGCCCGCGTTCGGGCTTCTCGAGTCGGACAGTAGTCTACCGCGAGGTCGGAGCGGTCGTAACGAGGGAAAGCCTCTGCGCACCGTCAGGACCATAGCCTCAGGACCTTCCGCTACCGGACGGAACCAACTCTGCAACGCACCTTGAGGGAGCCTGGAGCCCACCGCCCGGCTCACAACCAAGACTCGCAGATCATGCTGGACCATGTACGCCGCCAAGGTCCGTACTCTGCCCACACTTGGAACATGGAGGCCACCCTGCAGGTCTCGTCCGATCACGATACCGGTCCGATCGAGGTAGGTGAGTGCGAGGTTCGGCGGCTCCGAGCCAACCACCGCAACCGATCCGCGACACACCGCCCCACATCGGTCCAACGCTCCGGCCGCTTCCTTCAACCACATCACCTGGCTGCGCCACCAGGGTGATTCCCTCTTGCGGACCAGCGAGCTCCCCTGGGCAGCCATGGCAACGGCGACCGCCAGGATGCCCACCATCAGAAACGTCGCCGAGACTTGAGGCCACCGAGCCATCCGGAGCTCGTTGAGGAAGGAGGTTAGCCGGAGGACCAACAGCGTCACCAGCGGATACACAATGGCAATAGCGTAGTAATCGTGCCAGACCAGCTGTCCCCCAAAAAGGAAGGTCAGGCCAAGCATGATTGGAACAGCTGCCGTCATGGCATCGGTGAGCTCGTCCGTTGGCGCTCTGCGAACGACTCGAACCGCCACCACGACCAGGGCCGCAGCTACCACGGCAATCTGGACCGGCGTCAGGAGATAGCTCAGCCAATTGTGAGCCATTGCAACGGCGACCCGCCGAAGGTGTGTGAAGGACTTGAATGGAACCACCGCCGCATTGAAGTACGTCGGAGCATAGAGCCAATAACGGAACTTGAGATACAGAAACTCCGTGATGACGGCCATACCCCCGGCCCCCAGGACTATGACCGGCACCGTGGCATGTCGCACCTGACTGGAGGGATGCCCACCTCGCTTCATGAGAGGTATCCGACGGCGTAGGACCACCAGCGCCGGAATCGCCAGGTAGGGCGCGAAAGTCATTTTCAGAACGCCTGCCAGAGTTATCAGTACGGTCCCGGTGACGATTCCTCGTGATCCACTGCGGGACGCAGCCCTGAGCACCAGGACGAGGCCGACACAGAAGAAGCCAAAGGCGGGGGCGTCAGGGACAAAGCCCGAAGCGTAGTAGAAAAGAACAGGACAGGACGCCAGGAAGATGAGCGGGAACAGCGCCAAGACGAGGGAGCCGGTTCTTGACCAAACAAACCAGAATAGAGCCAGGGGACCGAGCGCTGTCAACAAGACCGTCAGAGTCCGAAACAGCTCAACCAGCCGTTCTTTGCCGACAAGGCGAGCCCCAACCGCTGCCAGGTAGGGCACCAGGGGCAGCTCTGCGCTCACTTCCCCCTCGACGGGAACAAGACTCTGAGCCCGAGGAGTGAGTATGTTCCAGTTGTCGTCCTCAAGATACCGCTGTGCGAGT
>JAJDNH010000173.1 GCA_022340775.1 Acidobacteriota bacterium
GGCCACAACGTGCCGGCTGATGATCACCAGGTCTTCCTCGCGACTGACCTCCACTTTCCGCTGTACCGTGACCAGCGATGTCCTCATGCCGAGACCGCGGCTCAGGGCGATGAAGAGCGACGTGAAGCTGAGGCAGTTGCCGTGGCGAGTTTCGAAGGCGTCGGCTGCCGTCGCCGTGACGTTGCCGTCGTACACGAACTTGAACTCGCCAGTGTCGAACAGGGCACGTTGCAGGCGCGCCAGCCGCAAGAGGTCGCCCGACGCCGGCGGATCGATCTGCCTCGCCCATTCCAGCATCTGCGGCGTGGCTTCAAATGGATACACGACCCGGGTCGGGTTGACACCGCGGGCCAGGACGCCCTTGCGCCAGCGAGCCTCGTAGGTCTGGCGCACGGAGACACTAGTCGTGGAGCAGGCCAGCGTCAGCACCAATCCCAAAGAGCAGATGATGACTACTTTCACTTTCATCAGTAAGTAGATACGCGATCTCAGCCACATGGTTACACGCCGACGCACGCTCGGCCTCCAGCGCCTCACGATCCCGGCGAGCTCTGCGGATAGGCCGGAGGGTTGGCGTTGAGCCACTCGATGTAGCCGACGAGCAGGCTGCTCTCCGTCGAGTCGAGCTGATTTCCGTATGCTGGCATCCTCAGCAACGGGCTCGGCAGGCCCGGAAACGGCACGCGATGCGGCTGGCCGCCTTCACGCAGGAGTTGCGCGAGACCGCCCTGGGCCTTGACGGCACGCTGGTACGCCTTCCCGTACCAGCCCGGTACGGCGCCGCTCAGGCTGCCCGGGTTGGCCACGCCGCCAGCACCCAGCGCGCCGTGACATCCGAAGCACCCCATCTGGAGCGCCACGTCGTGACCGGCCCCGAGCTCGGGATCCTCGGGAACGCCGACAAGGCCGGAGAGCACGGCCACGGCAACCACAGCACCTTGCCACTTCTCGACCGTCAAGCGAGCGCCGTAGGCCGGCATCTTGGCCGGGAATCCGCTTGCCACTCTGCGTCCGTTGAGAACGGCGTCGCGAATGACCTCTACCGACGGTGGTAGCGAGTCGTCGGTTCGCCAGCGGTAATGCCCTTCTGGAGTCACGTGACAGGCGACACATCCCTGTTGGCGGAGCATCTCGAGCCCGTAGCCGAGCGGGTTGCGTTCCCCCTTCGCCCACCGCCAACGGTAGACCGGCAAGGCCGCCACCAGCGCCAGCACGACGGCGATCACGATCCACATGGCCCAGCGCGAGTCGATGCCTCTTTTCTTTTTTCTGGTCGGCGTTTTCGCTCGCTGCTGCCGTTGAGTGCTTTTCGACCTTGCCACTGTGGAGGCGATTGTACCAGTACAATCCCTCCGAGATGGCAGAGATCATCGCCGACCAGAGACTCATATCGGTTTCCGTGGGGGAGCTCGTCGAGGAGCCGGGGCGACGGGCGATCGGCCTCGGTGGTACCGGGCTGTCAAGGCTGTGGATCGGGCAAGAGCTGCATCGCCGAGTACAGGCGGCTCGGCTCGCCGCCGAACCAGGCTACCGGTCGGAAGTGGTTGTCGGCGGGACCCTCGGCATCGACGGCTGGGAGGTGGATATCTCCGGACGCGCCGACGGCATCGTCGAGAATGACGGCACAGTCACGCGAGTGGATGAAATCAAGACTCTCCATTTTGCGGTCGACCTCAACAACCTCTACCACCAGGAACGACTCGACCAGTTCAGACGCCAGGTCTCTCTGTATGCCTCGCTCCTCTCGCCGCCGGAAGAACCGGCGGCTGCGCAGCTGCTCCTGGTCGACATCGCCACCGGTGAGGAACGCCTCGAAACCGTCGCCTGGAGCCACCGCACTGTCGAGAGCTGGGTGCGGCAGAGAATCCGTCACCTTCTCGCAGAAGAGCGACGCCGGCTCGCTCACGTCGAGGCCGCGCGCGAGGCCGCCCGCGGACTCGCCTTCCCTCACCCCGAAGTGCGTCCCGTGCAAGAGACCATCATGGAGGCGGTGCGGGACAGCCTCGGTTCGGATCGTCATCTCCTCCTCAGTGCGCCCACCGGTTGCGGTAAGACTGCGGCGGTGCTGTTCCCGGCTCTGCGGACCGCGCTTGAGCACGGCCAGCGCGTCATTTACCTGACCGCCAAGACTCTGCAACAGAGGATCGCGGTGTCTACCGTACGGGCGATGAGCGGTGGCCGCATTCGCAGCCTGCAGCTGCGGGCGAAGAGCAAGATGTGCGCTCATGCCGAGATGATTTGTCACGAGGAGTTCTGCCCATATGCCGAAGAGTACGGGCTCAAGCTCGTGCGCTCGGCGCTCATCCCCCAACTCCTCAGAGAAAGGTCCCACCTCGACCCCGACGAAGTCTACGACCGTTCCGTTGCCGCATCGGTGTGCCCGTTCGAGGTCAGCCTCGACCTGCTCGACGAGACCGATCTCGTGATCTGTGACTACAACTACGTTTTTGATCCCGCCATTGGGCTCGATGCAGTTCTCCGGCGAGGAGCACTCTCCGGCGCGGTGCTGGTCATCGACGAGGCCCACAACCTCGTCGATCGAAGCCGGGAGTACTACTCGCCCCAGATCGGCACCCACGAGACGTCCGCGGCTCTCGCCTTCGTCACTGCCAGGCATGGCCCCGTGTTTGCCTCCCTCGAGAGCTTGATCCGCGACATCGAGGACCTCATCCAGGTCGTGGTCGGTTCCTCCTCGATGGAGGGGCCCGCCCAGGAGGCCCTCGTCGAGCTCCCGACCGAAGAAATCGGTGAGCTCCGCATGCGCTTTGACGCTGCCATGCTCGCCTACTGGATGTACAAACGGGAGAACGAGATGTGGCTGGCAGACGATCCGGTCCAGCAGCTCTTTCTGACCCTCACCCGTTTTCATCGAGTGCTCGCAGACGACGGCGAGGAGCTGGTGCATCTTGTCTCCAAGGGAGAGAACGACAACGTTACGCTGCGAATCCTCTGCCGCGACGCGTCGCGCTTCCTCGGCCGCATTCTGGACTCCAGCGCGGGCGCCGTAGCGCTCTCCGCAACTCTCGAGCCGTTCGAGTTCTACAGCGACATGCTCGGGTTCGACCGCGACCGGACCGACATGCTCCGGGTTCCGTCCCCGTTCCCGGCCGAGAACCGCCTCGTGACCGTCATCAACACCGTAGACACTACCTACCGTCGCCGCGCCGCGAGCTACGACGCGATCGCGGCTTGGATCGCGCGTCTGGCGCCGCCGCGTCGCAACGTGCTTGCTCTGTTCCCGAGCTACGCCTTCCTCGAGCGCGTAGCCGACCGCCTGCCGCCAACTCCACACCGCGTTCTGCGGCAGGTTCGAGGTGCGACGGACAGCGACCAGCATCGGATCCTCGCCGCTCTCGGAAACGGCGAGCCGCACCTCGTGCTGGCGGTCCTCGGCGGGATCTTCGCCGAAGGCGTCGACTATCCGGGTGAGATGCTGTCCGAGGTGGTCGTCGTGTCACCAGGGCTTCCCCAGTTCAACACCGACCGGGAGCTGCTGCGGGACTACTACCGCGAGCATTACGAGCATGGTTTCGAGTACGCCTACCTGATCCCGGGGATGACCCGCGTCGTGCAGGCGGCCGGACGGCTGATCAGATCCGCCGATGACCGCGGCGTCATCGTGCTCATCGGGCGCCGTTTCCTGCAACCCCAGTACGCGCGGTTGCTGCCACAGGAGTGGCTCAGCGACGATCCCTGTGATCTGCTCCACGAGGATCCCGGGGAGGCCGTCCGCCGCTTCTTCGAAGGCAGCTGATTACCCGGGCCTTGGGGATCCCCTTCACTAAGGCTCACTTCTGCCAAGTGCGATCTCGACTGAAGTTGAGGCTTGATCGTGAACCGCACAGGCGCCGGGGGAACCACGCCCGTCAAGAAGATCCTCCCTCCCCTCTCCTCCCCTCCCTAGCCCGGAGCATTCATGAGCAATCGTAGCGAGACCGGCGAGACGTCTGTCAGCGGCAGAGGCCCGGCCGGTGACCCCGATGTCGTCCGTCGCGTGCGCCACGGGCCCAGATTCGAGGCGTCGTGCCACAGACGATGTCGTTCCATCGTCAAGGCGCGACAACGAAGAAGGTGGGCCCGTACCGCCGCGACCCAAAGGGCAGGCCCGGCTTGCGGCCGATCTCTACGTTGCTCGTCGTCGCGGTAGCTCAGGGGCTACAGCTTCCTCCTCGCGCCTTGATCTCAACCCCAAGCCGGGTCTGCGGACGGTACCGGGGCTGCCGGCCGGACCTCTTCGATCTGAGCGCCGAGCTACCGGAGGCAAACCCGCGGGGGCGGGCGGGGATAGTGGAGGGAGGGGGCCGCGGGTATGTGTCGGGTGGGGGGTGGTCAACTTCCTGTATGTTGAGGACAGCGAGGCGCGAAGAGCACGGCGATGGCTGGCGTATCGCCGGTCGCAGTAGATTGCGACTGAATGACCCGGGCTAGTTCAGGTAGCCAACGAGGGCGTTCGTCTTGTGGCTGCGACGCAACTGGTTGAGAGCACGGCTCTCGATCTGCCGCACACGCTCTCGAGAAAGCTGCAGCAGCTCCCCGATCTCTCGCAGCGTTCGCGGCTGATCGTCATCGAATCCGAACCTCAGCTCCAGTACGCGGCGCTCGCGCTCGGGCAGGTCAGAGAGAGCGTCCTGCAACGCCCTCAGGAACGAGTCGTGGAGGATGCGCTCGTCGGTGTCCGGGAGCACGCTCTGTTCGAGGAGGTCACCGAGCTCGGAGTCACCCTCACTATCGACAGGGTCGTTCAGCGACAGGGAAGCCTGCGCTGCGCGGGACAGCAGCCGCACGTCCTCGACCGAGATCCCGAGCTCCTCTGCCAGCTCCTCCTCGGTCGGGGTCCGCCCGAGCTGTTCGGTCACCGCGGCGCGGACCCGTTCCAGGCGGTAGAGGGTGTTGGCCTGCTTCTGTGGCAGACGAAATGACCCGGCGTGCTCCGCAAGCGCGTGCAGGATGGCCTGACGAATCCACCACACCGCGTAGGTGATGAACTTGACATCCTGCCCTTCCTTGAACGGGTCATACTTCTTGGCTGCTTGAATCAGACCTAGGTTGCCCTCGTGGATGAGATCGAGGAACGGAACGTTGGGGTTGCGGTACCGCTTGGCGTAGGCCACCACGAAGCGAAGGTTGGACTCCACGAGACGGCGTAGGCTCTCCTCGTCACCCTCGCGAATGCTACGGGCCAGCGCCACCTCCTCCTCATGGGTGAGCGGCGGATACCGGGAGATCTCCTTCAGGTAGCGGCGCAAGGTCGCCGCCTCGGAGTCGAGCCCGGAGCCACGAGCGGTCATTCGCCGTCGGTTGGCTGGATGGTGCCGGTCTGCACCTTGACCAGCGCATGGTACCTGGGGACCCCGCGCTCCTGCTCCAGCTTCTCCCGGAGGATCCGTGTCAAGACCTCCACCTCCTGCTGGAGCTTCTCGACCTGCTCCCGGAGGTTGAGCACGATCTCCACGCCGGCCAGGTTGACGCCGAGGTCCCGAGTGAGCGCCAGGATCGTCTCGAGGCGCCGACAGGTTTCCTCGTCGTACAGTCGTGTGTTGCCCTTTGAACGTCGCGGACGCAGCAGACCCTCGCGCTCCCAAAGCCGCAGAGTCTGCGGATGGACTTCGTAGGTCTCGGCAACCCATGAGATCATCCGATACCTCGGTTTGTTGGTCATTGGCCGCTCTCCGCTACAGCAACTCGCCGGCGACCGGTTCCGCCGGCCTTGGGAAGTCGAACCGTCAACACACCGCGTTCGAGCTCGGCGCTGGGCGAGCCCGACAGCTCGGCCAATGGAAGCTGGAAATCGCGGTAGAAAGCCCCCCGGGGACGTTCCATCCTGACATAGGTCCCCTCGTCGCCATCCGTCGGCCCAGCGATGTGGCCGGAAACCCGGAGGCGGTCACCGTTCAGCTGCAGATCGACCGACCTGCCGTCGATCCCAGGGAGCTCCAAAATGACCACGATCTCGTCGTCGGTCTCGTAGAGGTCGCCGGCCGGACAGAAGGGACCACTCGTCGGTTCGCCAACACCGAGGGTCTTGTCCAGGAGGGCCTCGTCGAAAAGCTCGTTGAGGCGCTCCCGTAATGCCAACAACTCCTTGAGCACCGGCCAAGCCAGCGTCATGACACCCCCAAATCGACTAACACAGCTGACCCTTGTCTTCTTTCACTCTATCACGGGCTGCACACTCACAGGCCCGCCGGGAGCTCGTCGCAAGATGTTCCACTCCAGCGCTTTAGTCCTTTCCTATCGAGTCAAGCCGCGGCCCCGGGGTCACGGACCATGGGCCACGGGACCGGTACAGACTCAGTTGGCGGTCTCCGAGTCGACATCGACATACTCCGCGTCGATGACCTCCTCTTCATCATCGCCGCCCTCTGAAGCTGCCTCTGTCGGCTCCCCTCCGGCAGGGCCGCCCGGAGCACCGCCCGCGGACTGATACATGGCGGCCGCCAACTGGTGGCTGGCCTGCGTGAGCCTCTCGTAAGCCGACTCGAGCCTCTCGCTCCCGCCCTCCTCGAGGGCTCGCTTGGCGTCGGCCAAGACGTCGTTGATGGTTCCGAGCTCGGACTCGGGGAGCTTGTCTTTGTTGTCAGCAATGAGCTTCTCTGTCGAGTACACGAGCGCGTCGAGCTTGTTGCGGGCCTCGATCTCCTTCCGCTTGACCTCGTCCTCGGCCTCGTGCGACTGCGCCTCCTGAACCATGCGATCGATCTCTTCGTCGCTCAGCCCCGACGAGCTCGTGATCTGGATCTTCTGCTCTTGCCCCGTAGCACGGTCCTTGGCAGACACATGGAGGATGCCGTTGGCATCGATGTCGAACGTCACCTCGACCTGCGGGATGCCGCGCATCGCCGGCGGAATCCCCATCAGGTGGAACCTGCCCAGGGTACGGTTGTCGCGAGCCATCGGCCGCTCACCCTGGAGCACGTGGATCTCGACCTGGGTCTGATTGTCCTCCGCGGTCGAGTAGACCTTGGCCTTGCGAGTCGGAATCGTGGTGTTCCGCGGGATCACGGCGTCCATCACACCGCCCAGGGTCTCCACGCCAAGCGACAGTGGCGTCACGTCCAACAGCAGCACGTCCTTGACCTCGCCGCCAAGGACACCGGCCTGAACGGCCGCGCCAATGGCCACCACCTCGTCCGGGTTCACGCCTTTGTGAGGCTCCTTGCCAAAGAAGTCGGAAACGACCTTTTGGACCAACGGAATGCGGGTCGAACCGCCAACCAGAACCACCTCATCAACGTCCTTGGCCTCGAGGCCGGCGTCCTTCAGCGCCGCCTTGCACGGCTCCACCGTTCGCGTCACCACGGCATCGATCATCTGCTCGAACTTCGCCCGGCTGAGCCTCATGTTCAGGTGCTTGGGACCTGAGGCGTCGGCGGTCACGAACGGGAGGTTGATCTCCGTCTCCATGGTCGAGGACAGCTCGATCTTCGCCTTCTCAGCCGCCTCCTTGAGGCGCTGGAGGGCCATCCGGTCCTTCGAAAGGTCGACACCCTGGTCCTTGCGAAACTCGGACACCATCCAGTCGATGATCAGCTGATCGATGTCGTCGCCGCCGAGGTGGGTATCTCCGTTGGTCGACTTGACCTCGACGACTCCTTCGCCGACCTCGAGGATCGATATATCGAATGTCCCGCCACCGAAGTCGTAGACAGCGATTGTCTCGTCCTTCTTCTTGTCGAGCCCGTACGCCAGTGCCGCCGCTGTTGGCTCGTTGACCAGCCGCGTCACCTCGAGCCCGGCGATCTGCCCGGCATCCTTGGTTGCCTGGCGCTGAGCATCGTTGAAGTACGCGGGAACGGTGATGACCGCCCTCTCGATCTTCTCACCGAGGTAATCCTCGGCAGCCGCCTTGAGCTTCTGCAGGATCATCGCCGAGATCTCGGGCGGTGAGTACATCTTGCCCATCACCTCGACCCGCGCGGAGTCGGCGTCACCCGCCACCACCTTGTACGGTACCGTGCGAATCTCGCTGCTGACTTCGGCAAAACGTCGGCCCATGAACCGCTTGATCGAGAACACCGTGTTCTCCGGGTTGGTGATCGCCTGTCGCTTGGCGACTTGGCCGCTCAGCCGCTCGCCACCCTTCGAAAAAGCCACCACCGAGGGCGTCGTCCGGCTACCTTCCTGGTTCGGGATGACGCTGGGTTTCCCACCTTCCATCACGGCAACAACCGAGTTCGTGGTGCCGAGGTCGATTCCTATAATCCTAGACATGATGAGTGCCTCCTCAACTTTCTCTGCCAGAATTGAGTGTAAGACCTGAGCTAAGACTTGTCAAGTCCTATTCGACGAGCACCAGCCCCGGACGCCCGCTGGCACGGTCATCGACCCTCTCCCAGACGAGATCGCGCGATATCATCAGCAGGGGCACCGGCTCTCCGGCAGCATCTGACCCGGTCAGGAGGAACTCATTTCCTCGTACCATCAACCGATACGGGCGTCCCCAGGGATCGATCGTTCCCGCCGGTGTCACCGCCGATGACGCCACGAGGTCTCGGAGGCTCCTCGGATACGATCCCCGCAGGTAGTAAACGTTCTCCACGTCGTCGGCAAGCTGCTCGAGCCTGAACCAGGAGGAGGTGCTCTGGACGAAACGTTCCCAGATCCCGCTCGATCCGGCAAACACCGGATTCAGGGGGTTCTGCAACATCATCGACAGCGACAGACCAAACAGCACCAGGAACGGCAGCGCCAGCCATGGCACCGAGCCCCAGGGGATGCCCGACCGTCGTGCGGGCTCTTGCTCACGGCTCAGCTCGCCAACGATCTCCTCCGGCGTGGCCTCACGGATCAAGCCGCGGTCCAGCAGCTCCGCCAGTGCTTTGAACGTCTCGAACTCCAACAGGTTACTGCGGAGCACGATCTCCTCAACCGAGTCCCGCCCGTTCACCAGACGGTAGGCCGTCATCTGGCTCTCGGTGACACGACGTCCGCCGGCATCCTTCTTCAAGGCCTCGTCGGGTGTATCTGCAAAGGTAAAGCCGAGGCCGTCCATATCGTGGTCTTCCTCGACCACCTCGAGCGTCCTTGAGGGATCCACCTTCCTGTAGACCGCATCACGGTTCGGGATTCGTTGGTCGATGAACGGCCACTCGTCCGTCATCCTCGCGCCTTCCATGATGATGGAGTCCACCGCCATGGGGAGCATCAGGTCACGGTCGTAGTCAATCTCGGTCTCCTGCGAGAACTGGTACTCTCCGTCCGTCCAGCGGAAGACCCGGTACACGATCTGGAGAATCTGCTGCTCCAGCGCCCTGCGCACCACATCGAGCGGAACGATGTGATGGTCGATGAGAATCCGGCCGAGCCGTTGCAGGGTCTCTTCCTGCCTGCGAAGCGCTGCCTCGAGCTCGGCTTCATTCAGCGCACCCTGCTTGAGAAGAATGATCCCGAGGCGATCCTCGGACTGTTGGTTCAACGAGCTCGCGGCGACGATCTTGCCATCCATGAATGAGATCGTCACCACGTTCCCCTCGTTCTTGAGGGTCAGCACGCCCGTCTTTCTCTGCAAAGAGATCAGCTGCAGGATATCGGCAAAGCTGAAGTCGCGGAGGGTTCCTTCAAGCGCCATGCTACCACCTGTTCCATGCCCGGACGAGCGAGCCTACCCAGGCCAAGGCAAGGGCGGCGATGAAGACAATCTGGAGCGGCAAGAGAGCCATCTCCGGCTCGATCTCGCGCACGAAGCCGGGCAGCCACACCAACAGCCCCAGTACGCTCAGGGCTGCGACAAAGGCATAAACCATTCCGCTGGCCCACTGGCCGGAGAACACCAGGCCACCGCCCGGGATCACGATGGCTAGCCCTCGGCGAGCTATGGTCGAGGTCCGTTCCCATCGTCGGATCTGGTCCAGCTTTGTCGCCTGTGCATCGATGGCAACCACGTCGCGTTTGAGAAACACCGAGATGCACTGGCTGCAGTAGGCGTCGCTTTCGGTCGCGCTCTTGCACTTGCGACAGAAGATCTTGCCGCATCTGGTGCAGGACCGAGCCGTCCACAGCCAGTGCTTCCGGATCGGGTAGAGTACGAAACCGATTAGCCCGGTAGCCAGTAGGGAGAGTGGAAACGGCTTGAACAGCCACCGGACCGGCTCGAGCCCGGCCGAACCCAGACCCGCCGCGCCCCACTCCTGGGGAGGCACCTCGCGTGCGATCTGGGCCACCTGCTCCCGCCCGATCGGAGGGTCAACGACCATGGCCGATCCAGATCGACCCATCTTGCGTAGCAGCTCATCGCTACCCAGCCGGCGAGCTCGGCCTCTCATCTCATCCGCCTCACGGAAGCGGTAGGCCTGGTCATAGGCGAAGGACAGATCGTAGTATGCGAGGGTATACGCGGAGTCGACCTCCAGCGCCGCGCTGTAGTCCTGGATCGCCTCCGGGAAGTTCCCATCTCGGTACGCCAGGTTGCCAAGAAACACGAGTGGCCGTGGATCCTTCTCCGCAATGATCGCCGCTCTCTGAAACTCGATGCGGGCGCTCAGATTATCGCTATGAAGACACAGGAGGGCACCCAACACCAAGTGGTACGCCTCCGAACGGTCGAGGTGTGGCTCCAGATCGGCGAACTCTTGCAGAGCCGTCAGATCCACCTGACGTTCCTCGAGCATGACCACGGCCCTCTCCATGATCGGCATTCTGCGCACCCCAACCGCCTGCCACAGCTCGAGCGACGGAACCACCGCGACCAGGAGAACCCAGAGGACGACCGATGCAAGCCGGCGGGCGGGCGTAACGTAGGGCAGGCTCAAAGCGAATAGCCAGCCTGCGAGCCACACCGGACCCAGCCCTCCGAACAGCGGCAGCAGCAGCACAACGACCGCAAAAACGAACGCATTCGGCCTGCTGAAGAGGAGTTGCCCGACCTCGAACGCATCGTGGCCCACGTGAGGTATGAACCGCAGGCCCTGGAGGATGAGCCCGACCAGCAGTGCTGCACCGAGCGACAGCAGGAGCCAGGGACCGGTGGATACCAGGATCCGGCGTCGCGTCAGGACATCACGGAACACCGAAACCCAGCCACGAACGTAGTGGCGAGCCGCCTTCAGATAGGAGCCCCTTGCCCAGTCGACCTTGGTTTGCATGAAGCTCGCTGAAGCGAGCCAAGGATCGAGCTGCCTGGCTTGGACAAGGGCGGCATCGCCGGTGGAGCCGGGGTGGGTCTTGGCCCATGCCACCAGAGCCTGTGCGTAAGGGGTCAGGCGTCGCGCATCGACCTCCTGAGCCGCGGCCTTCAGCTCCCTGACGCTCTCGGTGATCGCTGCCTTGTCCTTGGCAGCCAGCGCCTGTTGCACGACAACCCAGGAGTCATTGAGGGTGAGCGACGCGGCCGCAGGCGCAGCCATGAGCAGCGCCACCAGCGCGAAGCGTAGACTCCCCCTCATTGGCTCGACTGGACGTACAGCGTCCGCAGCTGGAAGAGAACATCTGAAAGCAGCCCCGCCTCCTCAGCCGTGAGATTCCCGCGGGTAGCGGCGTCCAAAACACCCAGGAAATCAATGAAAAGCCTGGCCTGCTCCGGGTCCTTTGTTACGCCGTGGGCCCCCGAGAGCAAGATCACTGCCTGCTGCGCGAGGAAGTCGATCAGGTGCAGCATGGTGATCTCTGTCGGCAGCTTGCGCGCTTTGGGGGTAGGCCGATCTTGGACGGGAGGGGCTTCCCCCTCCTTGTCCGCAGGGCTGCTCGGCGACGGCTCTGGACCCGGGCCGCTCACCGCCTCACTCCCTTTGACAGGGCCGGTGTCCACAGGTGTGGCGTTCGCGTCCCCAAGGCCCTCGCGTGGCTGGCCGTCGTCAGTGAACCAACGCCGGTCAACGACCTTGATCTTCTTCGGGCCGTCGTCTCCGCCCACTGCGGAACCTCCTCATCTCACGTTTCTGTCAAGAATCTAGCGTACACCACACGTTCCAGGCAAGAGATACCCAGAAGAGTCTCGCACACGACAGTCGAGCGCTTTGCTACAGGAGAACGCGAAGCAGGTAGAAGCAGGCGACGGAAACAACTCCTGCGGCCGGGACCGTCACGATCCACGTGATGGCGATCTCGCGAACCACCTTGAGGTCGAGAGCGGCCATGCCACGCGCAAGGCCGACACCGATGACCGAGCCAACGATGACGTGAGTGGTCGACACCGGGAGGCCGAGGCGCGAGGCGAAAAGAACCGTGACCGCACCCCCGAACTCCGCGGAGAATCCGCGCGAGGGGTTCATCTCGGTAATCTTCCGGCCCACCGTCTCGATAACCCTATAGCCGAACGTGGCCAGACCGACCACGATCCCCGCGCCGCCGAGCGCCAGGATCCAGACCGGCACTTCGACCGAAGGCAGGATCGCACCGCTGCGAATAATCGAGACCACGGCTGCCATCGGACCGACCGCGTTGGCGACGTCGTTTGCACCGTGAGCAAACGCCACCGTGCATGCGGTGATAACCTGGAGGTGACGGAAAAGCTCCTCCACCTGCCCGAGGCTCTTCGCGTACGGGACGTTGGGGACGTTCCCGCGAATCAGGGCCCAGCCCACCAGCCAGGCCACGAAACCCACGCCGGCCGCGATCATGACGGCGTGCACGGGTGAGAAGTCTAGGTGGAGCTGCTTCAGCCCTTTGTACAGGAAGCTCAGGCAGAGCACGAAAAACACGGAGAATAGAAGGTAGGGGGCGACCTTTCTCGAGCGCGCCAAGGGGTCGGGACGGTTGAAGATCAGCTTCTTCAGCGTCAGGAAGATCGCCCAGCCCAGGATAGCGCCGACAATGGGTGACACGACCCACGAGGCCACCACCGTCCAGACCCTGCCCCAGTTGATGGCGTGGCTCGGCAGGACCACGAGCGCAAAACCGACGATGGCGCCGACGATGGAGTGCGTCGTCGACACCGGGTACCCCATATGGGTGGCGATCTGCAGCCAGACACCAGCCCCGATGAGCGCTGCCAGCATCCCGAGAGCCAGCGTGTGCTCCCGCCCTACCAGGAGGGTAGGGTCGAACAGTCCCGAGCGAATCGTGCCGGTGACGTGCGCCCCGACCAGCACCGCGCCCAAGAACTCAAAGACCGCCGCCACCACGACTGCCTGGCGGAAGGTGAGCGCCTTCGACCCGACGCTCGTCCCGAACGCGTTTGCGACGTCGTTAGCGCCGATGTTCCACGCCATGTAGAAACCGGCAGCAATCGCCACGACCAGCAGGAAGGTACCCATCGCCGAGACCTATCGAGCCAGCATCACGCGGAGGTGATTGGCGACCTGCTCCGCAGCGTTCGCGATGTCGCCGAGCGCCTCACACAGCTTCATCCACAGCACGATGTCAACGCAGGAGCCGACATCCTCTGAGCGGAAGAACGCCTTCAGGAGCGTGAACGCGCCCTTGTCCGCCTCCCACTCTTGCTGACCGATCTGGTCAATGAGCTGCATGACCATTTGGGAGTCTGGTCCGGCAAACCCGGTCTCCAGCAACTCGTCGAGCTTGGCGACCAGCCCCTCGGCGGAGCGCGCCGCCTGCACACACAGCTCGGCAAACTTCACAACGTCTTCCTTGAGCTCGGGTGGCACGGTCAACTGCTTCATCCCGCACAGAATCGCAGCATCCTCTGCACCGTCGGCGATATCGTCCTGGTGATGGATCAGCTGCAGCAGGTCGGCCCGCGAAACCGGCAGAAACAAGGTCCGCGGGAGGTTGTCGCGCAGCTGGTTCTTGACCAGGTCTGCTTCGTGTTCGGTGCGAGTGATCTCCCTGCGGATCTCAGCAACCCGCTCGGCCTGGCCCTCAACGAGAGCACCGATCAGGTCGGGTACGAGCTCGACGCAGGCCATGACCTTCTCCATGTGAACTTGGAGCGGCTTGAATGGGCTCTTGGCAAAAAGTCCAACCAGTGCACGGACCATTTTCACGACCTCCTGAACTGCGGCTTCCGCTTCTCGAGGAAGGCTTCCGTGCCCTCCTTCATCTCCTCCCCCGCGGCACAGAGGCCAAACAGGGTGGCCTCGAGGAGACAGCCGTCGTCGAACGACATCTCGATGCCGTGCTGGACCGCTTCGATGCAGTGTCCAACGGCCACCGGACCGTTGCGGAGAATGCTCGTCATCAGCTCCTGCACGGACTGTGTGAGCTCGAGCGGATCGACGACTCGGTTGACGAGACCGATCCGCTCCGCCTCGTCTGCTTTCACGTTGCGGCCGCTCAGCAGGACCTCGAGCGCACGCCCCTTCCCAACCAGCCGTGGCAGCCGCTGGGTCCCGGCAAAACCTGGGATGAGGCCCAGCTTGACCTCTGGCTGGCCGAACACGGCGTTGGAGCTGGCCACCCGCAAATGGCAGGCCATGGCGAGCTCGCAGCCTCCGCCGAGCGCAAAACCGTTGACCGCGGCGATCACCGGTTTGGTGAGGCGCTCGATCCGATTGAAGACCGCCTGACCTCGGAGCGCATACTCCTTGGCCGCCTCCGGGCCAAGGACGTTGAGCTCGGCGATATCGGCTCCCGCTACGAAGGCCTTGTCGCCTCCTCCCGTCACCACCACGGCGAGCACCGCCGCGTCGGCCGCTGCCGCAGACACCGCCTCATCGAGCTCCGCGAGCGTGGCCATGCTGAGAGCGTTCAACTTCTCGGGACGGTCGATGGTGATCCACTGCAGGCCATCCCGGTTCGCCACCTTAAGGTTCTCGAAGCCCATGACCTCCTCCTGAAAGGAACCTCTTTCGTCTCGCACTCGAATTCACATCCGCACCCACGTGCGGCCGGCTGCGAGCCGCAGTCTAACGTGATTCATGCGCCACTGCCAACCAACAGGCTCGCCGCCGACCAGCCCGGGAGATCCCCCATCCGATTGGGCCTACCCGGGAACAGCTGTACACTCTGGATGGAGGAGCCGAGGTGGAGATCTCTGCCGACATCCGCATCGAGGACCTGGTCGCCGCAATGCCGGAGAGCGTCAGGGTACTGGCCCGCCATGGAATCGTCTGTATCCGCTGCGGAGAACCGTACTGGGGCACACTTCGCGAGCTGGCGGACGAGAAAGGAATCCGGGATCTCACCCCGGTGCTCGACGACCTCATCCGGACAGCTGGCGGATCCTGAGCGCTCGACAACACACGGCCGCCGGTGCCCCGGCGGCCGTCAGTTACGATTCAAGGTCCCTGAGTCAGAACTCGGAGACGCTGATTGTGTGGGTCTCTGGAGCCGCGATGCCTCGTGCACGGCCGATCGTACGGCTGACGTACGATCGAATCTGGTCGCCATCCTGGCTGAACGCGGTATCTGCCTCGTCCCGGGTAACCGGTGCGTCGCCGTTTCGCGGTGAATAAGCAATACCGGCCACCTCGAGCACATGGGCGAGATCGGCATGAGTCATGACGGCATGGGCGGCCCAATGGTCTGGCATCAACCCGAGCTTCTGCGCGCGCTCCAGAGCCTGCGCACGCTCAATCCTGGGAGCCTGCCTGGCCGCGAGCCTCGTCAGCATCAGTTGGGCGAACTCACCGTGAGTCAGAGCGGAGGTGGCCTGTGCGGCCTCCGGAGCGCCAGCACCAGCGATCGCGGCGGCTCCAAAGCTGAGCGCCAACACGATCACGCCAACGAGCACACTACGCATGTCGCCTCCCTTCCAACCTGACCACAATATACGCGCCACGGCCGACAGCTGTCAAATCAGCAACAGCTCCTGTGGTCCCTGACGGAGTGACGGCAGCGGCCATCCCGGCCCTCGGGCGTACAGGCTCCAGGCAAGCCCCCCTCGGTGTCTTCCCTTCATCCCGACCGTCCGGAGAAAGCGTGCACTCTCTCCGTTTTCGACGAGCATGAACTCGGGGCGGGCTGATCCCGCCCCGATCCGAGTCAGCCCAGGTCCTTCGGGAACTTCTCGATGAGCTCCTTGACAGCGTCCGCGCTGCGGTTGAGCGCGGCCCGCTCGTCCTCGGTGAGCTCGATCTCGATCACCTTCTCCACGCCCTTGCGGCCGAGCTGAACCGGCACTCCGACGTAGGTGTCGCTGATCCCGTACTCGCCCTTCAGGAACGCAGCGCAGGGCAGTATCTTGTGCTTGTCATTGAGGATCGCGTCCACCATCTGTGCTGCCGCGAGGCCCGGGGCATAGTAGGCCGAACCCGTCTTCAGCAGAGCCACGATCTCGCCCCCACCTTTGCGGGTACGCTCGATGATGGCGTCGATCCGATCCTGCGGAAGCAGGTGGGTGATCGGGATCCCTGCGACCGTGGAGTAGCGCGCAAGCGGAACCATGCTGTCGCCATGGCCACCGAGCACAAAGGCGTGCGTGTTCTCAACCGACACGTTGAGCTCCATCGCAATGAACGACCGCATGCGAGCCGAGTCGAGGATCCCGGCCATCCCAATCACGCGCTCACGCGGGAAACCCGAGACCCGCCGAGCCACCTCACACATGGCATCCAGGGGGTTGGTGATGACGATCAGCGTCGCCTCGGGCGAGCCCTTCGCGATCCGGCCAATGCAGTCCTTGACGATGGTCAGGTTCTTGAATAGCAGGTCGTCCCGGCTCATCCCCGGCTTGCGCGGCAGCCCCGCGGTCATGACGACGATGTCCGAACCGGCAGTGTCGGCGTAGTCGTTGGTGCCCGTGATCTTCGAGTCGAACGGAAAGATCGGCGACGACTCGAACATGTCGAGTGCCTTGCCTTGCGGCATCCCCTCGACGATGTCGATGAGAACAACATCGCCCAACTCGAGGCGCGCTATGTTGTACGCGGCGGTCTCGCCGACATGGCCGGCACCGATCACGGTGATCTTCTTCCTCATGATGACCTCCCATTATTCTTTCCGCGATTCACGGAATGGTATTCGCAGCCTCCGCCGCCCACCACGGGCGGCAGATCTTCATACCCGGCTCGTCTCCCTCCCAAGCAGGCGGGCGAGACGCTCTCGGGACTCACGTTCAACCTCCTCGTGGAGCGTGCCACCGTGCGAGTCCATGGTGACCATGACCGGGAACCGCTCCACATCGATCACCCACATCGCCTCGGGGACACCAAACTCCTCGAGCATGAAGACTCGTTCTACCCTCTTTACCGCCGCCGCTAGGACCTGTGCGGCACCACCCACGGCGTGCAGATAGACCGCACCGTAGCGACCAAGGGCGTCCAGTGTCTTCGGCCCCATCCCTCCCTTTCCGATCACACCCCGCAGCCCGTACTGGCTGATGACGTCGGCCTCGTACGGTTCCTCGCGGATTGACGTGGTTGGGCCGGCGGCCACGAAGTCGTAGCAGCCGTCGTCGTTCTTGCGCACGACCGGACCACATTGGTAGATCGCTGTCCCCTGAAGGAACGGCGCCACCTCCTCGCGGAAGCTCTCGAGCAACCACTTATGGGCGGCGTCACGCCCGGTAATCATGCGGCCGGAAAGCTCTACGTAGTCGCCAACGGTCAGCTCACGGATCGCTGCTTCGTCGGCCGGCAGCTTCAGCTCAGCCATGTCGCTTCGCCTCCTTCCGAGATCCTGACACCGGCCCGTCGGTCCGCCCAGCACATGTAGCTGATGGTGACGAAGTAGCACGCCGGAAGGCGGTCGAGGGCACCGAGCTTGACACCCAACAGTGTGGTCTTGCCCCCGAAGCCCATGGGGCCGATCCCGAGCTCGTTCCCCTGCCGCAGGAGAACCGCCTCGAGCTCTGCCAACTCGGCGATCGGATTCTCGTCGGGAAGCGGCCTCAGGAGCTGCCGCTTGGACTCCTCGAAGGCCGAGACCCGGTCGCCGCCGATGCACACTCCGAGCGTGCCCGGGGCGCAGCCCTTGCCCTGGGCCTGGACCACGGCGTCCAGGACCACCCGGCGGACGCCCTCGAGGTCTCGTCCCGCACCGAGCCCGTTGTCGGGCAGCTTGTACTGCATCCCGACGTTTTCGCTGCCGCCGCCTTTGAGCAACGCCCGGACCTCGATTTCCGGCCGGTCCCACTCTTCGAAATGAATGAACGGGATGCCGCGCCCTGCACCGTCGCCGGTGTTCCTCCCGGTCAACGTCTCGACCGCGTTGGGGCGCAGGAACTGGCGGCTGGTTGCCTGACGGACAGCCTCCTTCATGGCATCGCCCAGCTCGATCGTGCTGATGCCCAGGGGATGGTGCACCCAGACCACCGGCGTTCCCGTGTCCTGACAGATTGGCGCCACCTGTTCCCGGGCCAGGTCCACATTCATGAGTATCGTGTCCAACGCCTTTCTGGCGAGACTCCCCTCCTCCTCCACACTTTGGCCCGCGCGCAGAGCTTCTACGACATCTGATGGCAGCTGCGTTGATGCCCGGCGCAGCATCTCGGTCAGCGTCTCGACGTACCGATTCCGATCGATCATCGGCACCTCCTTCCCTGGGCATTCGATACCGCAACGCCCTTGTGATTATAGTCGCAACCTCGCCGAGAATGCCAGCAGAAAAGACCTCGTCCACAGCTTCACAAGGTCTTCGAGCTAGATTTTGCTGCGCAAGATAAGGAGCTCGAGAGCGATTCCGGCGCGCTGTGCCATCATCTGGATATCTGCAACCGGGACGGCGCCGCCCTCTCCTGGGTTGTCCCCAACCAAGAAAGCAGCTGCTCTGTCACCCACACACACCGGAACCACGATCAGAGCCTCCGGCGCCGGCTCACCCAGGGCGCGGACGACCTCGGCGTTGGCCGCTGCGGAGGGCACCGGGCCCAGGTGGTAGCCGCCGCCTTCCAGGAGGTCGCTGAACAGCGACGGCAGGTCGAGGCTGACCTGCACCGCCTGTACGTCTTCCACCACCACGCCGGGACCGGTCGCCATCCATCCCACGATCCGTTCTCGGTGAATCGAGAACAGGGCGACCCGGGAAAGGAGCCGTGCGGCGTAGCGCATGAGGAGATCGCCGACCTCGTCGCGGTGCGTGGCTCGCCGCAGCCCGCGCCGGAAGTCCTCGTCATCGAGGGTCTCTGCCTCGGCCGCTCCTCCGGCCTCGAGTACCGCTGCAAGCTCGGGGAACGTCGCCAACAGGCCGGCCCCCGAGGCGGAATCGCCTCGTACCCGAACCGATGCCAGATCGGCGCCGTTCGCCTGCGGCGTGGCCCAAAGGTCTTCCCAGGTCACGGCCGGCG
>JAJDNH010000203.1 GCA_022340775.1 Acidobacteriota bacterium
AAGAGCCGCCTTGCCCTCCATGACCGGCATGCTGGCCACCGCCCCGATGTTGCCGAGGCCCAGAACAGCCGTACCGTCGGTCACGATAGCGACCAAGTGGCCGATCGAGGTGTACCGGCGAGCGACCTCCGGTTGCCGCTGGATCACGCCGCAGACCTCGGCGACTCCAGGAGTGTAGATGCGGCGGAGGTCACGCAGCGTGTCGATCGGGTAGCGGCTGCGGACGGCGATCTTTCCCCCCTGGTGGAGCTCCAGCACGTCATCCCTAACCTCGATCAGCTCGCTGCCCGGTGTGCTGCCGGCGACCTCGATGACTCGTTCCAGCTGCTCGTAGCTGTCGACATAGACGACGATGTCACGGACCACGTGCTCGTGGTCCATCCTCACGAGCGAGATCTCGCCGACGAAGGTTCCGAGGCCACCGAGAGCCACCAGTAAGCGGCCAAGGTTGCCAGGCGTCTGTACGTTGCGTACACGGATCGTCCGCATGATGTTGTGCTCGGTCCACATCGTTGGCTCCTTCTCTTCGGATCTTACCTTCTCCTTTGATGGCGCTATCATGTAGCCATGGGTAGTCGTGAGGGTGAGAGCAGCCCGGGTGTTGTCGTGCGGTCTCCGCGCCAGCCGCTTCCGAGGGAGATCGAGGACAAGCTGCGTAACGAGCTCCAGCAGTGCCCGGACGTGGCATTCGCGCACCTCTCCGAGGTCGAGGTGGAGGGCCATGCCGGAGCCGAGCTCACACTGTTCGTGTGGCTACAGCCCGCTGCGCTGCGCACTTTGAGGAGCGCTCTCAACCTGGTCTGCGACACCGTGGCCCGGGTCCTCCCGGACGGTCGTCACCTCGACGTGGTAGTTCTGAACTCTGCTCCCGAGCTCTTGGAGGAGCTCGAAGCGGCGGGCTCTCTGTTCGCTGAGCGGAACCCGGAGGAGCGACAGCGAGCACTGGCCGCGGCTGCCACACCACCGACCGATGTCAGCCAGCAACGCCAGCCCTGGTGGTGGCCGTTCGGGCAGTAGCCGGTGACCGTTGTGCTGACCTCGCCTAACCCAGCTTCTTTTTCTGACGCTTGAGCCAAGGTTCCGATCGAAGGTAGAGGGGTTGAAGGTTGTCGAGGCAGTAGTGTGCGATGATGTCGGACGCATCGAAGCGGTAGACGTTGACGGCAAAGTCAGCAGGGAGCAACAGTTGGATTTCGTCGACCAGTCTCAGAAACTCCTCGCTCTTCCTCGAGAGCCAGTGCTCCCGCATTGCAATTGCCATTGCCGGATGCTCTTGGGCGCCTTCGGCCTCGATTGCGAACAGAAAGACGGCCTCGATCTCCTCCTGCCGGTGGGCGAAGTCACGGAGCCGCTCGAGAAAGTCCGGCTCGAGGTGGGTCTCGTTGATACGCTTGAGCTTGACCCTGGTCCCAGAGTGGATCTTGACCTCTTCCATGATGGCCTCCCAGGCCTGAGGATGATCCATCGTAGCGTGGCCGGAGCACGAAGTCGAGACGCCCAGGCCGGACCGGTAAGGCGCGGATGCTCCACCGAACGGGGTGCTACCATGTCGCTTGGCGGGACGGGAGTTGACTGAGAGCGTCGTTGTTATTGTCGCGCATGCTTTCGAGGCACGCGGTGCCGCAGCGGTCGGACGGGGGATGAGCAAGGAGCCCTGGGGGCGCTGGACGTTGTACCGGGGCGAGATGTGGGACCTGCCGTTAGCCGTCATCCGCTGTGGACCGGGGAAGGTGACTGCCGCCGCCGCCGCCCAGGCCGCCGTTCAGTACCTGGATCCCATGGTACTGCTGAGCTTTGGAGTGGCTGGCTGCCCCGATCCCACGGTCCCGCTCGGTTCTCTGATTGTCGCTTCGTCGGTGGTGGACGTGGCCCTGACCCAGCTCGGCGACCTCCCGGTGACGATCCCGACCCGGTTCGAGCCTGACGTCCTTCTCACCCGTTGTCTCCTGAGCGTGCCCGGGACCCGCTCCGCACCGCTACTGTGCTGGGAAGGCCAGGTGGCATCACCGGTGCGGCGTCCGCCGGTCCTCGAGCCCAGCCGGACTGCGGCGGTGGACTGGGAGAGCTCAGCGGTAGCCCAGGTGGCGCAAATGTGGGACCTGCCGTGGGCCGCCGTCAAGATCATCTCGGACCACGGCGAGGAGGAGAGGCTGCGGCTGCTTGCCCTGGCCGCTCGCCGACCCCTACAATGGGCCGGCGAGGTCGTCCGCCGGGCCTGCGGGAAGTACGTCGCTGAAAGGGTGTCGACTCAAGAGGTCGAGCTACCGAAGGAGTTGGAACATGAGGATTGAGCGGCGGGAGGATGGACCGGTCACCGTCCTCGTGATCGAAGGCGTGATCAAGCTCGGCGAGTCAGCGAGCACGTTCTCTCGCTGCTTGGAGGACCTCCTGGAGGAGGGCGTGCGCTCAGTCGTGATCGACCTCGCCCGCATCGATTACGTTGACTCCACAGGGCTCGGCGAGCTCGTGGGCTATCTGCAGAAGTACACGGAACGCGGGCGGCGGCTCGGCCTTCTCAATCCGCAGGCCAGGATTCTGAACCTCCTGAAGCTGACACAGCTTGACGAGACCTTCCCGATCTTCGAGAGCTTGGAGCAGGCCGTCGGGGAGATGGGCGGCGACTGATCGCGTGACGCCTGTGGCCAGGAGGGCTCTGCCTCAAGAGGGCGGCACCAGCCCGTTGCGGAACCGGAGAGAAGGTCCCGTACAGGGTGCAGGGTCCCTACTGTATGGGGATGGGGCGGACCGTACTGCCGGGGGGTTGATCAGGGTTGGGGGGCGGTGGTGGAAGGTGGTGCGAAAGGGGGGACTCGAACCCCCACGTCCTTGCGGACACAAGATCCTGAATCTTGCGCGTCTACCAATTCCGCCACTTTCGCACGCGCGCCGGAATACTAGCATCGACTGGGGACCTGTCAACCCTGGCGGGGCACAGAGAGGGAGCCGTCTGGCGGTGGCTGAGTCGGGATGAGTGAAGTTGTTAGGAAGAGGTCAGAGCCTTGCACAAGCCAACCACGACCAACGGACGTGAGCCTGCTGCAGCCGAGGTCCTGCGCGCGGTGGGAGGTCGGCGCTCACGCGGGATGACGCTCAGCCAGCTGGTGGCCCACTTCGCTCGCGGCGGCGAGCAGGAGAGGAGCGAGCTACGGCGGTCCGTGCGGAAAACGCTGCGCGACCTCGAGAGGTCGGGCAGAGTCGTTCTCGGCCGGGGCAAGCGTTACGTAGTGCCGGAGGAGGCCAATCTCATTGTGGGCCGGCTCAAGGCCAATCCCCGTGGCGCCGCCACGGTCCGGTCGGAGAGCGGTGACGGCGAGGCGCTGCTGGTATCGCGCACGGGGCTGCGAGGCGCCATCGACGGTGACCTGGTGGTCGTGAAACGGGAGCGACCCCGGCGACGTGCGCGTGACCTCGGACTGCAGGAAGGTGTGGTGATCCGAGTTTTGGAGCGCGGGCGCCGCACAGTGGTCGGCCGGTGGCTGACTGGCAGAGGGAGGCCCCATGTTCGTGCACTCAGCCGGGGGCTTGCCGTTCCTATCTTTCTGGCCGGGAGCCACGTGGAGCGCCAGCC
Organism: Acidobacteriota bacterium; assembly: GCA_022340775.1. Classification (GTDB taxonomy): domain Bacteria; phylum Acidobacteriota; class Thermoanaerobaculia; order Thermoanaerobaculales; family Sulfomarinibacteraceae; genus JAJDNH01. The sequence goes on from JAJDNH010000203.1 coordinate 3,569, forward strand.
GCGGGAAGGGGAGCTGGTGGTTGTGTCGCTCGACTCGGTCAGCGAAAGCACCGGCCGGGCCCGCGGTACGCTGCTCGAGCTGCTGGGCGTCCCGGGCGAGCCCGGCGTCGAGGAACGAGCTGCAATCCGGTTACACGGGATCCCCGATCGGTTCAGCCGGGAGTCCCTGGCGGAGGCCGAGCAGCTGAGCACTGACATCCCGGCGGCGGGCAGCTCCTCGAGAGCGGATTTTCGTGACCTGCCCACGATCACGATCGACGGTGAGACCGCCCGTGACTTCGACGACGCGGTCAGCGCAACCCACGATGGCGACGCCATCGTGGTCGGGGTTCACATTGCCGACGTCAGTCACTACGTTGCAGCCGGGACGGCGTTGGACGCAGCCGCGCGCAGCCGAGGTACCAGTGTCTACTTCCCTGGGCGTTGTGTTCCCATGCTTCCGGAACGTCTTTCGAACGACCTCTGCTCGCTACGAGAGGGTGTCGACCGGTTGACCGTCTCCGTCCGCTTCCGGGTCGAAACCGACGGCACGATCGGCGAGTGGAGCACGGTCGGCTCGGTAATCAGATCAAGGCGTCGCTGTACCTACACCGAGGTTGCCGACTGGCTGGAGCTGCCGCCATCGAGGTGGCCGCAGGTGACCCGTCCGTTCGCAGAGTCACTCCGGTTGCTCGCCACCGCTGCAGACCGGTTGGCCCGGCAACGGCGGGCGCGCGGGAGCCTCGACTTCGACCTGGCGGAAGCGGAAGTGAGGCTGGATGCTGCCGGTCATGTTGTGGACATTCAGGAGGCTGAACGTACGAAAGCACACCGGCTCATCGAAGAGCTGATGGTGGCCGCCAATGAATGCGTGGCGCGCACGCTCATGGAGGCGGACCAGCCGGCACTGTATCGCGTGCACGTGGATCCTCCAGCCGACAAGCTCGAGGAGCTGGCAGCGGTACTCGGCGACCTCGGCTACAGCGATGCCGGCAACGGGAATCGGCCCGAAGCGGCTCGCCTGCTGGGTGTCCTGAAAGAGGTCGAGGGGACGCCGCATGAGCGGCTTGTGTCGTACCTGGTGTTGAGGGCTTTGTCGAGAGCCGAGTACAGCCCGCAACCGCTGGGCCACTTCGCGCTGGCCACGGACAGCTATCTCCACTTCACGAGCCCCATCCGGAGGTACCCGGATCTGGTCGTGCACAGGATGCTGCTGCGGCTGCTGCGGGAAGGCAGGGCCATCGCCGCGGGTGAGCGGCAGGAGATCGAGCAGGATCTCGAGAAACTCGGCGTCTCCTGTTCCGCCGCCGAGCGCCGGGCCGAGGACGCTGAGAGAATGGTCGTCCACTGGAAGAAGGTCCTCTTCCTACGGGACCGTGTCGGTGAGGAGTTCGCTGCACATGTCACCGGCGTTACGGAATTCGGGCTTTTCGTGCAGCTGGACGAAATTCAGGTCGACGGGCTGATCCACGTTTCGGAGCTGACCGACGATTTCTACGGCTTCGACCCTGGGCGGCACATGCTGCTCGGCGAGCGGTCCGGCAGAGCGTGGCGTCTGGGAGATCCCGTGCGGGTTCGTCTCCAGCGTGTCGACCTGGATGCGATGCAGCTCGACTTCATCCCGGTCGGTCTCAAGCCGGACGCCCACGCCGCACGTCGCGGAAAGCGACGCCGGCGATGACGGAGCGGGAGTCCTGCCGGCGGAGGCATCGCTAACGACTGTCGACCGGCTTCGGGCTCTGCTCTGCCTCACCGACCGTCCGCTGGAAGACATCCTCCACGCTGTCCAAACGGGTGGCGATGACGGCAAAGTTGAACGCGAACACCCGCGGCCACCACCGCGACAGGAGAGAGTGCAGGGCCTCGCACCAACGCATCAGGATGCCACTGCCGATCATGTCTGTAAGCGGCGGTGGGAAACCGCGCACCCGCTCGACCCGGAAGCCGCTGTGGCGAAGCAGACGCAGAAAACTGGTGATCGTGAACAGCCGCTTGTGAGTCATGTCGAGAACGCCGCGCTTGCCGTAATTGAACTGGCCGGCGAGCAGGCCGAGCCGCATTGGCAGGTAGGCGATGTTCGCCGTGCTCGCGATCAGTGTGCTATGCGGCCTGAGAACCCGGAACACCTCGGCGAGAAACTTCTCGGGGCTTGCCATGTGCTCGATCACATCCAGCGCGACGGCGAGGTCGAATGGCGCCTCCGGGAGGCGGTCGGAAAACGGCTGCTCGAGGTCGAGGCCGTAGACGATCGAGTCACCGGCCGATTCGGGCGGTCGGCGGTCGACCGCCACATGCGTTCCCACCTTCTTGGCCAGTTCCCGGCTCCGCTCACCTCTGTTCGCTCCAAGCTCGAGCGTCACGAGGTTCTTCTGATCGGGGATCGCTCGCAGGGCGTACTGGTGTAGCGAGTGTGGGGAACGCTTCAAAGCGTGGACGTTGTCCGCAAAGAGGTCAACGTCGAAGTTCGGCTGGTAGAAGATCCCCAGACGGGTCAAGCGGGCCGCGAGCAGTGCTTTGAGGAATGCCCCGCCGTACCTCACACCTGGAACGTGACAAACCTCGTCACCATAGTAGGTCGGGATCGCAACC
>JAJDNH010000027.1 GCA_022340775.1 Acidobacteriota bacterium
AGGGCAGGGTCAGTGAGTCCAGGGTCATCAGAAACGAGACGGGGACCTGGGGAGCCAAGGTCGAGTACGCCTACACCATCGACGGCGCCCAGTACGCAAGTCAGATCGTCAATGTGGATGGCACCGTCAACGTAGGCTTCACGGACAAGTACGCCAAGCGCACGGTGGAGGAGTTTCCAGTGGGCAGCACAGTGATCGTGCATTTCGACCCCGACGAGCCGGAGTGTTCTTTCCTCAAGACGGCTCCTTCCTTCGCTTCCACGGTGCGCTTCGTGATCGGTATGACCTTGCTCGTGGTCGGCGTTGTGGTTGGCCTCATCGAATGGCTGTAGTCGCACCTGACGAAGGGGGTGGGTGCATTGCTTCCCGATGGTCCTTGTGGGGCTCGAGTTGAGACCCGACCGCGACGCGAAAGGCGGGGCGATGATCCGTAACGTCGGCAGCTCGAGGGCGCGCTGCTCGCATCATCGGGGTCCTTACTCCTAAGGAGATCACGGTGCCCGTCACAATCTGGATACCCTGGGGGATCAAGCACACCGCAACCGTTGTCGGTTCGGAATCCCGGGAGGTCAAGTGCAGAGGATGCGGTGCGGTCTACTACTTCATCCTGACGCGCCGGGCGGGCGGATCGAGGACCGCGTTCATCCTGTCCAACCAGCGCCCTGCAGAATCGACCGCTGCGGAGCTCGCACGGACGAACCTCCGACATCAGCTTCGCGGCGCGATCGACGCGGTGGCGTGCCCCGCCTGCGGCCTGTTCCAGCCGTCGATGGTGCGGCTCATTCGCCGCCGGCGCGTTTCCTGGGCAGTTGGGGTCGGTCTCGTGCTCGGGTTCTTCTTGCTTCTCGTCCCCATGGCATCCCCTCGTTGGCTGCCCAGCGCATGCGTTGTCGCAACAGCCTTGTTCGTTGCAGCGGTGTGGTCTGCGTTGGACCCAAACTCCCCCAAGCGCCGGGAAGGCAACCGGGAGAACACCCGCGGTCTTACAGCAGAAGGCATCGCCAGGGTCCGTGAGCAGGAGCGCAGGCGCCAGGCCGAGCGCGAGGCAGCTCAGCTTGCGGATCCGGATCAGCGTTGGAGCTGCCCCGAGTGCAACTTGCCAAACCCGAACTCCCGGTACCGCTGTCGCGGATGCGGGTACTCGCTCGTGTAGGGCCCGAGAAAGTGACAGTCACGCCGTTCTGCCGCTGTCGACCCGAGCTCACCAAGATCAGCAAGGCAAAATGAAACCGCCGGAATCGCCTGACCTTGCACTGGTGTTGAGATACTCGAGAAGCACCACGCGGTCGTCCGCCGCGTGCACCCGGCTCGACGCGATGCGCAGCCCGGTGCCACCACGGTCCACGGCCGATCTCATTCACCGACCGAGGAGGGATCCACAATGAAACAGCACGGTTGGCTTCGGCCTGCAAACCGCACGGCGCTCGTCCTCGCCGTCGTCGCCGCACTGGCAGTGCCGGCGTACGCCGCGGCGCCGGTCTCGCCGCAAACGTTGATGAGCAAGCTCGCCTGGCGCTCGATCGGACCCTACATCGGCGGTCGTGTGGTCGCCGTGACCGGGGTTCCCGGGCACGCCAACCTCTACTACGCAGGGACGGTGGGCGGAGGTGTGTGGCGGAGCACCGACCATGGCGTGCACTGGGAGAACATCTCGGACGGCACGCTGCCGAGCTCGAGCCCGAGCATCGGCGCCGTCGCGGTAGCGCCTTCTGATCCCAACGTCATCTACGCCGGCACCGGCGAGTGCGACATCCGCGCCGACATGATCCCCGGCGACGGCGTCTACCGGTCGGCCGACGCGGGCAAGAGCTGGCAGTACGCGGGCCTGCGCGAGGCCCGTTCGACCAGCGCGCTGATCGTCGACCCCACCAACCCCGACGTCGTCTACGCCGCCTCGATGGGCCACGTGTTCAAGCCGAACTCCGAGCGGGGCGTGTTCAAAACGACCGACGGCGGTAAGACCTGGAGCAGGATCCTGTTCGTCGATGGCGAGACCGGCGCGATCTCGCTGGTGATGGATCCGCAGGACCCCGAGGTGCTGTACGCGGCCATGTGGCAGGCGGCGCGGCTGCCCTGGGGGCTGACCAGCGGCGGCCCCGGCAGCGGGATCTACAAGACCACCGACGGCGGCGCGCACTGGACCAACATCACGCATCGCCACGGTCTGCCGCAGACGATCCTGGGGCGGGTCGGCCTGGCGGTTGCCGCCAGCAACCCGCAGACCGTCTACGCGATCATCCAGGCCAAGGAGGGCGGGGTGTTCCGCTCCGGCGACGCCGGCGCGACCTGGACGCGGGTCAACAGCGAGATGAAGCTGCGGCAGCGCGGCTTCTACTACATGACGATCTACGTCGACCCCAAGGATCGCGACACCGTGTACGCCCCGGAGGTCGATGCGCTGTGGGTCTCGCGCGACGGCGGCAAGACCTTCGCCAAGCTCAAGACGCCCCACGGCGACAACCACGTGCTGTGGATCGACCCCGACAACCCCAGCATCCTGCTCGAGGGCAACGACGGCGGGGCGACGGTCTCCACCGACGGCGGGCGGACGTGGAGCGGCGAGCACAACCAGCCCACCGGCCAGTTCTACCACGTGAACATCGACGACCAGTTCCCCTTCCACATCTACGGGGCGCAGCAGGACGAGGGCTCGTTCGAGGGCCCGAGCGCCGACCCCTCCCACGTCATCCCGCTCTCGGCCTGGCACCGCGCCGCCTACGGCGAGAGCACCTACTCGGTGCCGCAGCCGGGCAACCCCGACATCACGTACGGCAGCGGCTACTTCAGCATCTTCCTCTCCTACGACCGAACGACCGGCGAGTACCGCAGCGTGAGCCCGTGGCCGCACTACCAGGAGGGGGCGTCCTCGGCGGAGCTGAAGAACCGCTTCGGCTGGAGCCACCCGATCCTGTTCTCGCCCGTCGACCCCAACCAGCTGCTCACCGCCGCGCAGTACGTCTTCGCGAGCGACGATCACGGCCAGACCTGGCGGCAGATCTCCCCCGATCTCACCCGCAACGAGGCGAGCAAGGAGGCGGCCAGCGGCGGGCCGATCGACCTCGACCACTCAGGAGCGGAGGTCTACCCCTCGATCTCGGCGCTCGCGGTGTCGCCGCTCGACGGCAACGTCATCTGGGCGGGCTCCAGCGACGGGCTCGTCCACGTCACGGCCGACGGCGGGAAGAGCTGGCAGAACGTGACCCCGCCGGACCTGCCGGAGTCATGGGTCAGCGGCATCGAGCCGTCCCACGTCGACCGCTGGACCGCCTACCTCGTCGCCCGGCGCTACATGTGGGACGACTTCCGCCCCTACGTGTTCAAATCGACCGACCTCGGCAAGCACTGGACGCCGATCACGGCCGGCCTCGGCGACAACGAGTGCGTCTTCGACATCCGCCAGGACCCCAACGACGCGAAGCTGCTGTTCCTCGGCACCAGCAATACCGTCAAGGTGAGCCTTGACGGCGGCGCCCACTGGCAGCCGCTCACGCTCAACCTCCCGGTCGCCCAGGTCCGCGGCATCGCGATCGACACCCGCCAGGGCCAGGTCGTCGCCGCCACCCACGGCCGCGCGTTCTGGGTGCTCGACGACCTCGCGCTGCTCGAGCAGCTCACGAAGGAGCCGAGCGTGGAGGCCGGCGAGGCATTCCTGTTCGCGCCGCAGCAGGCCTGGCTCACCCACGCCTACGGCACCAGGCCGAAGGAGCACCGGCCGCCCGACGTCGGCGCCAACCCCGCGTTCGGCGCAACGCTCTACTTCCACATCCCGCAGAGCTACGACGGTACGACCCCGGTCGCGCTGGAGCTCGCCGATTCGCAGGGGAAGGTCATCCGCCGCTTCGACCTGCACCTCGAGAC
>JAJDNH010000247.1 GCA_022340775.1 Acidobacteriota bacterium
CCGCCGGAGATCGAGGGAAGAGGGTCTGGTCGGCGCGCCCGCGGGAACGTGGCCCGCCGCGTACTGGTGATCGTGGTGGCCGCCGCCGCGCTCGCCGGTGGGTTGCTGATGAACCCGTGGCCGGGCACTGGAGTGCGCCGCGAGCCCGCCTGGTCGGCCCGGCTCAGGCCGTTGCTCGAGGCGCCGCTGCCGGCGGGCGCGGTGGTCGGGCTGACGGTGCCGGCCGGCACCCCTGCCGAGTCGATCTCGAAGGTGCTGTACGAGGCCGTGTGGCTGCGCCCGGACCTGCGCTGGGAGGTCGCATCCGCGGACGCCGGCCCCGAGGCCGCCTTCGCGGTCGCGCTCGGAGGGGGGCGCCCGCCCGCCGGGTGGCGGCTGGTCTGGTCCGGCGACGGGATGACGGTGTGGCGGCCCTGAGCGCGTGGTCGGTACCCCTGCTGGCGGTTCTCGTCGGCTGGCTCGCCACCAGGGTCCTGCAGCCCGGCTCCGGCCTGGACGTCGGGCTGTGGGAGCCGCTGGTGTGGGCTTGCGTGGCCGTGGCAGGCGGTCTCGTGGCATTCGACCTGGCCGGGATCAGGTGGACCGCGACCGGGCTCGTGGTGCTGCTGGTGGCGATTGCAGGCTTGCTCGGGGCAGTCGCCTGGCGCGGCGCGCTGCGCTCAGGGGAGTCGCAGGGCTTGAGTCGTAGGGCCGGGAATGGAGCTGGCTCGTGGATGTGGCCGGCCGTCGCCGTTGCCGCCGCCGGCCTTCACGCGCTGATCCTCGCCCTGACCCCGTCCTTCGGCTGGGACTTCCGGTATATCTGGGGCCTCAAGGCGCGGGTGTTCGCGGCTGCCGGGGCGCACGACCTCGGGTGGCTGGCGTGGCACGGGTTCGCCTTCGCTCGGACCGACTACCCACCGCTGTGGCCCGACCTGATCGCGGGCGGCGTGCTGGTCGGCGCCGGCGCGGGCGCCGTCGCCGCCGCCTGGACTGCCCTCTTCGCGCTCGGCCTGGCGGCGGTCGCGTGGACGGCAACCGCCCGCGCCCCGGCGCCGGTGAGGGCGCTGGCGGCCGTGTGCGCGGCCTGGGCACCGGTCGTCTTCGCCCAGAACGTCCATGTCTCGGGCTCCGCCGAGGCGACGGCGGCCTTCTTCACGGCGGTCGTGGTGGCGGGCGTCGTGAAGGCGATCCGCGACCGCGACTCGGATGGCTGGGCGGTCGTGGTCGCGGCGGCCGCGGCGCTCGCCCTGACCAAGAACGAGGGCGCTGTTCTGGCGGTCGCGATTGGGGTCGCGGCGGCGCCGCGCCTACGGCTGCGGCGGGCAGCGTGGCTGGTGGGAACGCCGGTGGTTGTCTTCGGCTGCTGGCGTGCGCTGGTCTGGAGCCGCCACATCCCCGGCCTCGCCCTGCGGCTCGACCCGGCGTGGATCGGCGCCCGGGTGCTCGAGCTCCCGTCCGCTCTCGCCTCGGCCGTCGACCCCGCGGCGGGGCTGTGCCTGGCGCTGCTGGTGGCCAGCCTCGCCCTGCTGCGCGGCGCAGCCGGCAGGACCCTGCGCGTGGCGTTCGCGCTGTGGGGGGCGGCGGCGCTGCTGACCTACCTGGTGGCCGCCTACGACCTCGCCTGGTACGTCCAGACCTCCCTGGCGCGGGTGGTCTCGACCCCGGTGCCGATCCTGCTCGCCCTGGCTCTCGACGATGCCTGGCAACCGCGCCGGGAGCAGGTGACGGACCTGCCCTGAGCCCGGCGGCGGCAGGCGGCGCGAGCCGAGGTTGACCCGTCTGCGTCCCCGGATGATGGTGCTACACTCCGCCGCGGAGATGATGAGAGTGAATCCGACTCCTCCGGCCCTGCTCCTGCACCGTCTGCCCGGCCGCCGCACGGTGAGCGCGGGGGTGTGGCTGCTGCACGGCGCCGCCCACGACCCGGCGCCGCGGGCGGGTGCGACCCACCTGGTCGAGCACCTGACGCTGCGGCGCTGCGGCGGCCGTGACCGGACCGAGCTGGCGCGCCTGGTGGACCGTCTCGGCGGTTCCGTTGACGCATGGACCGGGGCCGAGGCGATGGGGCTCTCCATCGAGACCACGTCCGACGCGCTGCCGGAAGCGCTCGACCTGCTGCTGGACGCCACCCTCGATCCGACCTTCGACGCCGACGACGTCGCGCTCGAGAAACGGGTGGCTCTAGCCGAGATGGAGCTCGTTCGCTCGGACCCCGAGGACCGTGTCGAGGAGGCGCTGCTGACCGCGGCGTGGGGGGATCACCCCCTGGCCAGGCCGATCATCGGCAGCGAGCAGACGGTGCGCCGCCTGACGCCCACTGCGCTGCGCCGTCATCACGCGGCGCTGCTGCGGCCGGGTGGCGTGCTGGCCGCGGTGGTCGGCGACGTCGATCCGGCGGCGGTCTCTCGCCGCCTCGGCAGGCTGCCGCTGGCGGCGCCGATCGAGCCGCTGCCGCTGCCGCCGCTGCGCTGGATGGGCGGCGCCGTCAACCTGGAGTGGACGGCGGGCGACCAGGTGTACGCCCGGCTCGCCTTCCCGACCGAGGGCTTCGCGGCGCCCGGACGCGAGATCACCGCGGTCCTCAACCGGACCCTCGGGGTCGGCGCCTCGAGCCGCCTCTTCCAGCGCCTGCGCGAGGACGCCGGCCTCACCTACGACATCTTCTCGTCGCTCGTCCTGCGCCGCCAGGGCGGCTTTCTCGAGGTCGGCTGGACGTCGAGCGCCGATGTCTTCTCCGAGAGCTGGCGACTGGTGCGGGACGAGCTCGCGGCTTTTCCCGACGGCCTCACCGACGAGGACGTCGAGGTCGCGGTCGAGGCGACGGTTCGCGGCCTGCTGATGGATGCCGAGGAGCCGTCGAGCCGCTGCGGTCTCGAGGCCGCCGAGGTCCTCGAGCTCGGCCGGCCGTTCGACCTCGAGCGGGTCATCGGCGAGATCCGGACGGTCTCGCCGCCGGCGGTGCGGGAGGCGGCCCGGACGGTCCTGCGGCCCGAGCGTACGGCGTCGGCCGTCTGCGGCCCGCAGGGCGTGACGGAGCAGGTGGCGTGAGCCCGGAAGTGCGGGTGGTACGGCTGGTGCACGCGATCGGCCTGCCGCTGCCCTCCTACGCCACCCGGCACTCCGCCGGCGCCGACCTGGTTGCCGCCGTCGACCAGCCGGTCGTGCTCGAGGCGGGGGAGCGGCGGGCGATCCCGACCGGGCTGATCATGGAGATCCCCGACGGCTACGAGGGCCAGGTCAGGCCGCGCTCGGGGCTGGCCCTGCGGCAGGGCCTGACGGTCGCCAACGCGCCGGGGACGGTCGACTCCGACTACCGCGGCGAGGTCAAGGTGCTGCTCGTCAACCTGGGCGCCGAGCCGGTGACGATCACCCGCGGCGACCGCATCGCCCAGCTCGTCATCGCGCCGGTCGAGCGGGCCCAGTTCACCGAGGCGGGCTACCTGGTGCCGACGGACCGCGGGGCGGGCGGCTTCGGCTCCACCGGAGCGTGAGCGTGGATCTCGTCGTCCTCGCCACGGGGTCGTCCGGCAATGCAGCGCTGCTGTCCTCGCGCGGCTCGACGCTGCTGATTGACGCCGGGATCTCGAACCTCGCGATCCGGCGCCGCCTCGAGGCCGTGGGCCGCTCGGTCGACGAGGTCCAGGCCGTTCTCCTGACCCACGAGCACTCGGATCACACGCGCGGGCTCGAGGTGCTGACGCGACACTGCGGCGTCGAGGTGTGGGCCACGGCCGGCACCTGGGGCCAACTGGCGCTGCGCACCAACGGCGGCGGCGAGCTGGCGTCGGGGCGCGAGCTCCAGTTCGGCGACTTCCTCGTCACCCCGGTCGCCACCAGCCATGACGCGGCCGAGCCGGTGGCGTTCGTCATCGACGATGGCGAGGTGCGGGTCGGGCTGTGCACGGACACCGGGGTCGTGACGCCGCTGCTTGCGGAGCGGCTGCGGGGCTGCGACCTGCTGCTGTTGGAGACCAACCATGACGGCGACATGCTGCGCAACGGACCGTACCCGTGGGTGCTCAAGCAGCGGATCGCCTCGCGCCACGGGCACCTCGCGAACCACCAGGCGGCCGAGGCGCTGGACCGGCTGGTGTCGCCGCGCCTCAAGGGAGTCGTCGGGATGCACCTGTCGGCGGAGAACAACCGCCCCGAGATCGTGCTCGAGACGCTGCAGAGCGCGCTGCCCTCGTCCCTCGAGCTGACCGCGGTCCCGCGGACCGAGATGCTGCGCATCACGGTGACCTCCGACAGCGCCACCCTCGAGCCCTGCGCCGTTCCCCCCAGCCGCCGCCGCTCGACCCAGCCCAGAACACTGTTTCCCGACTGGCAGCCGGGGAGCTGATCGGGTTCCCGCCCGCCCAAGAGGGGAGACGGGAAACGGGAAACGGGAACCGCCCGAAGAACGTGGGCGTAGCGCGCATCGGAACAGGGTGCGTTCGGTGGCACGTGCCATGCTTCGAGGTTTCCTGAAGGGCTGTCTCCGCACCGGCACGTTGGCGGGAAACCTCGAGCTTGGCACTGCGCGGGAAGGGCGGCCGGCTGTGTGGCTACGGCGTAGAGGGAGGCGCCTCGTTGCCTGCCCGGAGCGGGCTGCGCTGGCTGATCGGTGGCGAAGTCCATTGCCCGCTTCGGGCAGGTGACGACGGGCGTCTGCGAAGCAGTCGTCCGGGCGCCGGAGCCATGGAGAATGCTCCCCAGCCCGTCCTCGAGGAGGCTCCCTCGGCCCTCGACGATCAGAGAATGGCCACAGCAAGAGCCACGAGTGGCCGACGGGGAGACCGCAAGACGTCCGTCCTTGACATACCATCCTTAGTATATACACTATATGGTGTATGTGGGAGATCTACGAGCACAATCGTGTGGATCGCCGGCTGAAGCATCTACCCACGGACGTGTTGAAGCGGTATGAGAAGTGGAAAGACATTGTCACCGTCTCAGGTCCACAGGGTCTGCGCCACATCAAGGGTTTCCGCGACGAGTCGTTAGGCGGAAAGTGGAAGGGGCATCGATCCTCACGGCTGAACCTCCAATATCGGGTGATCTACAGGGTCGAGAGCCAGAGGGTCCTAGTTGAGGTGGTCAACGTCACGTCCCACGACTACAGGAGGAAATAGACCGATGGCCGAATACCGCAAGGCCCGAAGGCGAATCGCAGTCACGGTGGGAGAATCAGTCCGGATCATCCGGGAGCTCCAGGAGCTGAGTCAGAATCAACTGGCCGAGCTCACGGGCATTCCTCAGTCGACGATCTCCGCGATTGAGCGCGATCGAGTGAACCTCGGAGTGGAGCGTGCCAAGGTGCTGGCACGTGCGCTCAAGGTTCACCCGGCTGTTCTCGTGTTTCCGGGCTGGGACATCGAAAGCGAGTCGGCTGCCTGACAGCTTGCCTGCGCGGGCGGCGGCGCCGACACCGCACCGCGGAACCGTCCCTAGGAACAGCCCCCGGCGCTCCCCCCACGTGTCATCCTGAGGAGCGAGTCCCCGAGCGACGAAGGATCTGGGCGGGCGGGGGAGACTTCTCTGGGGCTCCGGCGGCCGCCCGGTCGCAGGAGCGCCCGGCCGCCTCGCGTCTCCGGCGGTCGCGATGCCAGGGGCAAGGATCGCCGTCGTCGCAGCGACCGCCGGAAGCCGCTCGGGCCGCCTCCTCCAATCCTGAAGCCGTTCTCTGAACGCCAAGGGCCGTGGGAGCCCGGCGTCGGCATTCCCCTCCGAGAGCGGCTGGCTCGTCCTCGCGCTTCAGCGGAATGCCGCGCCCGGCACACCCGTTTGAGCGCACCCCTCTCCGAACTCCCGCTCCCACGTTCTCCGATGGCCCCGGGGAGCCCTTCTCTTGACGCCCTGGACGCTCGCTTACCACCTGTCATCCTGAGGAGCGAGTCCCCAGAGCCCCCTGTGTCATCCTGAGGAGCGAGTCCCCGAGCGACGAAGGATCTGGGTGGGTGGGTCTTCTCCGTATCCCTCGCGCCGACGTACTGTAACCGCCCCTGAGAACCCCTTCTGCTACGCCAACCACCTGCTTCTTCCGACTCGGGCGTTTCCCGTCTCCCGTCTTCCGTTTCCCTGTCCCGGCCGGGTGGGGGCCTCCGTCACTCCATCACCACCTTGGCCTGGAGCTGCCTCGGTTCCTCGTTGTCCGCAGTGATATCCTCTCATCGTGTCACCGACGGTCGAACGTGTTGGTCCGTACCGCTTCTTCTTCTTTGCCGGTGACTTCGTGGAGCCGCCGCACATCCACGTTGAGCGGGACCGTGCGGTGGCCAAGTTCTGGCTCAAGCCTGTGAGCATCGCCTATTCAAGGCTGTTTACGGCTCACGAGCTGAGGCAGATCGAGGAGATGGTCAGGGAACGCTCCACGGCGTTCTTGGAGGCGTGGAATGAGTTCTTCGGCACTTGAGGAGCTTCAGGCTGTCGCCTGTGACGTTCACGTCACGGACGACGAGCTCGTCGTGTCCCTTGCTGATGGCCGGCGGGTCTCCGCACCCCTGGTGTGGTTTCCCCGTCTTCTCCATGCGTCTCCGGAGGCTCGCGCGGACTGGAGGCTGATCGGCGATGGGATAGGGATCCACTGGTCTCAGATCGACGAGGACATCAGTGTCAAGGGCCTGCTCAGGGGCATCCCTTCCATCGAATTCAAGCCCTCAGGGGGGCGCGGCGCGCAGTAGGTCTTTGCAGCGGACGGCATGAACCGCCGTTGTAGCTCATGAAAGCCGGCTGCAGCTCATGAACGGCCGTTCTAGCTCATGAACGCCGGCACCCCATCGATGAGCCGACCCGCAGCGCGCTTCGGGATAGGGTGCACTCGCCGGGGCGTGCCATGCTTCGATGGTTTTCCTGAAGCGCGCTCACGCAGTCAACTCGCTAGGGGAAAACCTCGAGCTTGGCAACCCACGGGAACGCTGGTCGGCCGTGTGGCTACAGTTACGAGGGAGGCGCCTCGTTGCCTGCCCGGAGCGGGCTGCTAGGGCGCCTCTGAGGCGAGGTCAATTGCCCGCTTCGGGCAGGTGACGACGGGCGTCTGCAGCGCAGACGTCCGGGCGCCGGAGTTGCAGAGTTGGTCGCCCCCAAACATGTCATCCTGAGGAGGGAGTCCGCGACCGACGAAGGATCTGGGTGGGCGGGGGAGCCTCCTCCGCATCCCCG
>JAJDNH010000002.1 GCA_022340775.1 Acidobacteriota bacterium
TAGCCTCAAGGGGGGCAATCTCGGCCCTTGGCGATGGGAGTATCGGCCTCACGATTGGAGGAGGCGGCTCGAGCAGGCTCCGGCGGTCGCCACGGAGTCGATCACCCCCACTCGCTACCTTGCGACCGGCGGAGACGCGAGACGGGCGGTCGCTTTGGACCGCGCGGCCGCCGGAGCTGTTGAGGACCTTCCCAATGTCGCCCGCTCCGAGGCTGGTGACGACGAACGTCTGCGGAGCAGACGTCCGGGCGCCGGAGTCGCGGAGAATCCATCCCACCGCCGCCAATAGAAAAGGAGCCGGGTTGCCCCGGCCCCTTGATGCACAGAGTAAGCGTCCCCGGTTACTGCGCCTTCCCACCGTATAGCAGGAATGGTCCCGGCGGGTTCTGGCCGTCCTGGAGCGCGCCGTTGCAGCCGGCGTCCTGCCCGGTGAAGTTCGATCCGACGGCTGCGACCGTGCCACTGATCGACATGTTGTTGGAGACGGTGAACGTGATAGTCCAGTCGATGTCGCCCATGAGGGTCGCGTCGCTGTACTGGTACTCGTTCGAAATGGTGACGCCGGAGGAGAAAGCGCTCGTGACCACCGGGACGTAGTTCTGGTCCGCCGCTGTCGACAGCTCGAAGACGATCGGGCAGTCCGCTACGCCGTCGGCTGGGCTGTCGTCCTTGTCGAAGTTGATGTAGCTCGCGAGGAGGCTGGTCACCTGGCCGCTGGCGACGGTCATGGAGCCGCCGCCGACGGGACCCTCGGGAACGACGTTCGGGGTCCCGTTGTCGTACACCTCCAGATAGTACGTTCCATCCGGGGTCGCGGCCGCCGTCCCGGCTTTCCACCACGCCTCCAGCGTCGTGCCGTCGGAGAACGTGTTGTCGTTCTTGGAAGCGACGACCACCGCCGAGCCCGAGGTCACCACCACGTGCAGGGTGGCGTTGTCGAAGCTACCGGCGCCGAGGTCACCGATCGGGGCGTAGAACGCGGCGTACGGCTCCAGTGTGTAGGTGCGGGTCGCGAGCTGCGTCCCTGACGTGGACACCAGCGTGAAGGTGATGACGGTCTGCGAGGTGCTGGTGTTGGTGGCGAAGATGTTGGTGCGGAACGTGCCCGGCAGTGTGCCGTTGTCGGTCAGCCCGACGATGTCGGTCGGCGAGCCGGGCGTCACGGCGTCGCCGGCGGGTATCCCTTCCAGCCCCTGGCCGAAGGTGCCGCCGGTGGCCTGGTTGTAGATCCGGCAGTTGGCCAGGACCTCGCCGCCGGTGGACACGATGCGGAAGGCGCCTCCCTGGCTGCCGCTGAGACCGAACGTGTTGAGGATGACGTCGGGCAGGACCAGGGTGTTGCCCGGCTGGACCGTGAAGCTGACCTTGGTCGCCGACGTGTTGTCGGTGTCCCGGGGCAGGTAGTACAGGTCGACGTTCACCGAGGTGGTGCCGGGGTTGAAGATGTACAGGTCGGTGACCCACACCGAGGTCCCCTTCCCCTGCCCGCGCGCCGCCGCCGGAACGAACAGCTGTGAGGCGGGACTGAGGGCGAGCGCGGCCGACGAGATGCCGAGCGCGATCAGGGCGACGAAAAGAACCGTTCTCCGAAGCATCGGGAGTTCCTCCTTGTACCGTTGGTGTCTCGGGGGACACCTCTTTCAGACACAACCTATGCCCTGGCGTTGACCTCGCCGGGCCGTTTCCCCTCGATCATAACCGACCCGTTGCCGTTTCCGACACCGGACCCAGGCCGGCTGGTTCCTGTGCCTCTGTCGGTGCCCAGTGTGCCACAGGCGTGGGATCGAGACACAATCGGGGTTCCCGGCACCTGGTCTGGTGGGCTCGGGCCGGCGCTCGGTTGGTCGGCTCTGCATCCTGGGTTACCATGCCTGCGTGACCTACCAGGTGCTCGCCCGCTCATGGCGGCCGCAGCGGTTCGCCGACCTGATCGGCCAGGATGCGGTCGTGAAGACGCTGCAGAACGCTCTCACGGGAGGTACGCTCGGCCATGCCTACCTGTTCTCGGGGCTGCGCGGCGTCGGCAAGACGACGGTGGCGCGGCTGCTCGCCAAGGCGGTGAACTGTGCCGAGGGGCCGACCGCGGAGCCGTGCGACGCCTGCGTAGCCTGCCGCGAGATCGCGGCTGGCTCCAGCCTGGACGTCGTCGAGCTGGACGGCGCCTCAAACCGCGGCATCGACGATGTCCGTGAGCTGAGGGAGCTGCTGCGCTACCGCCCGTCCCGCGATCGCTACCGCGTCATCATCATCGACGAGGTCCACATGCTGACCCGGGAGGCGTTCAACGCGCTGCTCAAGAGCCTCGAGGAGCCGCCCCCGTACATCCTCTTCATCTTCGCCACAACCGAGCAACATAAGGTGCCGGCCACGATCCTCTCCCGCTGTCAGCAGCTCGAGTTCAGGCCCGTCAGCACGCGCCTGATCACTGCCCACCTGGCCGCGATCGCCGAGCAGGAGAGCTTCGGACTCACACCCGAGGCGGCGACGGCGGTGGCGCGCGCAGCGGAAGGCAGTGTGCGCGACGCCCTGTCGCTGATCGACCAGCTGCGGGCGTTCTCCGGCGATCGGATCGACGGCCCGGCGGTGGCGGAGGTTCTCGGCATGCCGCGCGCCGAGCAGGTGGCCAGGTTGCTGGAGCTGCTGGCCGGGGGAGAGGCAGCCGACGCGCTCTCCCTCCTCCGCGAGGAGCTGGCCGCAGGCCATGACGCCGTGGTCCTCTACCACGAGGTGGGACACGCTCTGCGCCGCATGCTTCACCTGCGGTTGGATCCGGAGCTCGAGCCGGAGCTTGCGAACGACAACCGCGAGCGGCTGACCGAGCTGGCGGGCAAGCTGGACAACACGGCGCTGGTCCGCATGCTCGGCCTGTGGGTCGAACAGGAGCCGCTGGTCCGCGACGGGGCGAATCGCGAGCTCGGACTCGAGGTCGCCTGCCTGCGCCTGGCGCGCTGGCCGGTGGTGCGAGATTTGGAAGCGACTCTTACCGGGCAGCCTCCGAGCCCGGCGGCGGGCGGTGGTGGTGGAGGCAGGCGGCGCACCACGTCGGGGAGCGCCGCTGCGGGCGACTCCCGGGCCGACAGCCCGCACCCGGAGGGCTCTGCCGGACGCCTGCTGAGCGAGGCGTTGTGGGAAGACCGTCCACGCATCGCCTCTGCCGTCGACAGTGCAGAGGTGGTGTGCGACGACGGCGTGGTGCGCCTTGTGCTTCCTGCCGACCGGACAGGGCTCGCGGACTACGCCAGAACGCCGGAGGCGATGTCGGTTCTCAACGGCACCGTCGAGCGGGTCATCCCGGACTGCAACGGTGTCGTCATCGAGGTCGAAGGGGAGAGTGGCGACGGGAACGGACCCTTGCCGTTGTCACAGGCCACCGAAGATGAGGGCGTGCGTCTGGTGCAGCGAGTTCTCGGCGGCGAGGTGGTTGCCGTGAGGCCGGACCGGAGGGAAGCCGAGCGATGAGAGACCGGGGGGCAGCTTGGAGCTGAGGCCCGAGGCGGTGCGTGACCTGCTGATTGAGCTCGAGCGGCTGCCGGGCGTCGGTCCGCGGTCGGCCCAGCGTCTGGTGGAGCACCTCTTGACCTGTCCGTCGGAGCGCGTTTCGCGGCTGGCGGAAGGGCTGGCGCTCCTGCGCGGTAGCGTCAGGCTGTGCTCGCGGTGCGCGCTGCTGACCGAGAACGATCCGTGCGCGGTGTGTGCGGATCCCGGGCGCGACCGCGGCATCATCCTGGTGGTCGAGGAGCCGACCACGGCGTGGACGGTCGAGGCAACCGGCGAGTACCGGGGTCTCTACCATGCCCTCCTCGGTCACCTGTCACCGCTGCACGGCGTCGGTCCGGAGGATCTCACGATCGATCGCCTGCTGGAGCGCGTACGGGAGGGCGGGGTACGCGAGGTGATCCTGGCCACCAACCCGACGGTCGAGGGTGAAACGACGGCCCTCTTCATCGCCCGGCGCCTGCAGCCGCTCGATGTCGAGGTCAGCAGACCTGCGTCCGGGATCCCGGTCGGCGGCGAGCTGGGGGCGGTGGACCGGGTTACCCTGACCCAGGCGCTGCAGCTGCGCCGGCCGGTCTCGTGAGGGCGGTGAGCTGGGTCACGGCACGCGCCCTTCATTCCTGTCAACTCACCGCTCGAGGTTCATGCGTCACTCGCGATCCGGGTCCCTCTGCCGCTCAAGGTCTGTTGGAGAGAGACGTTAGAGCTTGCTTGCGTTTCGCAACTGTGTTAGAACGAGAGAGTTCACGAGGGAGGCTACTGCTGTGGACACCGGCCTGGTGATGTACGAAGAAGAGTTCGAGAGGATCAGCGCCATCCTCAACCGGCTGCGGGTGGATGCGAACGCGAAGATCGTCTTTCTCGTGGATAAGAACGGTCAACAGATTGCCGGGGCTGGCGAGATCGACCAGGTCGACACCACCTCGCTTGCGTCCCTGACTGCCGGCAACGTGGCGGCCACCGATGGCCTTGCAAAGCTCATTGGCGAAAAGGAGTTCTCGATCCTCTTTCACGAGGGCAAGAAGGACAACATCCACATCTCGATCGTCGGGCAGCGGTTGATCCTGGTCGTCATCTTCGACGAACGCTCCTCTCTCGGTCTGGTCCGGCTGCGGGTCCGCAAGGCGGCGGCGGAGGTCGAGGGTGTTCTGACGCAGATGGAGGCCAAGGCGCGCGAAGTCGGGTCCTCTGGCCAGGAGTCACCGTTCGCTGAGATCACCGACGAAGACATCGACGCGTTGTTTTCCGAATGAGCTTCATCAACTACGCCGCCCGAGAGATCAACGTCAAGATCGTCTACTACGGTCCTGGTCTGTGTGGCAAAACCACGAACTTGCAGTACATCTACGAGCGCTCGAACCCACAGCAGAAGGGGAAGTTGATCTCGCTGGCCACGGAGACCGACCGCACACTGTTCTTCGACTTCCTTCCCCTCGATCTCGGCTCGGTGAGAGGTTTCAAGACCCGCTTCCACCTCTACACCGTGCCGGGCCAGATCTTCTATGACGCGAGCCGCAAGCTGATCCTGAAGGGCGTCGACGGGGTCGCGTTCGTGGCCGACTCCCAGGAGGCACGCATGGACGCCAACGCGGAGTCGCTGCACAACCTGGTCGACAACCTGCGTGAGAACGGCTTTGAGCTCAAGAACATGCCGTACGTCCTCCAGTTCAACAAGCGTGACCTGCCGACCGCGGTGCCGGTGGACGACATGTACCGCCGGCTCAACTTCAAGGGCGAGCCGTCTTTCGAGGCTGTCGCGACCGAGGGCATGGGGGTCTTCGAGACCCTGAAGGCGGTCGCCAAGCAGGTCCTGTACGAGCTGCGGCGCAAGTAGGCGCAAACAGGAACATCCGTGGCAGAAGCAGAGAGCCCGCGACGGGCCGTGACCGAAGGAACGGGCCCGTGAGGTGGGCGGTCACCGTGCTGGCTGCGGGCAAGGGCACGCGGATGAAGAGCGACCTGCCCAAGGTCCTGCACCGGCTTGCTGGCCGCACGCTGATCGACCATGTGCTCGACACCGCGCTCGCCGTGGCGCCGCCGGAGCATGTCGTCGTTGTCATCGGCCACGGCGCGGAGGCGGTGCGGGCGGAGGTCGCCGGGCGGGGAGTTTTCTGCGTGGTGCAGGAGCCGCAGCTGGGCACGGCCGACGCGGTGCGCGTGGCCTTGGGTGGGATCCGTCCGGGGTCGACGGATGGCCTGGTCGTTCTTTCGGGCGACGTGCCGCTGCTGAGGCCCACGACCGTGGCACGGCTCCAGGAACGCCTCGAGCCGGGCGCCGCGGCGGCCCTCCTGACCGCGGTTCTTCCCGAGCCCGGGGCGTACGGGCGCGTGCTGCGGGGCGCCGACGGATCGGTGAGAGCGATCGTGGAGGCCTCGGACGCGACCGTCGACGAGCTGCAGGTCCACGAGGTCAACGCCGGCATCTATGCGTTTCGAGTCCCCGAGCTGACAGCGGCGCTGGCCGAGGTTGCTGCGGACAACTCTCAGGCGGAGTACTACCTGACGGACGTGATCGCGGCCCTGCGTCGGCGCGGCCTCGGAGTCACGGCCGAGATCCTGGACGAGGGCTCGGAGATGCTCGGCGTCAACACCGGTCGCGACCTCGAGCGTCTCGAGGTCCTTGTGCGTCGCCGCCAACGCGCCTGACGTCCGATCCGATCACCCACGATCGGACATGCTTTGCTACGATCCGCGCATGACAGAACCCGTCACGCCGGGCCGGGCACGCTGGGCGTTCCGGCTCGCCACCACGTTCGGTCTCGGCGAGCTGGCTCCAGCGCCGGGCACGTTCGCGGGCTCGCTGCCCGCTGCGGTGGTCTGGATCGTCCTCGCCCTTGTGCTCGTGCGGCCGCCGGTGCTCGCGATGGCGACCGCGGTCGGTGCGGTTGTTGCGGCGGCCGTCGGGGTGTGGGCGGCGGACGAGGAGGAACGGCGACGGGACGCCAGGGATCCGGGTCCGGTCGTGATCGACGAGGTTGCGGGGCAGTGGCTCACCTACCTCGTGGCCCTGCCCTGGGTCGAGCTGGGAGGGCGGTCGCAGACCATGCTGGTGGGGCTCGGCGGCTTCCTGGCGTTTCGGATCTTCGACGTCCTCAAGCCGTGGCCCGTGCGGCGGTTGGAGAGGCTGCCGGGCGGGCTCGGGATCATGGCCGACGACCTCGCGGCCGCGCTCTACGCGGGCGCCGCCCTTGCCATTGCCGCCCACTGGCTACTTTAGAGGCCCGGCCAGAGAGGTCCGTTCGGCTGCAATCCGCGATACGGGGCCATCTGCCCGTTTTTCGCTTGTCACACGTCTCCAACGTACCTGCAGGTACGCCTGCGACGTGCTCCGGCGCGAGAAAACGCGCATCTGACACCCGTCTCGCGGATTTCGCTGCGAACGGTCTCTCCACCCGGTCCTCTCGCGACCTCGAACTGAAAGGACCCTTCCCCGAGGGCCGATTCAGGAGAGGACGGGACCGTACCTGGGGACACGACCTCGTCAGTCCGGGTCATTGTGGAATGGTCGTGGCCGAGTCGTGGAGCGCGACGAGCAGGGCGGCGGCTGGCGTACTGCCGGTTCAGGTGGACCGCGGGTGAAGCGCCGGCGCTAGCCCTGATCGTCCGGTTCTAGGGCTTCCTCGAGCCAATCGGGAGTTCTCTTGCTTTCGAGGAAGGTGCGGACGCCGAGACGGCACTCCGGGTGGAGCCGTTGGAGCGCATTGGCTTCAGCCGCCCGCGCCAGCGCCTCCCGCCACCCTGAGTACACGGTGTCGTTGAGGAGGCGTTTGGTGGCGGCAATCGCCGCCGGCGAGCCCTTGCGGCAGACCGAGAGCGCGAGCCGGCGCGCGTGCTCGAGAGCGGCACCGTCATCCACGACCTCGTCCACGAGCCCAAGGGCAGCGGCGCGGTCGGCGTCGACCGTCTCGGGGTCGAGAAACAGGCGGCGCGCGACACGTCCGGCGACCCGGCGGTTGATGAACGTGGAGACGAGAGCCGGAATGAAGCCGATCTTGACCTCGGTGTAGGCGAAGCGTGCGCTGCGGTCGGCGACGACGAGATCACAGGCCGTTGCAAGGCCGCAGCCTCCGGCCACTGCGGCGCCGTGAACAGCGGCCACAGTGAGCTGCGGGTGTTCGATGACGGCCGCGAAGAGGCGCTCGAGGCGGCGTGAGTCCTCGAGGTTCGCCTCGTCGTCACCGCCGGCGGCGATCCGCTCGAGAGCCGCCAGGTCCGCACCAGCCGAGAAGTGGCGGCCGGCGCCCGTGAGCACGACTGCCCGCACCTGGTTGTTTCGGGCGGCGCGGCCGAGAGCGGTCACCAGCGCTTCTGCAACGGGCGCTGACAGGGGGTTGGCGCGCTCCGGATCGTTGAGGGTGAGGGTCACGATCGGGCCGTGACGTTGCTCGAGGACCGGTGTTTCCATGGCGGTATCTTACGCGATTGTTGAGTGACGGAGTGACGAAGCCTCCCACCCGCCCGGGGAAACGGGAGACGGGAAACGGAAGACGCGGTGGCGTCCTGGTATAGGTTGACACCGAAGGAGGGGGAGTCGGTGTCAGAGAAGGTGATTCGGTACAGCGAGGCGTTCAAGCGGCAGGTAGTATCGGAGTTGGCGGAGGGGCGGTATGGGAGCCCGTATGAGGCATCGGAGGCATATGGGATCAGGGGGCGCGAGACGGTGTCGCGATGGGTTCGGCAGTACGGGAGGGAGGAAGTGTTGAAGAAGGTGGTGAGGGTGGAGAAGCCAGGGGAGTTGAGAGAGGTCAAGCGATTGAAGGAGCGGGTGCGCCAGTTGGAGTCGGCACTGGCGGATGCGCACATTGATGGGGCGTTGGCAGAGGCGTACTTCGAGGTTTTGTGTGAGAGCACAGGGGTGGATGCTGAGGCGTTCAAAAAAAAGCACGCTGGGATAGTGTCCACAGGGCGCGGGAGAAGCTCGAGGCGCGGTGGCAAGTAAGCGTTGAGCGGCTCTGCGAGAGAGCCGGGATGAGTCGACAGAACTACTACAAGACGAGGACGGCAAGGACACGGAGGGCGGTTGACGAGGATTTGGTCGTCGAGCTGGTTCTCCAGGAGCGGCGGTTGCAGCCTCGTCTGGGTACCCGGAAGCTTCATCAGGTGCTGAGCAGGGAGCTTCGCGAGCTCGGCGTTTCGATTGGTCGCGACAGGTTGTTTGAGGTTCTGCGGTCGCGAGGCCTGCTCGTCAAGCCACTGCCAAAGGCGCCACACACGACGGACTCAAGGCACTCGTTGCCTGTGTTCAGGAACCTGATAACCGAAATCGTGCCCACAGAGCCCAACCAGGTGTGGGCCAGCGATTTGACATACATCCGGACGAGAGAGGGCTTCGAGTACCTGTCGTTGATCATGGATTTGTACTCACGCAAAGTGGTGGGGTACCACTGCGGCGAGGATCTTTCGACGGCCGGCTGCCTGGCGTCGCTCGACCAGGCGCTTTCCGATCTGCCGGACGACAGCGGCCTCATCCACCACTCGGACCGTGGTTGTCAGTACTGCTCCCATGAGTACGTTGAGCGGCTACGAGAGCACGGCATCTTGGTCAGCATGACAGAGAAGAACCACTGTGCGGAGAACGCCACCGCTGAGCGACTGAACGGTATTCTGAAGCAGGAATACGCTCTTGGCTGCGAGTTCCAAAGCAGACGCCAGGCCCGAGCAGCTGCCGCCCAGGCGGTGATGCTGTACAACAACAGGCGGCCCCACTTCAGCCTTGGTCT
>JAJDNH010000020.1 GCA_022340775.1 Acidobacteriota bacterium
CTGAAGCCCCCGGCCGCCATGCATGAAGAGCGGGACTCGGTGCCGTCGGCACCGCGTCCTGAAGAGGTGATGCAGGTTGAGGAGGAGGTCGTGCAGGAAGCTGTGAGTGTGCCGAATGCGTCGCTCGAGACGGAGATGGCAGTGCCGGCGATCGCCCGCTTCGTGCGACGGTACCCGGGGCTCCGTGAGGCGGTGATCGGTGTGCTGGTTGCCGGGCGTGCGGTGCGGGCGACGAGTGCGAGCGCCCTCGGAGGCGAGGGGATCCCGACACCGGAGGCGGGTGGCGAGGAGGCGGCCCTCGACGCGGCGCTGGCCGCAGCTGTCGGCGATCTCGAGGCGTGCGCCGCCGATGACCGGACGGAGTCTGGCCCCGCCGCCGCCCGGTTCCTCGACGCGGCTCTCCGGCGGCGGGCTGCGAGCCACCGGTTCAGTCCCTCGCGCCGGTCGACCGGGTCGGGCCCCCGGGCGGCGCTGTTTCGAGCCATCGAGCTGTTCGGTGCGGCTCACCAGAGGCTGCTCGATGCGGCTCGCGGGCAGCACGTGCCGCGGGTTCCGTGGCAGCTTACCTTCTCGACCCATGTGCCGCCCACCACCCCCGGCGCCGCGATCGAGCTCACCGGATACGATCTGCCCCGAACCCCGGTTGCGGACCTTCCCTGGGGCGAGCGCTGCCTCCTGTCCGGGGACCAGTTTCACACCGACAGCCGACGCATGCCCGTGACGCGCTACCGGTCCCTTGACAGCTTCGGCGCGGTCCTCGCTCCGAGGAGTTACGAGCTTGTCAGCCGTGCGCGAGTGGCGCTGGAGAAACTGCATGACCGGTGCCCGGGCGCGTTGGCTTCAGTTGCCTCTGCGCTGCCGGCCGTGTTCGACGAGTACGTAGCGGAGCCGTGCTCGCCGGGGTTCGCCAAGCTCGGCCTGACCGATTTCCCGTCGATGGCGGTAGCCCTCAACAACGCTCTACGCGCCTTTGCCGACCGCCCTCTTTTCGGGCGGCGGGGCGTCGATGGGCGCTTCCGCCGGCTCGGCCTCAGCGCCTCGGCGGGTGAGCGGACCGGGTCCGGAGTCGAGACGCGCGTTGGGTACGGATGGCAGACGTACCGCGACGTGCGTCGCGAATCGCTGCGTCTGGCGGCAGCGCTGGAGAGCTTGGGGCTCGAACCGGGCCAGTGCCTCGGCCTCCTGGCCTCGGAGAACCGTCCCGAGCTCTACGTGGTCGAGTTTGCAGCCGTCTTCTCGCGCCTGCCGACCGTGTATCTGCAAAGCACCCTGGGAGATGAGCAGCTGCTGGATATTGTCGGTCAGACGGAGCTGGCTGTGGTGTTCGCAGACGGGCCCTCGCTGGAGCGGCTGGCGGCCGCAGGGGTCACCGGATGCTGTCCTTCGCTACGACTTCTGATCAATATCGACGGCCGGGGTCCTGCTCCCGATCCGGGGGCTGGCGCGGTGGAGCTCGGGGCGCTCTTGCAGGAGGCCGGACAGTTGCCGGACGGTTGGGCGTCGGCATCCGGGATCTCCCCGGCGACCGAGGTCGTCTACGACGATCTTCCCGGCCAAGCCGCGGCTCGGGCCGCCGGCATCCCGCAAGACTCGGACGAGGAGCTTTTCACGATCATCTACACCTCCGGCAGTACCGGCCGCCCCAAGGGGACGCCGGTAAGCCGACGGCGCTGGCTTGAAGCCATGGAGTACGAGGCCAACGTGTGGCCGTACGTCACCGTCTCGTACCAGCCATCTGCGCTGGCTGCGGACCGCAAGGCGGTGTGGCAGGTCCTGCTCAACGGGGGTCGAGTCGGATTCGCTCGGCGCGGCGCGGCGCTGTTCGAGGACGTGCGCGCGATCCGTCCGACCTACTTCGAGGGACCGCCGGCCATCTGGAACGCGGTCTATACCGAGTACAAGAGCGCAGTAGCATCCGCCGCCTCCATGCAGGAGGTTGCGCGGGCCAGAGCACGGTGCCGGGCCATGTTCGGCGGCAGGCTGGTTGGCATGGCAACCGGCGGAGCGGCGAGCGATGCCGGGATGCGGACGGCGATGGAGGAGATCTTCGGCGTGCCGATGGGGGAGGGGTATGGAACGACCGAGGCTGGAACCCTGGGAGCCGGAGGCGTGCTCCTGCCCAATCTGGACTTCCGGCTGGTAGACCTGGCGGAGCTGGGGTTCACGACCGCGGATCGTCCTTACCCGCGGGGTGAGCTGGCGGTCAGGACGCCACGTACGATCGCCCGCTACCATAGCGACGAGGAAGCCACCCGCGATGGTTTCACCGATGACGGCTATTTCCTGACCGGTGACATCGTCGAGGTTCGTCCTGACCGTTCCTTCAACATATTGGGGAGACGCAAGGAGCTGCTGAAGGTCGCGGGATCCGAGTTCGTGTCTCCGGCTGCGCTGGAGAAGGTGTACCGACGCTCGCAGCTGGTCGCGGACGTGTTCGTCACCGCGCTCGAAGGTCAACGCAACGTAGCGGCGGTCGTCGTGCCGAGCCGCGAAGGAGTGACCGAGGCTCAGGTCATCGGGGCGCTTTGTGCCGAGGCGGAGAAGGAAGGCCTCCGACCATTCGAGGTTCCAGGTGCCGTTGTGCTCGAGCCCCGGCGAGGCGGCGAGATGCCGTGGACGCCCGAAAACGGCCTCCTGACTCCGTCGTTCAAGCCTCGGCGGCAGGCCCTTCTCGAGAGGTACCGTGGAGCCATCGAAGCCGCCTCGCGGCAGGTCGAGCGCTGGCCCGCTGCGTTGTCCGATCCCGAGAGGGACGTGAATCCGGCAGCCTGGACCCGGCGGATCGCCGCTGTCGTAGCAGAAGTCCTCGACCGGAGGCCGGAGCAGATCGACACCAGCGTCTCGTTTGCGGCCAACGGCGGTGACTCGGTGGCGGCGCTGGAGCTTGTGCTCCGAATCGGCACCCTGCTTGGCGGCGAGTCACCGGAGGTTTCGGATTCCGGGGCCCTCGCCTCGATGCCCCTGACTGAGCTCGCACGGCGTGTGTGGGATCTCAAACAGCGCGAACGAAAAGAGGCCGAAGCACGATCCCGAGCCGAGCCGCGTCTGGTCGCGCCGACACACGCACGCGCCGCCGGTGAGTCGCCGGCGCGGCTCGGACCCGAGACGATCGGCGTCATGGCCACGGCGGACGCCCTGACCGCACCCATGCCGAGCCCGGTGCCGCCACCAGCCACCGGGAGCGACCTGCTGGTCACGGGAGCCAGCGGGTTCCTCGGGGCCCACCTGCTGGCCGAGCTGGTCTCCGGCGGAGGGGAGGGGCGCGTCTATGCTCTGGTAAGGGCAACCGACGACGGGGCCGCTCGGACCAGACTGGTTCGGGCCTTCGCGAGCTACGGCCTCGGAGTCGGCGAGATCTCGATACCGGACGACGGCGCCGAGAACGGGGTCGTCGCGATCGCCGGGGGTCTGGAGCGTCCGCTGTTGGGTGTCCCGCCTGCAGCCTACAAACAGCTGGCGTGTTCTCTCGGAGGCATCTACCACGCGGCTGCCGAGGTGAGCCTGGCGAAGAGCTACGACGAGCTGCGGTCGGCCAACGTGGAGGGCACGAGGCGTCTGCTCGAGCTTGCCACAACGGAGACGCTCAAGGCATTCCACCTCGTATCTTCGCTGAACGTCGCACTACTGATCGCCCAGGCGACCCAGGCGATGCCGTTCGAAGAGTCTGGATTGCCGGAGGGTCTCACCGACGAGCTCGTGGCCGGCGCCGGCGGCTACGGCGTCTCGAAGTGGGTGGCCGAGTGGATGGTACAGCGCGTCTTCGCTCACACAGGGGGGGCCCTCAAGACCTCGATTACGCGACCGGCTCTGATCAGCTGGTCGAGCTTGAGCGGCGCCGCCAACGCGTCCGACTGGATGAGCCGGTTGCTTCTATCCTGCCTGGCGACTGGAACCGTCATCGATGAAAGCGCGTCCCCGGTACCGCGCTGGGTGGCCGAGACCGAGGGCTCGGCGCGGGGCCTGGACCTGGTTCCGGTCGACTTTGCCGCGCGGGCTATCGTGCGGCTGGGCCGGCTGGCCGAGGCTGGGAAGCTACCGCCGCCCGGTCGCGCCGAGGCGCGTGGACGAGCCCCGACCTTCCACGTTTCGAACGTCACCCCCGGCGAGCGAGGGCTGGTGACCTGGCGTCACCTGATGGAGGTACTGGCGGCGGCGACCGTGCTCGTGCGGCCGGATGCTGTGTTGCGCCCAAAGTCGTTGAACGACTGGGCGCTGGGGGTGCAGGTGGCGGGGGCGCCGCTGGCGCCGATGCTCGCCATGCTCGGCCGCGGCCTGCCGGCCTACCCGCGGACCCCGGCCCGTCGCTTCCAGGCCGCGCTCGCCGCCACCGATACCGAAGCTGCTCTCACCTGCCCGGAGTTCGACCTCGACCTCGTCACCCGTTTCGTGACCAGCTGTCTTCGGGCAGCCGGTTGAGAGTACCGGGAAGCGACGATCCTGGCTATGGCTGGCGCAGTTCGGGTCGCAGTCGACCGCAATCGGCTCCATCCCCGCCACGGCAACACGGCCCTGGCTGGCGTATCGCCGGTCCGAGTAGATCGCGGCCGGATGAACCGGGCTAAGGCTATGCGAGCTCGGCGAGCACCCCTTTGATGACCTCGTAGAAGCGCTGGACCGAGGAGATCTGTACCTTCTCGTCCGGCGAGTGAGGGTGACGGAGCTCCGGCCCGATGGACACGACGTCCAGATCGGGGACCTTTTCGAGCAGCAACCCGCACTCGAGTCCGGCGTGAACCGCCTTGACCTCCGGCGTCTTGCCGAACAGCCGCTCGAACACGCCCACCGTCCGTTTGACGATTGGTGAGTCCGGGTTCGGCTTCCAGCCCGGGTAGGCGTCGTGCACCTCGACGGTGGCGCCGCCGAGCACGCAGATGGAACGGATCTGCTCCTGGACCCTGAACAGCGCCGGCATCACCGACGAGCGGTGGGAGGTCGTAACCACTGCGCTGGCATCCTCGGTCTTGACCACGGCCAGGTTGTTGGAGGTCTCGACCAGCCCGGGAACCTCGCGCGACATGGCAAGAACCCCGTGTGGGATACCGTCGATGGCGTACAGCAGCCGGTCGCGGGCGTGGGAGTTCAACGGGCGCTGGCGGTCCTCACTGTCGTCCAGCTTGGTGAGCGTGAGCTCGAGGTTCGGTTCGACGGCCCCGAACTCCTTTTGGAAGTCGCCCAGGCAGCGCTGAGCCACCTTCTCGAGGTTAGCGAACGAGTTCTCCGGGACCCGGCAGACCGCGAACGCCTCGCGCGGAATCGCGTTGTGCTTGGAGCCGCCGTCGAGCGACACAAGGTCCAGCTCGATTCCGTCGCCGATCGCGGTGAGCAGAACACGTGCCGCCAGCTTGACCGCGTTTCCACGATTCTGGTCGATATCGATCCCGGAGTGCCCGCCGCGGAGGCCTTTGATCGCGACCTGCACCGGAATCGAGCCGAGGAGCGCCTTGCGGCGGGCGAGCGGGAACTCGGCGACGGAATCGGCCCCGCCGGCACACCCGATGTAGACCGAACCGTCCTCCTCGGTGTCGAGGTTGAGCATGGTCCGTCCGGCGAGCAGCGATCCGTCGAGTTGCATGGCGCCGGTTAGACCGGTTTCCTCGTCGACCGTGAGGAGCAGCTCCAGCGGTCCGTGGACGGCGTCGGGGTCCTCGGCGATAGCCATGCCGGCGGCAACGCCGACGCCGTTGTCGGCGCCCAGCGTGGTGCCCACAGCCGTCACCCAGTCGCCTTCGACCGTAACCTGAATCGGGTCTTTCATGAAGTCGTGCTCGACGTCCGAGTTCTTCTCGCACACCATGTCCATGTGACCCTGGAGGATCACGGTCGGTGCACCCTCGTGGCCGGGTGTCGCCGGGACCTTGATCACCAGGTTGCCGACCCGGTCACGAACCACCTCGTAGCCGTGTCCCTTGGCCCAGCTCACGGCGTGCTCTGCGATCTTCTCTTCATGCTTCGAAGGCCGGGGGATGCGCCGGATGGCGTCGAAGTTCTGCCACAGGTAGCGTGGCTCCAGCTCGGTGAGGGGACTGCTCATGTGGAACCTCCTTAGGTAACCGTTTGCAGCGATGCGAGACGCAGTCGCACCGCAGATGTTAGAGCAACGAGGCCAACAATTCCACCGCCGTAAGGGCGCCGCCGATGAGAAGCCCGTCAACCATCGCCACCAGGGCTACGGTCTGCCGGTCGGGAGACAGGCTCGGGGTGCCGAGGAGCACGGTATCCCGGTCGGCTACGGCATCCAGCCTCAGCGGTCCATCCTCGACCGTGAGGCGCTCCGCCGTCATCCACCGCTCCACGAGATCGCCTTCCTCGACCGGATGGGCGAAGCTGATGCCGAGAACGGCGACATGGCCATGGAACCAGCCTCCCACGCCGCGACTGACCGCGACCTGGAGATCCGGGAGGAGACCGGCCGCGTCCTCCATGAGCTCATCCGCAGGCAGGGTGACGAGGTTGAAAGCGAGTGTCTCGCCCGCCACGAGATCAGCCGGGGGCTCACCGCGGAGGCGAGACGCCGACTGCCGTGCCAGCGCCACCACCCCCGCTGATCCGTGCGTTGAGACGGGCTCGAGCGCGGTGAGCGTGATCGCCCTTGGCTCAAGGTCCCGCAGAGCCTGGACCGAGTGGTACATCGCAACCAAGGACGGGTGGGCGACTCGGACAGCCGGCGGGGTCGGTCGTTCCACCGCAGGTTCGGCAAGGGGCACCGTCCTTGCTCGGAGGAGCTCGAGACGGCTGATGTCGACGAGCGGCAGCTCCGGATTCCGATCGAGGAGCTCCAGGAGCGAGGGAAGCCTCTCCGCGGGCGCGTTGCTGGCGACGATGACTGCTGCGCAGTTTCCGAGGTCGCTGTCGCTTGCAAGCGGCGGGACGAGCCGGGGGGAGCCTTCGATGTCGGCGATCTCATGCTCCTCTTCGAGCCCCGTGTGGAACGGCAGGAGCTCGCACCCCAGCTGCGGCATTCGCTGCACGACCTCACGGCCGATGAGCGTGAGCGGATCAATCAGCGCTATCGAGCCGGTGATCGACGTCAGCATCTGGCCTTCCTTCCTCCTCCATGTCGGAAGACTCGCCCTCTGGGTGAGACTCTGCAGGCTTCCGGGTCCCGCGGACCCTGCCCGTCAACACGCTCACGGGTGCCGAGATGATGTACAGGGAAAGGAGGATGGCGAGTACATGGGTCGGCACATAGGTGAGGAGCGCGAACACGGTAGCGATCAGGAACAGGGTCGTTGCTGGCCAACGCTTGCGGAGATCGATGTCCTTGAACGACCGGTAGGGGAGGTTGGACACCATCAGAAGGGCCAGGCCGAGCACGAACCCGACAACGACCGGCATGAACAGCCGGTGTGTCACAGGCGCCGGTGAGATCAGGACCATGAGCGCGATGGCCGAAGCGCCACCGGGGATCGGCAGCCCCTTGAAGTTGGGGTCCTCGTGGCTGCTCGCGTTGAACCGTGCGAGGCGGATCGAGCCCGCGACCAGGAACAGGAAAGCGACCGCCATGCCGAGCCTGGGTTTCTGCCAGAGACCCCACTGGAACGCCAGTAACGCCGGGGCCGCGCCGAACGAGATGACGTCTGCCAGAGAGTCGTAGGACTCGCCGAATGTCGTTGCGGTCCTGGTGAGGCGGGCAATCCGGCCGTCGAGCATGTCGGCGACGACGGCGGCGAGGATGAACCATGCGGCGGCTTCGAGACGTCCACGGGTGGTCAGCGCCAGCGAGTAGAAGCCGCAGAAGATGTTGGCCACCGTGAACAGTGATGGGATGATGTAGATCCCCTTGTGGAACCGTCCGGGGGGGCGGCGGCGACGGCGGGTGGCTCGCGCCGTCATTTGGGGCCCGGCTCGCCGACGCGGGCCAGCGGGGTAGCGCCTGCCCGTACCCGGTTACCGACCCGTACAAGGACCTCGGCGGTTTCCGGCAGGAAGACGTCGACACGGGAACCGTACCGGATCAGCCCGATCCGATCGCCGCGCTGGACTCCGGTGCCCTCACGGTGGTCGAAGACGATCCGCCTGGCGATAACGCCGGCAATTTGCTTGAGGGCAATCGGACCCTTCGGTGTGTCCCACACCGACAGGTTCTGCTCGTTTTCTAGGGATGCCTTTTCCTTGAATGCAGAGACCTTGCGGCCGGGGTTGTACTGGTACTCGACCAGGGTGCCGCCGAGAGGCGCTCGGTTGACGTGGACGTCGAGCACGGACATGAAGACGCTCACGCGCTTGGTCAGCCCGCGCTCGCAGAGCTCCTCCGGCGCGGTGTCGACCGCAATGATCTTGCCGTCGGCTGGCGAGCAGGCAATCTCTTCCGAGGCGTCACAGCGACGTTCGGGGTTGCGGAAGAAGAACATCCCGAAGGCTCCGAGTGCCACCAAAATCCACCCCGGGACGGGCCAGCCGAAAATCACGAGGACGATCCCCGCCCCAGCAGGCAGCAAGACAAACGGCCACCCTTCCTGAGCGATCATCAGCGCGTCCTCAGGAGGCTCAGGAGGCTGTCCGGCTGAGCTGGGCGAGCTGGTCCTTGACCTTCAGCTTGAGCTTCTTGATTCGTTTCTCTTCCAGCTCCTCATCCGGAGTGAGCCACGACTTGCTGTTGAGCTCCTCCAGCCTGCGCTCGTAGTCGCGGTGCTGCTGAAGCAGCTCGTTGTAGTCGGTTGCCTCGGTCTCCCGTGACTGACGATCTGAGGTCATGCAGCTCCTCCACGTGCGTCTCCGTATCATCATAGCATCCATGAGCCAGGGGCTACAGGCGAGCCCGAGAACAGCTGCCGCCGCGTCCACGAGCGGGTCAGAAGTACGGGCGGTAGCCGAGATCCTGGTCCTCGATCGGGCCCTTCTGCCGCAGCTCATCAATGCCGACGACAGCTTCCTCCCGGGCCCCGAACGCCATCTCGTGCTGACGGCTCATGATGATCGCTTCCTTGGGGCAGGCGTCGACGCAGTAGCCGCAGAAGACGCAGCGCAGGAGGTCGATCTCGTAGAGCGCGGCCTTCTTCTCCCACTCCACCGTGGCTTCGGGGTCTTCCTCGGCTACGATCGTGATGCAGTCGGCCGGACAGGCCGTTTCGCACATGAAGCACGCCACACAACGCAAAGACCCGTCCTCTTTGGTGGTGAGAATGTGACGTCCCCTCAGCCTCTCCGAATACTGCCGTTTGACCTCCGGGTACTGAATAGTGGCGACGTCGCGATGTCCGAAGAGGTTGCGCAGAAAGTGGCGGAGGGTAACGGCTAGGCCCTTCACGATCGGGCCGAGGTAGATGCGCTCGGAGAAGGGAATCGGGCCGCGGTCGACGTTGATGGTGGGTACGTCCTTCATCGGTCGAGCTCCCCGGCAATGATGTTGAGGCTGCCGAGAATGGCAATGGCATCCGGCACCATGTGGCCCTCGAGGATGTGAGGGAACGCCTGGAAGATGGCAAAGCACGGGGGGCGGACCTTGAGGCGGTAGGGGTGGCCGCTTCCGTCGGACACGATGTAGTACCCGAGCTCGCCGTTGGCCCCCTCGGTGAAGGAGTAGGCGTCACCTTTCGGAACGTGGATGCCTTCGTAGATCAGCTTGAAGTGCCAGATCAGTGCCTCCATCTCCGTATAGACCTTCTCCTTTGGCGGCAGAGCTACGTGGTGGTCGTCGGTGATCACCGGGCCTTCCGGAAGGTCGTCGATCGCCTGCCGAATGATTCGCAGGCTCTGGCGCATCTCCTCCATCCTCACTAGGTAGCGTGCGTAGGTGTCACCCGTCGAGGCGACCGGAACGTCGAAGTCATACTGCTCATAGCCCATGTAGGGGTGGGCCTTGCGCACGTCGTAGGGCACGCCGCTGGCGCGCAGGCAGGGCCCGGTCCAACCCCAGGCGACGGCATCTTCCGGCGACACCACACCGATGCCCTCCGTGCGGTCGCGGAAGATCTTGTTGGTGGTAATCAGCTTCTCGACATCGTTGACGAACTTGGGGATGTAGTCGAGCAGGTACCGGACGCGTTCCTCGAAGTCCGCCGGCACGTCGTGCGCGAGGCCGCCGACGCGGGCGTAAGACACCGTGAGCCGTCCCCCGGCGCACGCCTCCAAGAGCCCGTAGATCTCCTCCCGCGGCTGGAAGAAGTACCAGAAGTTGGTAAGAGCACCGAGATCGACAAGGTTGGCCCCGAGGCACACGGCGTGATCCATGATCCGTGACAGCTCGGACAAGATCACTCGTACGGCCTGTGCCCGGGGAGGCGCTTCAACCCCCAGCATCTTCTCGACCGCCAGCGCGTAGCCGACGCCGTTGATCATGCTGGAGCAGTAGTTCAGGCGATCGGTGTACGGTATCACCTGGTTCCAACCGTGAGTCTCGGACATCTTCTCAAAGCAGCGGTGGAGGTACCCGATCTCGCACTCGGCCTTGCTGATCGTCTCGCCCTCGAGGCGGACAACGACCCGGAGCGTGCCGTGGGTGGCCGGGTGCGAGGGGCCCAGGTTGAGAACCTGCGACTCAAGGTGGTCCTCGTCGGTCAGCTCCTCGGTGGCCCATGCGGGGACCATGCTGTCCTCCTCGGTCAGCAGCCACCGCTGTCCGGGATCGTAGTCCTTGCGCAGGGCGTGGCCGTGGAAACCGCCATGGGTGAGGATCCGCTTGAGGTTCGGGTGTCCCTCAAAGGTAATGCCGAAAAGGTCGTACGCCTCGCGTTCGAACCAGTCGGCGGCCTTCCAGATTCCGTACGCCGACGGGACCGTGGCGTCGTCCTCGGAGATCGGGACCTTGACCCGGAAACGGTGATCCCGGGCCAGGCTGGCGATGTGGTAGACGACCTCGAACCGCTGGTCGCGTCGTGGATAGTCCACACCGCAGATGTCCAGGAGGAGGTCGCAGTCGAGCTCGGGCCGCTCCTTGAGGGTGCGGAGTACTTCCAGAAGCCGGCTCCGGTCGACGGTCAGCTCGGTGTGCCCGTCTGCGGCGCGCGCGCTGGATATCACGGCGTCCGCCGGCAGCAGCGCCTCGGCATCAGGCAGTTGTGTCGAGCTCTTGGTGCTTGAAGCGGTCATACTGGGTCTCTCCGTTTTGAATCATCTCCTGGAGCTTGATGACCCCGTGCATCAGAGCCTCAGGGGTCGGCGGACAGCCCGGGACGTAGACGTCGACCGGGATGAACTCATCGACTCCCTGGACCACGTGGTAGGCGCGGTAGAAGCCGCCGGTACAGGCGCAGGCGCCCATCGAAATCACGTACTTCGGCTCGGCCATCTGGTCGTAGATTCGTTTGACGACCGGTGCCATCTTGTCGGTGATGGTACCGGCGACGATCATCAGGTCCGACTGCCGCGGTGAAAACCGGACTACCTCGGCGCCGAAACGGGCGAGGTCGTAGTGGGAAGAGACGACGGACATGAACTCGATCGCGCAGCATGCGGTCCCGAACGGTAGCGGCCAAAGGCTGTTCTTGCGCACCCAACGCAGCATCGCATCGACCCGCGTGGTCAGCATTGAGGAGCTCCCATCGGGTTGTCGCATCAGACCTCCTTTCACCTCTTGGGAACAGCGGGGGAGTGCTCTTTAGTCCACGCCATCCGCTTGGCGTCCGTCAGCGCGCGCATTATACTTTTTTTCACAAGGAGGTGGAAGATGATCGACCCCAGCCTGACCGCCCTCGAGATCATCGGTGTGGCGATCCGGGCGGAACGCGACGCCTTCGACCTGTACTCGGCAATGGCTTCTCAGGTCACCAAACCCGAGCTCAAAGACGAGTTCGCTGGCCTGGCCGATCAGGAGCGTCAGCACGAGAGGTGGTTGCAGGAGTATTACTCTGCGGCCACCGGTGACGACGCGCCGCCCCCGACCCCGACCGTGCGCATCAAGATCTTCGGGCCAGAGGTCCACGACGGCATGAACCTCCTCGAGGTCCTCGACCTGGCAATCACCAAGGAACACCTGGCGGAGACGGCGTACTCGACAGCGGGAGAGCGCGCCACCGATGCCTCAGGGAAACGGCTGCTGGGCGAGCTGGTCCAGTTCGAGCGGTCCCACGCGCGTCGCCTCGAGAAGCTGCGCGATGACGCGCGCCGGGATCCGGCCTGGTTGGAGGACGCCGGTGGCCGCACGATCCAGCTGGAGGGTCCCTGAGGTCCGGCCGGGAGCCCTGACCTACTACGATTTGCGATACGGGGCCACCTGTGCGTTTTTCGCTTGTGGCACGTCTCCAACGTACCTGCTGGTACGCCTGCGACGTGCTCCGGCGCGAGAAAACACACATCTGACGCCCGTCTCGCGAATCTCGCTACGGACAAGGCTCCCGGCCGGACCTCTTAGGAAGCTGTCGCCGGATGTCAGATCACTATGGTGTTGCCACTAGAAGCCGCGGTTTCACGCCCCACTCGTGCTGGCCGCGGCAACAGCGCCAGGTCGGATCACCGTAGCCGAGGCCTTGCCGTGACGTTCAGCCTCGGGCGTTCTTTGCGAACCAGTCGGCGGTGAGGCGCAAACCCTCTTCGAGAGTGGTTGTGATGCGGACACCGAGCTCGTGCTCGAGGCGAGCCGCCGAGATGCATGAGCGACGTTGCTCGCCGGGCATCGGCGGTCCGTGGACGGCCTCGAGGTCCGACCCCAAGGCTGCCCGGAGCCCTTCGAACAGGGTGTTGACGTCGGTCTCGATGCCGGTGCCGACGTTACATACCACGAACCCCTCCCGTCCGAGAGCCGCAAGGTTGGCTCGGACGACGTCCCCTACGTACACGTAGTCCCGGGTCTGCAGGCCGTCTCCGTGGATCGTCGGCTGCTGTCCGCGCAGCAGACGGTCGAGGAAGATGGCCACAACGCCGGCCTCGCCGTGCGGGTTCTGGCGCGGGCCGTAGACGTTGGCGTACCGCAGACAGGTGGCGTGGAGCCCGTACTCCCGGCTGTAGAAGTACAGGTAGCGTTCGCCGGCGAGCTTGGAGACGCCGTAAGGAGACAGCGGTCGCTGAAGATGGTCCTCGCTTGCCGGGTACTCGTCCTGGTCTCCGTAGATCGCACCGCCCGTGGAGGCCAGGACGATCTGGCGGAGCGCGCCGCGGCGTCCAGCTTCGAGGAGGTTGAGCAGACCCCCGAGGTTGACGTCGGCGTCGAACCGAGGGTCGGCGACCGAGCGCCGGACATCCATCTGCGCCGCGTGGTGAACCAGGATCTCCACCCCTTCTTCGACGAGGAGACGTGCCGCCTGGGGCTCTCGAATGTCACACACACGGAGATCGGCCGCAGCCGGAACGTTCTCCTTGCGGCCGCTGGACAGGTCGTCCAGAATGAGAACCCGGTGGCCCGCGGCCACCAGGGCGTCCGCGACATGGCTGCCAATAAAACCGGCGCCTCCGGTGACACAGATGACGTGACTCATGGGGGGGCCTCCTCCGGAGTGGATCGAGGTGGTCGAGCTCCAGCCAATGCAGCGCCGATTCTACCAGCGTTCCACGGAGCGGGTGGCCAGGGACCTCCTCGGTAAGGTGCTAGTCAGAACGACAACCGAAGGCCGGGCGGCCGTGCGACTGACCGAGGTGGAGGCCTACCTGGGACCCGCAGACCCGGCGTGCCACACCTTCGGTGGGCGGAGGACGGCCAGGACCGAGGTCATGTGGGGGCCTGCCGGATTCTCGTACGTATACCTGGTCTACGGCATGCATCACTGCCTCAACATCGTGACGGTCGGCGACGGCCGTGCCGAGGCGGTCCTGATCCGTGGCGGGCTGGCGGTCGAGGGCGAGGCGCTGATGAGGAACCGACGGGGCGGGGGAGTGGGGCTGA
Source organism: Acidobacteriota bacterium (assembly GCA_022340775.1). Lineage (GTDB taxonomy): Bacteria > Acidobacteriota > Thermoanaerobaculia > Thermoanaerobaculales > Sulfomarinibacteraceae > JAJDNH01. The sequence goes on from JAJDNH010000020.1 coordinate 13,754, forward strand.
GCGACGGCCCGGGCAAGCTCTGCCAGGCCCTGGCGATCAGCCGCGCCGACAACGGTCTCGACCTGTGTGAAACGGGCGGCGGGCTCTACGTCGGCGATGACGGGACGAGCGTGCCGTCCGCTGAGGTGCAAAGCCTGCCGAGAGTCGGCGTGAGCTATGCC
>JAJDNH010000025.1 GCA_022340775.1 Acidobacteriota bacterium
ACTCCGTGCCCGCGCGGCCGCCGGAGCTTCAGAGAATTCTCCCCCTGCCGTTCTGCCAGAGACTCCCGGTCCATCAGCGACGCGGCCACACACCCGCCCAGATCCTTCCTTGCTGACGCTCGTCAGGATGACACCGGGGAGTGTTTACCCGGGATCAGGCGCGTGTTCCAGCGTTCCGGACCGTAGAGCTCCAGAAGAACGCGTTTCCCTACTTCGTGCTCACCACCCTGGTCCCGGCGATCATGTCGTGGAGGCCGAGGTTGCCGTCGGTGAACGCGATCATGATGAAGCCGATATACAGGATGCTGCTGCAGATGTAGCCGACGAGGCGCAAAGCGGCCTTGCCGTACCCGAGCGGCTCGACGCCGTCCTGGCGGACGACCTGGAGTCCGAGCATCTTCTTCCCGGGGGTCGCTCCCTGTGTGGCCCAGAAATAGAGGAAATAGCCGAGTCCGGCGGCAAGCGCGATGACCACCTCGAGGAACAACACGACTGCCATGAGCGCGGGGACCTTACGTAGCAGGAGTGAGATCCCGGTGAAGATCAATGTCACGACGAAGATCCCCACACCGACGATCACGGCGTCGATCAGGTATGCGCCGAGACGAATCCAGAAACCGGCGGCTGGGCCACCGGCACCGACGGCCGGACGTGCGGCCGAGGAAAACGTGACCTGCCGAACGGCGCCAGACGATGTCGCGGGCGGCGCCGGCGGGGGAGGTGCTACCGGGGGAACGGCGGGCGCAGGAGGTGGTGGTGAGGGGGCTGGGGGCGATGCAGCCGGTGCAGCGGGTGGTGCCTGCGGCGGAGGTGTCGGCGCCGCCACCTGTGGTGCCTGCGGTGCGTGGGGCTCGGTCGGCTCTTTGGCGGCAGGTGCGGCCGGCGGCGGAGGCGTAGGAGCGGGGGCCGCCGCTGGCCCGGGTGCCGCCTCCTGTTCAGGCGGGGTTGGCGGAGTGGCGTGGATGTCGAAGAGAACCGTTGAGCCGGCGTCCACCTCGGCCGGGTCTGAGAAGGTCATCTTGAAGCGGCCGAAGAGAATCACGTCACCGTCGCGCAGGAGCTGCTCCACGGTCCGGTGGTTGTTGACAAAGGTGCCGTTGGCGCTTCCGAGGTCCTTGAGCACATAGCCCTCGCCGGTCTTGGTCAGCTGCGCGTGGTGGCGGGAGACCGAGGCATCGCCGAGGACGATGGCGTTGTCGTCGCTTCGTCCCACGCTGATGATTCCGTCACCCAGCTCGTGCTGCTCCGCCCCCTCTGGCGATTCCCCGGCAGCGCCCAGGATCAGTCGAGCCATCTTGACCTCCTTTGCAGGCGCGACGACCCACCCGAAGCGCGCGAGCCGACGCGACCAGCTCGGGATGCCGACACCGCCGCAGCCCGTCTGTCCGATGTCGTCAATTGATGCCTCATCCCGAGCGTGTTCTCAACGTGAATATACCACGGGGAGAGAGTTTCCAACGGCACAGCCCGCCGCGTTGCGAGCACCATGACAGTCGCTCTCTCGGGGCGCCACATCGCCCCTCATCCGGTTCAGTTGCCGCATCTCAGGGGGCAGCCGGGAGTTCCAGCTTTCCGTTTCCGGTGAACGATCGAACGTCCGATCAGCTTGCCGGTGAACGCTGCGTCACCTCGTGGACGACGGACATGAGCTGCTCCGGCGTGACCGGCTTCTCCAGGTAGGCGTCAGGGTGGTAGTGCTTGAAACGGTCGAGAAAAGCCGAAAAGTCAGCTGTCAGGGACTCCTGGATCCCGGTGACCAGGATAACTGGGATACTGCTGAGACTCGGGTCCTTGCGAAGAGCGATCAGCGTGCTCAGGCCTCCTCTCTCGGGCATGAGCACGTCGAGGAGAACGAGGTCTGGAGCCTCTTCGCGCGCCAGGATGAGTCCGTCCTCGGCGCGGTTGGCGGTGCGGACCTCCCAGTCGTTGTCGCTGAGGATCGTACCGAGGTAGGTGGTGATGTCAGGCTCGTCATCGATGATGAGGGCGGTCCGGCGGCGTGTCATGCATCCTCCTCGTCGGTGCTCGTCCCCCCCGAGCCGTGCACATTGATTGACGGTTCGATTCTACCATCGAGCAACAATGCGATCATAAGAGATTGAAGTTGCGACTCTGTATTTATTAATAAACTCCTACTTGACAACTCGGAGAACTGGGATTATTGATAAGTTGATGCGACTCTCCACTCGGGCTCGTTACGCCCTTCGCATGATGCTCGACATTGCCAAGAACAACCAGGGCAATAGGGCGGTCAGCTTGAGCTCCGTAGCGGCGCGGACCGACCTTTCCAGGGGTTACCTCGAGCAGCTGGTCGTACCGCTTCGCAACGCTCGACTCCTGCGCGGAGTGGCTGGCCGCAACGGCGGCTACCGTCTCTGCCGGGCGCCCGATGAGATCACGCTGGGAGAGATCATCGAAGCAGTCATCGGTCCGGTGTGCCTCGTGGGCTGCCTGGAGGATCCTGACAGCTGTTTGCGGACGCAGTACTGCGAGTGCCGGCTGGTCTATGCCCTGATCAACCATCGGATCGCCGAGGTCCTTCACGGGTTCACGCTCGCCGACCTCCTCGACCCTGCATGGGTGCGGACAACGGGCGCCGAGGTCGCCCAGCTGTCCGGTCTCTCCGTGAGCTCACCGGCAACCCCCAGTTGCCGGGTTTCCAGGCAAGGAGGTCTCGACGATGCCCATTGAAGTCTCTCGCTTCACCGAGGTCCTCATGGATCAGGCGCAGCTCGTGGCGCTGGCCATCATGGCAGCGGTCTACCTGCTCAAGATCCGGTGGATCCTCAACCATGCAGCCGCCAGTGAGCGGACTCCCGCCCGCGGCGACCACGGCAAGGCGATTCGTTACTCCTACGCGACGCTCGCCATGCCGTGGGAGCTGCCGAGCACGCGTCGGCACTGGTTCCACTACCTGGAGTTTGCGTTCTTCCACATCGCGGTGGCGGTCGCCATCCTGGTCACATTCGTGATGCCCTACTGGCCGCGTCTGCTTTCCGGCCGAGACATGGTGGACCTCCTGCAGATCGTGTTTGCAGTCGGTCTACTGGCCGCCGCGTCGCGCCTGACACGTCGCATCGGGACCCCCGCCATGCGAGCCGTTTCATCGCCGGACGACTACTTTTCCCTGCTCATGCTGGGGACATGGTTCGCGGCCGCGATCCTGGCCGCGCCTCAGGCGAGCGAGCCGGCCCTGATCGCCTTCTTCGGTCTCACGGCCTTTTTCCTCGTTTACGTGCCGTTTTCGAAGATCTCGCACTACATCTACTGGCCGTTCATCCGCTACTACACCGGCAAGCACTTCGGGCACCGCGGCGTGTACCCCGCCAAGTCGGTGCCGCGGCACGCGTGAGGAGGTTCAGAGATGGCAAGCGGAAACACTCAGAGCCCCAGCGCACGAGCGGTCGTCGAGGGTTTCAAGAACGGCCTCAGCAGACAGACGGTCCTTTCTCTCGGTGCTTGTGTCCACTGCGGGATGTGCAACGACTCCTGCCACTACTACCTCGCCACCGGCGATCCCCAGATGACGCCCGCGGCCAAGACCGACAAGGTCCGCAAGCTGTACAAGCGCCACGTTGACTGGCTAGGACGGGTGGCCCCGGCATGGGTCGGCGGGGCTACGCTGCGCACGGACGAGGATCTCCAAGCCCTCCAGGACGTGGTCTACGGGTCGTGCACGATGTGCCGGCGGTGCACGCTCTCGTGTCCGTTCGGCGTCGACACCGCGCTCATCATGCGCACGGCACGCGGCCTGCTGACTGCCCAGGGTTTCGCCCCCGAAGGCGTGAAGGTGGTGAGCAAGGATCAGTGGGAGATCGGCAACCAGATGGGCGTATCCAAGGAGGACTACCTGGAAACCCTCGACTGGCTGCAGGACGAGCTTCGCGGCGATGTCGGGGATCCTGAAGCGATGATCCCAATCGACAAGGAAGGCGCCCATGTGCTCTTCCTCGTCAACCCGCGGGAGATCAAGTACGCCCCGATGTCGCTGCTGGCAGCGGCGAAGATCTTCTACGCAGCCGGCGAAGATTGGACGATGCCCTCGGTGGGTTGGGACAACACCAACTTCGGCCTCTTTTCCGGAGACAACAAGCTCGGTGCGCACATGGGCAAGCTGGCCTACGACCAGGCGAGGAAGCTGGGAATCGGCAAGGTCGTGATTTCCGAGTGCGGTCACGGCTTCAGGGCGACCAAGTGGGAGGCACCCAACTGGGCCAAGGAGGATCTGCCGTTCCCCATGGAGAGCTTCCTCGAGACCATGGTCGAGTACGTTAATACCGGCCGTCTGACTCTCGACCCGACCGCCAACCCGCGGCCGGTGACCTACCATGATCCCTGCAACCTGGCACGCTCCGCCGGTATTACAGAGGAGCCGAGGTTCCTGCTCAAACGCTCGTGTCTCGACTTCCGCGAGATGACGCCGAACCGTCAGGAGAACTTCTGTTGCACCGGGGGTGGCGGCGCGATGTCGATGTCCGAGTATGCACAGCGCCGCCTACAGGTGGCGAGAGTCAAGGCGGACCAGATCCGCGCTACCGGCGCCGAGTCGGTGGCGACGGCTTGCCACAACTGCATCGACGGTCTGTCTGATCTGATCAAACACTACGAGCTCAAAGTGCCGGTTCGCAACGTTTGCGAGTACGTGGCCGATGCCCTGGTGCTGCCGGCGCCGGCAATAGCCCGTGATGCTCTGATTCCCACCGGTTTGCGCGGGAAGAGGGTGCTCGTGATCGACGACGATCCGGACACGGTCGTCTACCTGACGACGCTGTTCGAAGATCAGGGCCTGGACACGGTATCCGCGCACAACGCCGCCGAGGGCATGACGGCGGCACGCACGGCACAACCCGATCTGATCACGCTCGACATCTCGATGCCGGGACGATCGGGAGCGGACGTTTTCGCCAAGCTGCGGTCGGATGAGGTGCTGGCGCGGATCCCCGTCGTCATAGTAACCGGAGCGATCGACTTCAGGGAGCTCATGTACAGACGCAACGTCCCGCCGCCGGACGGGTATGTAGCGAAGCCGATCGATCCAGAGCTGCTCTTGATGACGCTCCGCAAAGTGTTGGAGGTCAGGCACCGCGAGGGTGTAGGCTCTGGGGAGGGCGCTGCGGTCTGACGCCGGGCCGCGGCCCAGGAGGTCCAGGATGACCGCCGAGGCCGGCCGAACCGAGATCTCGGGGCGACAGCTTCTTGACGCCCTCGGTGGGTTCAACCTGGTGGTGAATCGGGAGCTTGAGGTGCTCCAAGTGGGAGCGCCGCTGCGGGAGGCCTTGGGTGATGCCCTGGGCCTCCCGTGCTACGGGGTGCTCCACGGGCGGGACGAACCCTGTCCAGACTGCCCGGCGCGCGCAGTCCTGGAATCCCGACAACGGGTCCTCGGTGCGGAGCTGACACCGACGACTGGGGGTGGTACGACCGTTGTGCCGGTGACGGCGGCGCCGGTGCTGGCCGACGACGGCACCATCGTCGCGGTCGTGCTCACCGAGCTCGCCGGCGGCGGGACCGGAAGGCCCACCGAGGCGGCCCACGAGCGTGCCTGTGCAACCCTCTTCGAAGAGGTGCCCTGCTACATCGCAGTGATCGACGAGGATTTCCACCTGCTGCGCGTGAATCGCAAGGCGCGCGACGATTTCGGCGACCCGGCCGACGTCCTCGGGGTCCACTGCTACGAGCTGTTCAAGCGGCGCAGGGAGCCTTGTCTGAACTGCCCGACGGCGGCGACGTTCCGTGAGGGCAGCTCACGGACCAGCGAGGAGACGGTCATCACACGCAACGGCGAGCCCCGGCAGGTGCTGGTGATCACCACACCGCTCCTCGACGCCGAAGGGGAAACGAGCCGCGTCATGGAGATGGCCACTGACATCACCGAAATCCGTCACATGCAGTCGCAGCTTGAGGCGCTGGGGATGCTGGTGGGTCGGATAGCGCACGACATCAAGGGTGTGCTGACCGGGCTCGACGGTGGGGTCTACATGGTCTCGACCGGGATGGAGCGGCGCGATCAGGACCGACTCGACCGTGGTTGGCAGATGGTCCGACGCAACGTCGACCGAATCCGAACCCTGGCCCTCGACATCCTTTACTACGCCAAGGACCGCGAGCCCGACTGCCGTCTCGCTTCCCCGATCAAGGTGTTGGACACGGTGCTGGCGCGTCTCGAGCCGAGGGCGAAAGAGGCTGGCGTGTCGGTCCAGCGCGACGTGGACCCGGAGGCGATTCGGTTCGAGGTCGACGTTCGTGCCGTTGAAGCACTCTTGACCAATCTCGCCGACAACGCGCTCGATGCTTGCCGTATCGACGAGCGGGAGGACGGGCACACCGTGCGCATGGCGGTGCGCGACGGTGCGGAGGAGGTCTTGTTCGTGGTCGAGGACAACGGCGTCGGCATGGACTCCGAGGGTCGCGCCAAGGCCTTTACGCCGTTCTTCTCATCGAAGGGCTCCAGTGGCACTGGCCTCGGGCTCTACATCGCTCACCGCATCGCTGTCCAGCACGGCGGTGGCATTGACCTCGACAGCGAGCTCGGGCGCGGTACAACCTTCACGGTGCATCTGCCCAAGCACTCCCACAGGGCACGCGCCAAACCGGCCTAGCCGCAGCGCAGGCGAGCGAGCGTGGGAGCCTCGAGCGCACGGTGGTGCTGGGCCCTGCCCTGGCGAGCTCGAGTGAAATGTCTGCCGTGCAAATGGTTCTGAGTGAGGTTCCTCGATGTGGCCAGTGATAGAATGATCGTCGAGGGTACTGGAGGGTATCGATGGGTACGGCCACGTCTGCCGCGAGTTCGGCTGTCGGGAGGCGCCGGGCCAGCACCGACGTAGCAGGCTGTGGAGGGCGCCAGGAACGACGCCAAGCCGGCGGCCATGTGTGACGAGGGGCGGCCCCGGGGCGTCGAGGCCGGGCTGACGGTCATCGAGCTGTTGGTCACTGGGGCGCTGATCGCGACGCTGGCGTCGATTGTCATACCGCATTACACGAGTGCACAGAAGAAGATGCGCGTCACACGAGCGGTGACCGAGATCCGCTCGCTCGAGGCCGATATCGGCGTCTACATCAATGATCACGGAGAGCCCCCCGACACGCTGGTTCAGGCCGGCATCAGCACGCCGCTTGACCCTTGGGGCAACCCGTATCAGTACCTGAAGATCATCAACGGTGGACCGGGCGCGAACGGCCAATCCCGAAAGGACCACTCGATGGTGCCGGTGAACTCGGACTACGATCTCTACAGCATGGGTCCGGATGGCAAGAGCCAGCCAGCGTTCACCTCCCAATCGAGCCGCGACGACATCGTTCGTGCCGGAGACGGCGCCTATGTCGGCCCGGTGTCCGACTTCTGAGGACGGGGGCAGGGGTGAAGATCCGCCTCAGGATGCTCACGACTCGGATCGGACACAGGATCCTGCTGCTGTTCGTGCTGTGCGCGCTGGTCCCGATCGTGACCCTGGCGGTGGTCTCGTACCGTGAAGTGGTGAGCGAGCTGCGTGCGCAGAGCGCCCGCCGTCTCCGTGAGTCGACCAAGATGGTGGGGCTCTCGGTGTACAACCGGATCCTTCTTCTCGAACACGACCTGCGGGCTTCCGGCTTGGACCAGGACCTCGAAGGAGCCAGCGGGCGGGGAACGGATGAACCCGCGGCGGCCCGCTTCGAGCAGGTGTTCACAGTCTCGGACACCGAGATGCCGGCTCAGCTTCGCAGGTCGGGTGAGACCGAGAACGCGGTCCAGGAGCGGCTTCGTTGGTTGAGAGACGGCGGATCGGTGCTGCTGTCGCAAGGAGGAGAGAGCGGTCGGCCGCGAGTGACGTTGTTCGTCCGCAACCAGCGTCCCACGCTGGGAGCCGAGACTCTCGGTGCCGATATCAACCCCAGGTTCTTGTGGGGCGGGGACGGAGGAGGGATGGTCCCAGCCGGGTACCAGGCTTGCTGGTTCGACGACCGGCTGAAGCCCCTCTTCGCGTCGTTTCCAGGGTGTTCGGCGCTGCCGGCACTGCTCGGAAACGGACCGAACGCTTTGGTTTCTGGCAGGGTAGGGCTTACGGCGGCTGGCACCGAATACCTCGCCGGCTACCGTCGGGTGTTCCTGAAAGGGCGATTCTCGGTCCGCGACTGGGTCGTCGTGCTGTGCGAGTCGAAGGCGAGCGTGCTGGCGCCGGTGGCGCAGTTCCGGCGCGTGTTTCCTCCGGTGGTCCTGATGACCCTCTGGGTCGTGATCCTCCTGAGCCTGATTACGCTGCGCAAGACTCTCGATCCGCTCGATCGGCTCAAGGCTGCTACCGGGCATCTGGCCGATCGCGACTTTCAATGGCGCGTGGACGTCAACAGCGGCGATGAGTTCGAGGAGCTTGCGAGTGCATTCAACGACATGGCGGGCCGTCTCAAGAACCAGTTCAAAACTCAGGCGATGATCGCGGAGCTCCATCGCACCATCCTGTCGGCGCTGGATCCCTCCCTGGTGGTCGAGGCGACAATCTCGGGCGTGCTCAAAACGCTGGAGTGCGAGCTCGCCTGCGTGGCCCTGTCGGAGGATATCGGCGGAACGATCACCCTGTACACGGGCCGCTCGGGGGCGACGGCAGTCGAGAGGTCGACTCACCGGCTGACGCAGCGGGACCGCGAGCGGATGAGCGAGGAGGGAACGGTCATCGATCTGGCGGACCGCGACGACTCGCTGAGGCATCTGACCGATGCGGACGGAGAGCTGGCCACCGTCATCCTGGCGCCGGTCGCGCTCAGAAGACGAGGGCCGGGCGCCCTGATCCTCGGCTGGCGGACAGAGGATGGGCTCGGGAGCTCCCGGGATCTCGAGGTGCGGCGGCTGGCGGATCAGCTCGAGGTTGCGCTTGCCAACTCATCCCTGGTTCAAGAGCTCGGCGACCTCACATGGGGAACGTTGCAGGCTCTGGCTCGTGCCGTGGACGCCAAATCCTCATGGACTGCAGGACACTCCGAACGGGTGACGCAAATCGCCCTCGAGATCGGCCGCGAGATGGGCCTGTCTCCCGAAGAGCTGAGACCGCTTCGCAGTGGCGCACTGCTGCACGACATCGGCAAGATCGGGGTACCGCGCCAGATTCTCGACAAGCCGTCGACGCTGGACGGGGAGGAGCTCCGTGCGATCCGTAGCCACCCGCTCATCGGCGAGCGGATCCTCGAGCCGATCGCGGCTTTTGAAGAGGCGTTGCCGATCATCTCGCAGCACCATGAGCGCTTCGACGGCTCCGGCTATCCGCGAGGGGTGACCGGAGCTGCGATCGACATCAAGGCCAGGATCCTCGCCGTCGCCGATGTTTACGATGCGATGACCACGGTGCGGCCGTACCGCCAAGCTCGCAGCCACGAAACAGCAGTGGCCACGATCCGTGAGGGCTCCGGCAGTCAGTTCGATCCCGCCGTGGTCGGGGCTTTTCTGAGAATTATCGAGAGCTCTGGGCAGCCCGGCAGGGAGACAGCCCTGCCCCCCTCCGATGTGCCCGCAGAGAGTCATGAGGCGAACAGCTCCGTCGCCGGAGGCGCCAGCGGCGAGCCTCAGTCAACCCGTGATGGAGCGCAGCCTCCTGGGGGGACATGATGCACAAGCAGTGGATGAGAGCCGCCGTCGTCCTCGGCGTCGCGATCGCCTGCGTGACCAGTCCCGGCTGCCGTCGCCACGACCGCGGGGTACCGGCGGTGCTGCTCGGGGTGTGGACGAGCAGCAGCCCGGGCTATAGCGACAGGTACATCGACATCCGGCCGGACATGATCATCTTTGGCACGGGTGGAACCAGATCGCAGGGCTACCGAATCCTCGGCTGTGAGCGCCGGGAAACGCCGGACGGTCCGCTTTACATACTGGAGTTCAAGGGCGTTTCGGCTGGGCCCTACCGGCGGCCCCTGTACTACATTTCCGAAGGCGGCGGGCGGCTGAAGTTCAAGAACCAGCCCGCGGTGACCTGGGTGCGATCGTCCTGACGTGGCGCGCGTGTGCCCGCCGTCCGCCCCGGCATCCTCGTGTCTTCCCAGATGACAGCCAGCATGCAAAGTAGAATGGGGTGTTCAACGATCGAGTGGTCAATACCTGGAGGTTGTCATGGGACGGTTCATGAAGCGCTACAGCGCGCCGGGCAGCGTTCCTGGGAGCTTTGCCGAAAGGGCGCCCGAGGGCCCGTGTGCGGCGCTCGAGGTGATCCTTTACTCTCCCGAAGCGTACAGGCGGTTCGAAATCCCCTCGCTGGACAAGCTCCCGGACCCGAAACCCGGGACCGTGACGTGGCTCAACGTGGCGGGTCTCGACGGCGCCGTGCTCGAGCAGCTTACCTCGCGGTTCGGAATCCATCCGCTAGTCATGGAGGATGTCGTGAACCTCGGGCAGCGACCAAAGGTCGAGGCGTACGACGGCTACCTTTTCGTGGTGCTCGACCTGGTGACATGGAACGAGGAGGCGCTGCATGTCGAGCGAGAGCAGGTCAGCCTTCTGCTCCTCGAGGGGCTAGTGATCTCGATCCAGGAGCGGCCCGGGGATGTGTTCGATCCGGTGCGGGAGCGCATCTCGTCGGCGCGGGGGCGGATCCGCACTGTCGGCGCTGATTACCTCCTCTACGCTCTCATCGATGCGGCGGTCGATCATCTCTTCCCGGTCCTGGAGAGCGTCGGCGACCAGATCGAGGACCTCGAGGACGAGCTCGTGGAGGAGCCGTCCCGGGAGCACGTCGCCACCCTTCACGCGATCAAGCGCGACCTGCTCAGTCTCAGACGTTCGACGTGGCCGTTGCGCGAGATGACGTCCAGGCTCGCTCGCGGCGAGAACGCGGCGTTTGCAGCCGACACGGTTCCCTACCTTCGCGACGTTGCCGATCACGCGGTCCAGGTGCTCGATGTGTTGGAGAGCTTCCGAGATGTCGTCTCCGGTCTCATGGACCTGTACCTGTCCAGCGTCTCCAACCGCATGAACGAGGTCATGAAGGTGCTGACCATCATCGCGACGATCTTCATCCCGCTGGGGTTCATCGCCGGTCTGTACGGCATGAACTTCAATCCAGCGGTCAGCCCTTACAACATGCCCGAGCTCGGATGGCGCTACGGCTACCCGTTCGCGCTCGCTGTCATGGCCACGGTCGCGGGAGTGATGGTGTTCTACTTCTCCCGCCGCAAGTGGCTGTGACCGTGCCGGAGCCGGCTTGCGGGCCGGATGGTGGTTGACTACAGTGACTCTCATGAAGATCAGCGACTTCATGGAGCGCCACTACCGCCACTTCAACGCTGCAACCGTGGTGGACGCCGCCAAGGCCTACCGGCGCCTCGTCGATGACGGAGGGTTGATGTTCATGACCCTTGCCGGAGCCATGAGCACCGCCGAGCTCGGCATCTCGCTGGCGGAGATGATCCGCCGGGGCAAGGTTCACGCCATCACCTGCACCGGTGCCAACCTCGAGGAGGACCTGTTCAACCTGGTCGCTCACGAGCACTACGTCCGGGTGCCGCACTACCGGGAGCTGGCGCCCGCCGATGAGCAGGCGCTGCTGGATCGGCACCTCAACCGCGTGACCGACACCTGCATCCCGGAGGAGGAGGCTTTCCGGAGGCTGGAGCAGGTGGTGCTCGACCTGTGGCAGGAGGCGGATCGTGCCGGGGAGCGCTACTTCCCGCACCAGTTCCTGTACCGTGCGCTGAGGACCGGGAGGCTCGAGGAGTACTACGAGATCGATGCTCGTGACTCATGGATGGTGGCGGCAGCCGAGAAGGACCTCCCGCTGTTCGTTCCTGGCTGGGAGGACTCGACCCTCGGCAACATCTTCGCGGCCCGCCTGATCGAGGGCGAGATCAGCAGCCCATCGACGGTTCGCTCGGGCATCGAGTACATGGCGGAGCTTGCCGACTGGTACACCCGCACCTCGGCCGAGCACCCGATCGGCTTCTTCCAGATCGGCGGCGGCATTGCCGGCGACTTCCCGATCTGTGTCGTGCCGATGCTGCACCAGGACCTGCGGCGCGACGAGGTGCCCCTGTGGGCCTACTTCTGCCAGATCTCCGACTCGACGACCAGCTACGGCTCGTACTCGGGCGCGGTGCCGAACGAGAAGATCACGTGGGGCAAGCTCGGCGTTCAGACGCCCAAGTTCGTGATCGAGTCCGACGCGACCATCGTGGCGCCGCTGGTCTTCGCCTACGTGCTGGGGGACTGAGCCCTCACGGAGCCCCGCCGCCTCCGGCGACAATCTCGGCCAGGAACCGGTAGACCAGCTTGGCGGCGAGAAACTCGGACGCCCATTGACCGGGGGTGGGCAGCAGCTCGACCACGTCGAAGCCGACGACCCTGCGCTGCCGCGCGACCTCGGTCAGCAGATCCTCGACGTGGTGCCAGAGCAGGCCCCCGGGCTCCGGCGTGCCGGTGGCCGGGACCAGCGACGGATCGAAACCGTCGAGGTCGATGGTGACGTAGACATCCTCGCCGAGCAGGGCGAGCGCACGGTCGATCCACGACCTTTCCCGTGGTCCGCAGCGGACGATGTCATGCGCCCACAACACCCGCGACTCGTCGAGGGCGGCGCGTTCGGAGACGTCGATGGAACGGATCCCGACCTGGACGATCGGCGCTACCTCGCGCGCTCGGGCCATGACGCAGGCGTGGTTGCAGGCCGAGCCCTCGTAGCTTTCCCGGGTGTCGGCATGGGCGTCGATCTGCAGCACCGACGTACCGGGCACGGCCCTGACGGCGGCGCGGATGGCACCGATCGACACCGAGTGCTCGCCGCCCAGGACCACCGGCAGCCGGCCGTCCGCCAGCTGCTCGCCGACGCGCTCCTCGACCAGCTCGGCCAGCACCTCGGGGCCTTGGCTGCAGACCAGCGGCGGCAGCGTCGCGATCCCGATTCGCCACGGCTCGGTCGCGGTCGGGATGTCGTACAGCTCCATGTTCGCAGAGGCCTCGAGCAGCGCCGCAGGTCCCTGGTCGGCGCCCTTCTTCCAGGTCGAGGTCAGGTCGTAGGGCACCGGAAGCACCGCAACCGCGGCGGCGTTGAGGTCGACGGCTACCTCGGGGCCGCCGAACGGGACGAGTCGGGCAGCCGTTTTCATGCGGTCTGTCCGGTATTCATGTCCCGATCGGCGGCTGAGGTTCTCATCGGGCTACTCCAGGTACGTGTATCCGGTGAGGCCGTCGTCGTAGGCGGCGAGCAGCGTACGGCTCTCGGCAGCCGTCATCCTGCCCTCGCGGACCGAACGCTCGCAGTCCCGGCGTATGGCCTGGTACAGCTGCCGGTGGTCGTACTGAAGGTAGCTCAGAACCTCGTTGACGGTGTCGCCTTCGACCAGCTCTTCGACCGACCAGGCGCCGTCCTGGTCGACGGTGATGTGAACTAGGTGGGTGTCGCCGAACAGGTTGTGGAGGTCGCCGAGCGTTTCCTGATATGCGCCGACGAGGAAGGCGCCCAGGTAGTACGGCTCGTCCGGCCGCAGCTCGTGCACCGGCAGCGTCGACGCGACATCCCGCAGATCGACGAAGTGGTCGAGGTGGCCGTCGGAGTCGCACGTGATGTCGGCCAAGGTGGCGCGCCGTACGGGCTCCTCGTCGAGGCGCTGGATCGGCAGCACCGGGAACACCTGGTCGATGGCCCACGAGTCCGGCAGCGACTGGAAGATCGAGAGGTTGCAGTAGTAGGTGTCGGAGATCTTGTGGTCGAGCTCGGCCAGCTCCTCCGGGACCAGTTCGAGATCGCGCGTGAGAGCATCGATCTTGAGGCAGACGGTCCAGTACAGGCGATCGACGAGGCCTCGGTGCAAGAGGCTGAGGTGGCCAACGGTGAAAAGGGTCAGGGCCTCCTGGTGGGCCTGGATGGCGTCGTGATAGCTCTCGAGCAGGGTGTCCGGCTCGACGGACTGGGCGGCGGACACCAGGTCGGAGACCACTCGTGGCAGGTCCTCGTCCTTGGCGAGCCGAGCCAGCTCGGCCTTGCCGACTTCCCAGCGGTCGATGCACGAGGCGCCCAGGACGTCGAAGACGAGCACGCTATGATGGCAGACCATGGCCCTGCCGGCCTCGGTGACGATGGTCGGGTGCTCCACGCCCGCGTCGTCGCAGACGCTCTGGAGGCGGTAGACGACGGTCATCGCGTACTCGCTGAGTGTGTAGTTGGTGGAGAAGTCCCAGTTGGTCTGGCTGCCGTCGTAGTCGACACCGAGACCGCCGCCGACGTCGATGTACTTGAGGTCGGTTCCCATCTTCTGGAGCTCGACGAAGATCTGGGCGAGCTCGGTGACTCCCGCGTTGATGACCTGAATGTCCGTAATCTGGCTGCCCATGTGGCAGTGGAGCAGCTCGAGGCACTCGAGCATTCCGGCCTTGCGGAGCCGCGACACGACCTCCAGCACTCCCGGGATGGCGAGCCCGAACTTGGCTTTCTCTCCCGACGACTCATGCCAGCGCCCACTGCCGGCCCGGCTGAGCTTCACCCGGACGCCGATGCGGGGGCGGATACCGGCTCTGCGTGCCTCGCGGAGGATGACCTCGAGCTCGGACATGTTCTCGATGACGGCCACGATGCGGCGGCCGAGCTTGGTTGCCAGCAGGTAGTGGCGGATGTACTTGGCCTCCTTGAAACCGTTGCAGATGATCAGGCGCCGGGGTGCCTCCGAGGTGAGCCCCATGACCGCCAACAGCTCCGGCTTGGAGCCGACCTCGAGCCCGAAGCCGAGATCCCTCCCCAGGCGCTCGATCTGCTCCACCAGGTAGCGGTGCTGGTTGACCTTGGTCGGGTAGACGGGGGCGTAGCTGCCGGTGTACCCACACTCCGAGATGGCCTCGGAGAAGGCCTCGGCCATCAGCCGCATCCGGCGGGCCAGGAGATCACGGAAGCCGATCAGAACCGGAGTACTGATGCCCCGGTCCGCCAGCCCCTGCACGACCTCGTAAAGGTCGACCCGCGGACCATCCGGGCCGTGGGGCATGACCAGTATGTGCCCGTTGGCGCCGAGCTCGAAGATATCCTCGCCCCAGCCGTCCACCATGTACAGGGCCGCCGAGTCGGCCGTTGTCCACTCTTCACTGACCCCCGCGTCCTCAGCTGGGTGCATGCGTTCGTCATCCATCCCTGGATCATATTACGAAACGCTCCCCGAGCGTGCACCGTCCTCGGTTGCCCGGCGGTGGGGGCACCGTGTGTGTGGTGATGCTGAGCCTGATCGGCGACCCCGGTCCGCCCCTACAAGGGGTACGCGGCCGCCTCGTGTGCTAGAGGAGCGAGTCTGCCGATGTTACCCCTCCTTGCGCTCTCGGCCTGGCAGACCGGCCGGCGACCCGGGTGCCTCGGCTCGCGCTCCCGGCTTGCCTTCGATGTAGTTGATGTAGGTGCGCCGGGTGGGGTACGCGAAGTCGATTCCGTCCTGGTCAGAGAAAGCGTCCAGGATGGCCTCCCAGATCTTCTCCCGGTTGGCACGTCGCTGGCGGGCAGGCGTGAGGTACCGGAGTGTCAGCATGACTCCGCAGTCGTGCACGGCGGTGTAGACGATCGGCGTCAGGTTGCGCAAGAACAACGCGTGGTCGCGGGCAGTTTGTTTGAGCTGTTGCTGCGCGTTGCGGGCCAGCGGTGCCGCGAGCTCACTGTTGATTTCTGTCAGCAGCTGTTTGGCGAGTCGCCAATCGCTCTCAAAGGTGACGAGGACCGGGATCTCGTCCCAGATGTGGTCGAAGCCGCGGGTGAAGTTCGCCACCGGTGCCTGGAACACCATCCCGTTGGGTAGCATAACGATGCGCCCGGTGGACTGGTCGGCGTCTACCCACTTCCCGCACTCCAGGATGTAGGTGAGGAAGAGGCGAATGTCGATCACGTCCCCCATGTGACCGCCCATTTCGATGCGATCGCCGATCTGGTAGGGCCGCCGAGCGAGGATGAACGCCCAGCCCGCCAGGTCCTTCAGCAGGTCCCCGAGCGCCACGGCCAGTCCGGCCGTCAGGAGCCCGAGGAATGTCCCGATGTTCCCGAACTTCGTGACCCACACCCTGATCAGCAAAACGGCGCCGACGGCGGTCAGCAGATAGGTGATCAGGCGCCGCCAGTGAAAGGCCGCCTTCTCGTCTGTGACTCGCTTTCGCACGACTCGGTGCAGGAAGGCCCTTGTCGTGGACAGCGACAGGATGACCAGGACGGTCCACAGGATGCCGATCACGGTCGATGGGGCGAACCCGAGCCACTCGGCGAGCTGTTGAATCAGGCGCTGCACGGACCGAGCTTACCCTATTCCCAGAGTCGCAAGAGGTGCGGACTTACCGTTGAGTGCCTGCATGCCGAGCCGGGAGCACAACTCGAGAACTCGAGTCCGGCCGCCGGTCAATAGCGGTCCTGGCAGTCCTCGCAGGCATGCTGAATGCCCGTCTCCATGAGATCTCTGATGTGATAGTCGGCGAGGCTGTAGTACACCATGCGCCCGTCGCGCCGGGAGTCAATCAGGCGACGGTCGCGCAGCAGGCGCAGCTGGTGGCTGACCGCCGAGATCGACAGCCCGGCCCTTTCGGCGAGGTCGGTCACACAGAGGTCGTCCGCATGCGCGAGGGCGTGCAGAATACGCAGCCGCGTCGGGTCCGAGAGCGCGGAGAAGATCCGGCTCAAGCACTCGATGATCCACTCCGGAAGGTCGTGGGTACTGTCACTCCCTTCCTGCGACTGCGCCGCCGGAAGCGTACCGATCGGATCTGGCTCTTTGCTCATAGGATCATTCTTGCAAGAGTGGCTGGCGTCGTCAAGGACAAACAGGCTTCAGGGAGGAGCCGGCTGGCGCGAGAAGCCGGACCAGGGCCCGTCCTAATCGGAGCCAAAGGTCCTCGAGTAGCCGACGTGCAGGACCAGGTCGGCGGAGTTGTCGAGCTCGACGACGTTCTCGACCAGGGCGAAGGTGAGCGTACCCCGTCGGCCGGCGGGGACCCGTGCGCCGCCGAGCACCAGGTAGGAAGGCCTGGCGAGGTCGGAGGGTGTCGTCCCTCTGAAAACCGACGTCTCCGCGGTAGCCTGCAGGATCCAGTTGACCCTCCGTCGGGGGCTCCACAGCTCGTAGCCGGCGACGAAAGTCCAGAGGTTGTTCGCCGTCAAACCCGGCAGACTGTCGGTGCCTCCGAGAAGCGCGTAGGCCAGGTTCAGGTGGAGCCGCCCCGGCCCGACCCGGCGGCTCGCGTAGCCAGCGAGCTGAGCGTCCCAGCGTCCGGAGCCGGCGAGGTCAGCGCGGCTGCCGGTCGGCGCCTTGACTGCCACCGACACGGACGAGAGCCATCCATGCCACGTTTGCCGGGCGCGAAGCTTGAGCTCGCAGGTGGTGTCGCCGAGGACGGGGTTGGCCGATGCGCCGTCGAAAAAAACCTGCCGGCCACCGAGACGCATGAAGAGTTGGTAGTGATTCTGTGGGAAATACTCCCGTTCGGCGTTGGCAAAGCGGAACGACCCGTGGAAGGACTCGATGGAGCTGTCAGCGAACCCACCACCTTGAGTCTGGACCGCGGTACCGAGCGTGAGTTGCAGCCTGTCGGTGAGGCCGTAGCTCACGCGCAGGTTGAAGCGAGCCAGCTCACCGTCAAACATGTAGAGGTCAGTTGTCGGATAGAGCGCCAGCAACCGACCAATCTCGGTCTGGTTCAGGCCATGCCGACCCGGCGAGCGGTAGTTCACGACCCAGTTGCGGACTCCCTTGGAGAGTATGAACGTATTCGACCACGTTACCGAGATGTCCGATCGCACTTGTCCGTGGGGTAGTGTCCCCGCTGCCTCGGGAGTCAGGGCCAGGAACAGCTGATCGAATGGGGACTGACTCCGCACGCCAACGAGACCGAGGCCTTGGGCTCCGAGTGCAGAGGAAAGCGCCAGGGCCAGGATCTCGATCAGGAGCGTCCTTCGAATCGACATCGATCATCCCTTCGGATTGGGTTGCCGCGGCGACAGCGCCATGGGCGGCCGCTTGTCCGACGGTATTCTGCTCCTTCCCGTTCTCGCTTGCCAGGTTATGCCAGGGCGCCATACGCCATCCCAGTAATGGTGGCCATCACGATGACCAGCGAGACATACGTGATGGTCTTCTTCGGGCCGAGGTACGAGTTGATCACCAGCATGTTGGGCAGGCTGAGTGCCGGGCCAGCGAGCAACAACGTCAGCGCTGGCCCTTGGCCCATGCCGGCGCCGATCAGGGTCTGCAGTATCGGTATCTCCGTCAGGTCCGCGGCCTGCGACTCCACCTCTCGGGGACGGTCAGGAAGGTCTCGAGGATGCCCTCGACCTGTATGTTGAGAGGTGCGACGTGAAGAGCGCGTCCCTGGCCAGCGTATCGCTGCTCGCAGTAGATCGTGAACGGATAGCCCGGGCGTCTAGAAGCCGAATCCGAGGCCCCAGGTGAAGAGCCAGCGGTCATCTCGGCGGCCTTGGACCCGGCGTAGAGCCCCGAGCTCGATGTTGACCCTGGCGATCGAGACTTCTGCCGCCGCCCCGAGGTAGGTGGTCGACGGGGGAGCGCCTACCGGGTTGCTCCAGGTCCTCAGGAGGGTGGCCTTCAAGCCATAGCCGAGGTAGGCGTGGGTCAGCAACCGGTCCCGCCGAAGCTCACCGAGGAGCTGGCCATAGCCGAGGCTCAGGCGGCCTCCTCCGGTCCCCGCCCCCAGCTGGGCGTACGGCCCACTGATCTCGCAGAGAGTGGCGCAGTCTGCGTCGGGCTCCAGGTGGGTCAGCATGAGTGCCAGCGAGCCGGACGGGCCGTTCGGGCGCGTCCAACCCAGCAGCGGGAGGATGACCAGCCGGGCCTTCTTTCCAGCCTGCTCGTCGGCGATCTCCTGCTCCAGTGCCGGGAGGTCGACAGTCGGCGTTGCCATGACCGGTACTCGGGCGGCACCGCCGTCCAGCGGGCGCACGGGCTGGCCGCAAACCGCCTCGAGGGTGAAGCCGGTCGGGTCGGGGAGCTTGCCCTGTTCGACCATCTCGAGAACCACGGACTCGTTCAGTGTTAAGCCGTCGCGTGCGCTGTAGCGTTTCCTTTGCTCCTCGAGCCACGGGCTGTCCAGCCAGTGGCAGTATCCGCGCAGCATCGGCAGCATCGAGCTCCAACGGCCCTTGCGGAAGATCTGCGGCTCGTACGACTCGTCCCACTCCGGGGTCACGTAGCGGGCGAGGTCGATCGGTCGCCGGATCCGCCAACGGCCCTCCGAGAGCTCGAGCACGGGGTTCGGACCGCTGCAGAGGTCGCGGTAAAACCGCATCCCCTGGTTGTCGGCCTCGAGATCGGAGATCGACAGGATTCCGGAGGTACGGTATCCGAGCAGCAGGTACCGCTCGCCGACGACACCCTTGCGGATGACGGTGAGCTCCGCTTTCTCAGGCGACATGCCGTGCCGCACCAGTCGTCTGTAGCCGCGGTAGTACTTCCAACCCAGGGAAACGAAGTGGGCGAGCTTGTCGGTGCCGATGCGAACGCCTGCGACCTCAATGGTGTCCCCAAGGGGCATCCACATGCCGACGTCGAGCAGCCCATGGCGGCTGTAGATGTTGCTGCGGTGGCTCTCATGCTCATCTTGGGGAGTTCCCGGGTACCGGCCGACAAGCGGGCTGCTCGAGCTCCAGACCTCGACCGGATGGAAGATGAAGAGAAAGCGGAGCCGGCGTTGGAAGCGGACGGTGACGTCCCAGCAGGTGGCAGGGGGGCGATCGCTGGGGAGTCCTGCGAGGGTTCGCTGGAGCTCGCGGGTGAACCAGGCGTTGAGGACCTCGGTCGAGTCCTTGATCGGCTTGCCCCAGCTCGAGTACTGGTCCGTCTCCGTGGCACTGACCGACCATGTCGCGGCGAGCGCCAGGAGGACGGCAAGCGACCGGGCGAGCAGTCGCTGGCCCACGGAGGACCGTATGCTCCGCCGAGGGCAGCGGCGCGCGCCGCCGGCCGCGCCGCGCCATGTCTCAGTACCGGTAGCCGAGTACGAGCATCGCCGAGTCACGTTCACCGAAACCCGCCTCCATCGTCAGCGTCCAATGCTGGCCGATGCCGGCCATCGCTCCGAGCAGGTAGTTGAGCGGTTTGGCTTGTTTGAACTCGACGCTGAACGGGAAAGTGCCGAAGTACGGCATGGTGTAGACGCCCTGGTCGCGCTCCTGGGTGTCCTGATACATGGCACCCACCCAGACGGCCCCGCCATTTACCTGATAACCCACCTTGAGTGTGGCCACCCAGGCCTTGATCGAACTCGTGCTGACGTTGAGGCTGGTCTTGGTGTACTCGTAGGTGAGTGTCTCGAACGTCCTCTCCCAGCCGCCAGCCAGCGTGAAGCCGCCGCCGAACACCGTGCCGCTGTAATCGATCCGAAGATCGTTGAGCTGCAGCGGGACACCGAGGTCGATGTTGGAAAGGCTCACTCGGGTCTTGCCTTCAACCGTGCCGCCAAGGGCAAACACGTTGAGGAACGGTAGGACCCAGTAGTCGACCATCAGATGGGTGGTGTCGGTCTTGTTATCCACCTTGAGGCCGTTCGCCTGGCTGAGGTCGATGCCCGGAATCCCGACGTCGAGACTCTGGATGTCGTAACCCTGCCGCTGGTCGTAGACCGTGAGCGTGACTCCCAGGCGCGGCGGCAGCTGCACGCCGGCCGCCCGCGCGGCGTCGAACGACTGAGCCTGGCTGTACAGCGGGACAGCCAAGAATGCCAGCAGAATGCCCAGGCTGGTTGCCATGCACCGCTGGCCCCGCCGACGACGCGCCGCCGTCGCCAGCCGTGAACGAATGCAGCCATCCGCCTCGATCATAGCGTTCTCCCCCCCTTCTGTGATGGGTGAGCTTTCTGCGCCAATTGTACTCGCAACTGGTGGAAAGGTAAGGAGCGAGGCCTGAAGGGCAAAGTGATATTCCCGACCCGAAGAGCGTACCTGCAGCACGCTTCAGCCTATGGTGCGGTCGGCGCCACCCGCCATGTTTCGAGGATTACGAGCTTGCTGGAACGCTCAGCTCAGTGCCTCGTTGATCGCGTGGCGCAGGCGCGTGAGGCCGGCCGCGAGATCGCCGGTCAGGTGTACGCGAAGCAGGCGCCGGCCACGCTCCGCCAACACCTCGAGATCGCCGCGCGCCTGTGCCTCTTCGACGGTACCGAAAGTGTAGCTCCGGCCGGGGACCGGAAGGTCGTCCGAAACAGTGGCGGTGAGCTGCAGGAAGACGCCGGAGTTGGGCCCCCCCTTGTACGCCTGGCCGGTGGAGTGGAGGAACCGGGGTCCGAAGCCGAGGCAGGTGGCAACCCGGCGATGGTTGCGTACCGTGTGTCTGAGGGCCTGGAGCTGCTCGATGTTGGCCGGACTCATGGCCAGGAATGCGACGATCGCAACGTAGTCGCTGGGCAGTGCCCGGGCAAGGTGCGCCTTGAGGTAGGCGGCAAGCGACGGGTGGCCTCCGGTAGCGGCGGCCAGCTCGGCCTCGTTCCCTTGGTCGGCGAAGAGCTGCAGGCCGTCCTCCTCGTAGAACGCGTTCTGCGGCGGCAGGGCGCCGGTGGACTCGACCTCATCGGTCAGCCGTCGTGCGGCCACTTTGGCCGCCTCGACATCGGGCTGGTCGAACGGGTTGATTCCGAGCGCCATGCCGGCCGCCGCGGTTGCGATCTCCCAGTGGAAGAACTCCTGGCCGAGGTCCTGCCGGTCGCGCAACATGATGTCGACAATGGGGTGGCCAGCCTGCTCGATCCGGTCGAGGGCCGCACCTACTCCGTCGTCGTCATCTCCCTCCACGGCTAGACGGACGAACAGACGATCGTTGCCATACGCGCTCGGTGGGCCCGGTTGCTCCCCATCGACCGGTATCAACCCCTTGCCTCGCTTGCCGGTCGACTCGGCCAACAACTGCTCCAGCCAGGCACCGAGACTGCGCACTCGATTCGAGGGCAGGATGGTCACCTTGTCTCGTCCCGCCCTTGCGGCCGCCCCCAGCACCGCTCCCAGGACCAGGCCGGGGTTCTGTGCCACCGGGTTGTCGGCGGCGCACGCTTCCACCATTTCGCCCGCACGGTCGAGAAGCCCGGCCACGTCGAGACCCGTGAGCGCCGCCGGCACGAGACCGAAGTCCGAGAGCGCGGAGTACCGGCCGCCGATCGAGGGGACGCCGTGGAACAGGTGGCGAAAGCCGTCTTCCTGGGCCAAGCCCTCGAGAGGCGATCCGGGGTCCGTGACGGCGATGAACCTCCTCCCCGGGGGGCGACCCAGCGCTTGCTCGACCCGCTGGAAGAAGTAGCTCAGGAGGATGTTCGGCTCGAGCGTCGTGCCGGACTTGCTGGAGACAATGAACCACGTCGAAGCCAGGTCGACGGCGTTTTCTACGGCAGCGATCTGGACGGGGTCCGTGGTGTCCAGGACCAGGAGCTCGGGAAAGCCGTCGGCGCTGCCGAAGACGTTTGACAGCACTTGCGGCGCAAGGCTTGAGCCACCCATACCCAGCAGCACGAGGCCGGATGGCCTGTTCTGGCGGACATCCTCGGCGAGGCGCAAGAAGCGCTCCAAGTGGCCCCGCTGCTCACTGACGATGTCGAGCCAGCCAAGCCACTTCTCCTCTCCGCTCGACGTCCACAGGGAGGCGTCGTGCGCCCAGAGGCGGCCGGCCACGTCGTCAGTGGCCCATTGCTCGAGAAGAGCCTCGACTTCTGCCGCGAAAGCGGCGGGGAGACGAAGGGTCTGGTGCACCGCCGTGACAGCCTCGGCGCCCGTGCGGAGTGGTTTCTGAGTGGGGTTCATGGTCGACCTTTCTGCTCGGTGCTCGCAGCCGGAGGCCAGCGTGCCTCTCGGTCGGGGAAAGAGGTGCGGAGCTGCGCGCGGACATCCGCTCCTCTCGCCAGTGGAACACCCGGCAACTCCGGGCTGATTC
This sequence comes from Acidobacteriota bacterium, assembly GCA_022340775.1. Lineage (GTDB taxonomy): Bacteria > Acidobacteriota > Thermoanaerobaculia > Thermoanaerobaculales > Sulfomarinibacteraceae > JAJDNH01. The sequence continues at coordinate 22,822 of JAJDNH010000025.1, forward strand.
CCCCGGAGCCGTCCTGCCGGTGGCGCTGGTCAGCTCAGGTCGAGGTCCACGGACGACTCCCACAGCCCGTGGATGTTGCACATCGATACCGCAACCAACGTTCCTGGTTTCGAGATCTCGACCGAGAACGTTGCCTTTGGATGGGCGCGTATGGGCCCCTCGTTGGCGCCGCGTGTCGACTCGCCGTGGGCGCGAAAGTCCGAGTGGCCCGCGTGGTACGCGAACGCTTCCCCCAGAGGCTTGAAGTAAAGGTCGAGCCAGGCGATGAAGTGCTCGGTCGTGTTCGGATGTGGGATCTCGGTGCCGACGGCGACCGTGACGTCGAACGGAACACCGGCCGTCACCGCCTCGGGAGTCGAAATCACTGGAACGTGCTTTTCGCCCTTGAAGTCCCCTGAGCGGCAGAGCTCGCCATTCTTCATCTGCTGATCTCCTTTCACAGTGACTTCACTGCTCACCTCTTGAAAGGTAGGTCGGCGTCGGCTCCGGTGCAACCACTGGTCTCATAACGGTTGATTGTAATCAGGAGCCAATCTCGGTAATGAGCTGGGATCGTCCTCGGCCTCTCGGGGGCGACCAGGCGACAGGAGGAAGACCTCTCGAGCTCGTCGGATCGATTCCTGTGGAGGGCTCCGGAACGGGCCGACTACTGCTGCTCGGGCTTGTAGCGGATGATCTCGGCACGCTCGAGAGTGATCAGACCGCCGCAGTTGGCCTCGTCGAGCATCGCCTCGACGCGCGCAATGAACGGCTCGAGCGTCTCCTCCGACTCCACCACCTCGATCACGATTGGCAGGTCCTCGGACAGCCGGAGAATCCGGGCGGTGTGGACGATCGAGTCGGCGCCGTAGCCCTCGATGCCGCGCAGGACGGTGGCGCCCCCCAATCCCATCTCACGGGCGAGGTACACGATTGCTTCGAAAAGCGGCCGGCCGCGTAGCCGATCGCCCTCGCCGATGAAGATCCGCACCAGCTTGCCGTCACCGCGAACCCGCATTTCCGTCACCTCCGTCAGACCATACGGCCGAGCTTCAGGCCGATCCAGCACGCACCGAGCCCGAGGACCAGGCTCACCGCCAGGTTCGCAAACGCCACCCTGAAGTCACCGAGGCGCGCGGCCTGCACCGTCTCGTAGCCAAAGGTCGAGAACGTCGTGAACGCTCCCAGCAGGCCAATGGTCAGGAAGGCTCGCCAACTGGGGGAAATCATGAGGCGACCCGCCGTGGTGGCTCCCATGACCAGTCCGAGCAGGGCCGCGCCGGCGACGTTTACCGACAGCGTCCCATAGGGAAACGGAGACGACCGAGTGGCCGCTGACACCCAGCCAGACAGAGCATAGCGAGCCACCGCGCCGACGGCGCCACCGAGTGCAACCGCTACCAGCCGCACCAGATTCATGATCGGTACCTGTCTGCGCAGATACCCACCGGATGAGGCAGGCTCTCGAACCAGGGAAACTGAGTTGCCGTCTCCATCGACGGCAGATGATACGGAAGATGGCGTCTCGCCGCAACATAGAACGCCGACCTCGCCAAGGTGCCGGTGCTCCGAAGGCGTTGGGGACAGAGGCGGATCAGTCGGACGGCAGAAGGTAGATCGATCGTGCCTTCAGGCTTGCCCGCACCTCGCAGCCCGCACGGAGACCGAGGTCGTCAGCCGCACACTGGCTGACACGGGTCACGATTCGCACGCCGGCGTCGGTCTCGAGGTCGGCCTGGACGCGGCCGTCCAGACGGAGCAGCTCCCGCACGTGCGCGGTGACGACGTTGGCCTGTACCTGGGGACGGAGCGGGCGGTCTGGATGGAGCAGCATGACCTCCTCGGGGCGGATGCCAACCAGGACCGTCTCACGGTCACACGGTGGCCGCTGCTCGGTTTCCAAAGTGAGACGGCCGTCATCGAGACGCAGCACGGTGTGGCCCTCGCAGATGGTCAACACCTGGCCGGGCCACAGGTTTTCCGGTGATAGGAAGCGGGCGACCGCGGCGTTCGCGGGGCGGTCGTAGAGTGTCCTCGGGTCGGCCAGCTGATGCAGGCGTCCGCCGAGGAGCACGCCGATCGTCTCGCCGAGGAGGAACGCCTCTTCGCGGTCGTGGGTGATGTGGACGACGGTCGGGCGGTGCTCGTGGTGGAGCTTCCGCAGGAGGAGCTGGAAGCCGCGCCTGAGATGGGGGTCGAGGGCGGCGCACGGCTCATCGATGGCGAGAAGCCGTGGCCCTGTCAGGAGCGCCCGACAGAGGGTGACCCGCTGCTGCTCCCCCCGAGACAGGGTGGCCGGGCTCGGCCGGTCGATCACTGTCTCCAGGGCGAGGACTTCGGTGAGGGTGGCCAGGAACTTCTGATCGACCTTCTGGCCCCGGCAGTCGACGCCCCATGTGATGTTGCTCCGTACATTGAGGTGGGGCAATAGCCCCAGATCCTGTGGCACGTAGGCGATCCGGCGTTGGCCGGGAGGGATGCTGGCCACCGGGCGGCCGCTGAGCGACACGCCACCGGAATCCGGCTGGTGCCAGCCGAGCAGTGTCTCCAGGAGAACCGTCTTGCCGGCGCCGGAGGGGCCGACGAGCACAAGGTACTCACCGTCGCCGATAACGAGATCGAGCGGGCCGAGCTGGAAGCGACCGAGATGGAGGCAGAGGCCGTTGGCCGCCAGTGCGGGAGTCACGCTCGCCTCCCGGCGACGACGCGCAGGGTAAGCAGGACGGCGGTCGCGGCGGCTACCAGCACCAGCGCCAGGCGTGCGGCGTGGGCGAGGGAGCCCGACTCGAGAGCCAGGAAGATCCCGGTGGCAAGCGTTTCCGTCCTACCGGGGATCGTCCCGGCGACGGTGACCGTGGCGCCGAACTCGCCGAGGGCACGGGCGAAAGCGAGAATCGACGCTGCCAGCAGCCCGGGGCGGGCGAGTGGCAGGGTCACCTTGATCAGGGTTCTCCAGTGTGAGGCGCCATAAAGTTCGGCGAGCCGTTCCAGACGGGGATCGACACCGGCGAACGCGGCTTCTGCAGCGCGCACGACGAGGGCGACCACGACCGTCAGCTGGGCCAGGATGACACCGGCAAACCCGAACAGAACTCCCACCCCCCGGTCCAGCCAGCTGCCGGGTGGCTGCCGCAGGAACAACAGGATCGCCGTTCCCACAGCGACCGGCGACAGCATCGTCGGCAGGTCGAGGACGGTGCTCAGGAGGCGACGGATTGGGAGACGGGTGCGGGCCAGCCAGAGAGCGGTGGGGACGCCGAGAAGCAGCGCCAGCACGGTGGCAGCGACGGCCGCGATGACGCTGGTGAGGATGAGCTGCGCCAGGGGCGTCCCACCGCCGGGTCCCGGACCGGTCGCGGCGAGACGGACGAGCGCGATCAGCAGCAGCAGCAGGTAGCCGACGAGAACGGCCGCGGTGGTTGCGGCAAGGGAGCCGGTCGGAGCGGCCGGCGGTCGGTCCTCACGGCGTGCGGTCACCGCGGAGCCGAAGCCTCGGGTGCCAGCGCCAGCGCCTCCTTTGATGTCACCAAGTAGCCGTGGGCGCGCCACAGGGTGCGCCCTTCGCGGCCGGCCAGCCAAGCGAGGACTCGTTTGGCGGCCCCCGGGTGAGCGGCGAAGGTGGTCACCCCGCCAGGGACCGCCGCCACGCGGGTGACGAGCGGTGGCGGTAGCGGCACGACCTGCAGCCGGTCCGGGTACCAGGCGGCAAACACCCGCCAGCCGATGATGGCGTCGACGTTGCCGAGAGCCAGCAGGTTGGCGAGCGCGGCGCAAGAGCGGGCACGGCCCAGGCGCGGCAGGAGCTTGTTGGCGAGGCCGGCTCGCTCGAGGACGCCCTCTGCGTACGCTCCGACACACACCGTGCGCGGCTCGGCAATGGCGGCACGCACGTCAGGCCGTTCGAGGTCGGCGAGAGTGTGTATCCCGAGGGGGTTGCCCGCCTGTACGAGCAACGCCGGCACCAGGTAGGCGAAGTCGATGCGGGAGGCGGGGTCGACCACGTGGCGCGCTACCGCCCGCTCGATGTAGTCGTGACTGCCGGGGAGGTAGATGTCGCCGCGGCGCCCTAGCTCCAGCTGGCTGAGCATGCTTCCGGACCCTCCGAGGTTGAGCAGGATCCTGATTCCGAGCTCCTTCTCGATGCGCTTGGCAGCCTCCTCCAAGACTGGCTTGGAGGCCGAGCCAGCGAACATCAGGACCTCGCTGGGCTCGGCTGCGCTCGCCGATCGTGTCGGCGTCGCCGTCGCCAGCAGGCCAACCCAGAGGAGAGCGGCGGCAATACACCGCCATCTCACCGGCGGCCGTCTCCCGGGCTGCCCGGAATCACAGGAAGATCGCCGACCTTCGAGCTCCGCTCATCGTTGAGGTGTGTACGGCCACCGCGGACAAGCTCGACGGCGTGGGCGAGCGCTGGCAGCACCGCCTCGAGGTTCTCGGTCGCGCCCTTGCGACTGCCGGGAAGGTTGAGGATCAAGCTCGACCGGCGGATGCCCGCGACCCCCCGCTGCAGCATCGCGTGAGGGGTCAACTGGACCGAAGCTGCGCGCATTGCCTCGGCGAGCCCCGGGACCTCCTTGTCGAGCACGGCGCGGGTCGCCTCGGGTGTCACGTCGCGAGGCCCACACCCGGTGCCGCCAACCGTCAGCACGAGGTCGATGCCACGGCCGGAAAGGTCTTCGAGTCGATTGACTAGACAGTCGCGGTCGTCGGGTTCGATCCCCGTCCAGGCGACGCGGGCTTGGAGGTGTTCTTGAAGCAGGGCCGCCGTCGCCGGACCGGCGGTGTCCTCGGCAGTGCCACTTGCGCAGCTGTCGGATACTGTGAGCACCGCCGCCTGAAGCGTCTCCCTGGGCACTCTCTGGCTGACTGTCACGGAATCTCCGGGACGGACGGTGCCATCGCTCAAGGCGCGCGCAAACAGTCCGGCCCGCGGCATGATGCAGTCACCGCTTCGGTAGTAGATGGCGCACCTCGTGTGGCACACCTTGCCGATTTGCGTGATCTCCAGGCGGACGTCGTTGACCATCAGGATAGTGCCGATCCCGAGGCTCTCGAGATCCAGGCCGTCGACCACCAGGTTCTCGCCGTACGCGCCCGGCTCGATGTCGAAACCCCGGGCTCGCATGGTCGCGATGTCGGCTTCGTCGAGCAGGCTGACCTGCCGGTGCCAGTGGCCGGCGTGGGCGTCTCCCTGGATGCCGTGATCGGTGATGACGTGCGCTCCGTCCACCGGCCGCTTGACGGTGCCCCTCTTCCTGGACGTACAGACGTACTTGACGACTCCGTTCATCACTGCGAGAGCGCTCCGCTTTGATAGTCGCCTGAGCGGCCACCCGACTTGGCAAGCAGGCGGAGACCGGTGAGGGTCATGGTCTTGGAGAGCGCCTTGAGCATGTCGTAGAGAGTCAGCCCGGCCACGGATGCGGCGGCAAGTGCCTCCATCTCGACGCCGGTGGCGGCCCGGGTCGATGCGGTGGCGATGATCCGGATTCGGTCGGCACCGGACTCGAGCTCGATGCCGACGTGATCGAGGGGCACCTGGTGGGTCAGGGGAATGAGCTCGGAGGTCCTCTTGGCTGCCATGATCCCGGCCAGCCGCGCGGTCTCATAGACGTTGCCCTTCGGGGTCCGGCCCTCTTCGATTGCGCTCATGATCTCTTGTCCGACGACGAGCACGGCCTCCGCGACGGCCACCCGCCGGCTGACGGGCTTGTCGCCGATGTCGACCATGCGTACGGAGCCGTTCTCGTCGAGATGGCTGAGCTTGTCCACCTCATCCCCCCACGGCCGCCATCGGCAGGCGGCTCGTCATTGCCCGGGGCGCCAGCTTGCCTCCCAGGTACTCGCGCAGGGCTCTCGCGAGGCCGTCGTCGTCTTCCCCGAACGCCGCCAGATCGAGAGCGAGGGGATCCATCAGGCAACGGCGCAGCTGTCCCCTGGCATCGAGCCGGAGCCGGTTGCAGTCGCTACAGAACGGGTGCGATCGTGGAGTGATCCAGCCGACGATCACCTCACCGTCTCCCCACCGGACCCGGGTCCGGCGAGCCGGCGTGGTCTGTCGCGCGCCCAGCTCCGAGACGGTTCCATGATGCTCGAGCCAGGAACGCACCTGGGCGGCGGTGACCAGCTCGCTTTCCGCCCATGCCGCCTCCGTACCGGTACGCATCAGCTCGATGAGGCGGAGCTCCAGGCCGCGGCTGGCCGCGAGGTCGAGGAGACCAGGAACATCTTCTCTCCACGATGAGGCGAGCAGGACCGCGTTGAGCTTCACGGGCGTCAGCCCGGCGTCCAGCGCGGCCTCGATACCGGCAAGGGTGTTGCTCAGACGGCCCCCCCGGGTCAGCAGTGCAAAACGCCGCTCGTCGAGGGTGTCGAGAGAGATGTTGACGCGCCGCAGGCCGGCTCGACGCAGCCCCTGCGCGTGTCTCGCCAGCAGCGTACCGTTGGTCGTCATCGAGACTTCGCGGATGGCGGGGATCGACATCAGGAGGGTGACGAGGGTCTCGATTCCCTCCCGAGTCAGGGGCTCACCTCCGGTGAGCTTGACACTCGCCACACCGACCTCGGACGCCAGCCGTTTCACGATGGCTGACAGCCGCTCGAGCGTGGGCAGGCTGCGACGCGCGATCTTGCCGACGCCGCCAGCCGGCATGCAGTAGTGGCACCTGAGGTTGCAGCGATCGGTAACCGACAGCCGCAGAACGTGGCTGTCGGCGTGCGCGGCGGCTGGAGCGCGGGTCATCCTCGAGCGATCGTAGCAGATCTACAGGGGGTAGCAGACGACCCTGCTGCCCGCGGTGAGATCGGCTCCCGGCTCGAGCCGTACGAGAGCGTCCGCGCCGGCCCCCGCGACCAGGTCGTGGGAACCCTCCCAGGTTTTGATGGTGGCTCGAAGGCCCTCCGGCCCTCCTTGGAGCTGGGCCGGCCGGAGGTGAGTACGTTCCTCGCGATTGGCCGCAGCCGTCGTGAGGGCGGCGATCAAAGGGCGCTCGTCGAATGCCGCCGCGTCGCCGCTCAGAGCGCGGACGAGCGGCAGAACATAGAGACGCCATCCAACCAAGACCGCCAGCGGGTTGCCGGGGAGCCCTACCAGCCAACCGGCCGGGAAGCGGGCCACGAGGAGCGGCTTGCCGGGCTTCTGCGAGACCTTGTGGAACACGACGGCGCCGCCGAGCGAGGCGACGGCTTCCGGCACCAGGTCGTGGTCGCCCACCGAAACCCCGCCGGTCGAGACGACAACGTCGGCGTCGGCAAGAGCTTCAGCGAGGGTCGCCCTGACAGCGGACGCCGAGTCTCCGACCCGCCGGCAGGATGGGGGTGCCAGACCCTGGCTGCGCGCGAAGGCATCCAGCAGCGGCCAGTTCGCGTCCCGGATCTGGCCGTGCCGGGGCCGTTCGCCTTGGGACGCGAGCTCGCTGCCGGTTGAGACAATCGTCAGGCGGGGTCGTCGGATGACGGTCAGGCGCCCCGGTGACCCGGCGGCGAGCAAGGCCATGGTGGTCGGCGTGACTTCAGCTCCGGCGGGAAGGAGCGTCGTACCCGCCGGGAACACCTCGCCCCGTCGGCGCACGTGGGTCCCCGTGGGGCATTGTGCCAGCAGGACTCGACCGTCGGCCCGGGGCTCGGCGAGCTCCTGCTGCACGATCGTATCCGCGCCGGCCGGGAGAGCGGCACCGGTGAAGATGCGTGCTGCGAAACCTTCGGGGAGCCGCTCCGGAACGGCACCGGCTGGCACCTCGAACGCGACCGGCAGGGGTGTTCCCGCTTCCAAGTCCGCGGCACGGACCGCGTAGCCGTCCATGGCCGAGACGTCGGCGAAGGGCAGGTCGACGTCAGCGACGGCAGGCGCCGCCAGGCGGCAGCCGAGCGCGGCACGGAGTGGGACCTCGACCGGGTCCAACGGCTCGACTCGGGCGGCCAGAAGGGAGCGGGCCTCATCAATCGTCAGCATCAGCCCAGGATAGCGCAGGCGACGGTCGCCTCGCGGTCTTCCGTATTCCCTGCGGTTGGGCAGGTGTCTGCCGACTTGTGAATGATTGCGCAAACTGGCCAGCGCTGCTAGAATCCGCGTCGCACGCCGCGCGGCGCCGGCCGCAGGCGGGGGGGACCGAGAGAATGGCTGACCTATCCAAGCGGCGAGACACTCTGGGCCGGGCTTTCAACTACGCCAACAACCCGACGACGCTGACTGGGATCGTGATCGCGACGGTCGCGGCACTGACGATCATCATCTTCATGGTCGCGCAGTTGGCGGGTGCCTTCAAGAATCCGTACATCGGCATCTTCTCCTACCTGGTGCTGCCGGCGCTGTTCGTGCTCGGCCTGCTGATTATCCCGGTCGGGATGTGGCGTCGCCGCAGGAAGCTCGTGGCCTCGGGAGCGACGGTGGAGGAGCTGTCTCACTACCCCCGCCTCGACTTCAACGATCCGCACCTGCGACGCATCGCGACCATCGTCCTCGTGCTGACGGGCGTCAACGCGATTATCCTGGGTTCGACGTCCTACCTGGCGGTCGATGAGATGGATACGGTCCAGTTCTGCGGTGCGACCTGCCATACCGTGATGCGCCCCGAGTACACCGCATACCAGCAGTCCGCGCACTCGAGGGTGCGCTGCGTCGAGTGCCACATCGGCCCGGGAGCGTCCTGGTTCGTGCGCTCCAAGCTGGATGGCCTCCGTCAGGTCTGGAAGACCGCGTGGGGGACCTACGACCGACCGATCGAAACCCCCCTCCACAACCTGCGCCCCGCGCGCGAAACGTGCGAGCAATGTCATTGGCCGGAGAAGCACCACGGCGACAAGCTCGCAGTTTTCGCTCGTTACGGAACCGACGAGAAGAACACGGCGAGCTACACCGTCATGTTGCTCAAGACCGGTGGCGGCAGCCTCGATCTCGGGAGCCATGGCGGCATCCACTGGTGGCACATCTACTCCGACAACAAGATCCGCTACGTCTCCACGGATGCGAGACGGCAGAAGATCGGCTGGGTCGAGCTGACCACCCCGGATGGCAAGGTCCGCACCTACACGCGGCCCGGGGAAAAGGCACCGTCGGCCGAGGAGATCGCGGCCAAGGCGCGTGTCATGGACTGCATCGACTGCCACAACCGGCCGACCCATCTGTTCAAACCGCCGGCGAAGGCCCTCGATGACGTGCTGGAGGCGCACAAGGCGTACGCAAGTCTGCCGTTCTACAAGCGGACGGCGCTGGCGGCGATCAACGACGACTACCCGGATCACGACACCGGCGTGGCACGGGTCCGCCAGGCGATAATCGACTTCTATTCCAAGACCTATCCGGAAGTGGCGCGGGACCAGGGGAAGATGGTCGCGGCAGCGGCCGACGCCGCCTCCGAGGTGTACGCCCGTTCGGAGTTCCCCGAGATGCACACGACCTGGCGCACGCACCCCAACGACCTCGGCCATGACGACTTCCCAGGATGTTGGCGGTGTCACGACGACGAGATGCAAACCGCTGACGGCAAACACACCATTCCGCAGGACTGTGATACCTGCCACGTCTTCCTCGTGGAGGACAGCCCGACCCCGCCGGTGCTCGCGGATCTGGTCGAGAAGTAGGCCCGCCACCGCGCGACGGCGACCGCTGCCGGATGGGGCCGTCCGGCCCTTGTGTCCCTGGTGCTCGCGGGCTATATTGGGACCATGCGAGGCCGCAGCGCGTTGCAGGTGGCGATCGTGCTGGCCGTCGTGGGTATTGCGACGGCGGCTGTGGGCGGGGAGCGGTTCATTCCGGTCGTGGCACAGGTCCAGGGAGCCGAAGGTGCTTACTGGAACACCGAGCTGTGGGTGTCGAACGTCTCCGACGCGGTTGGAACCTACGTTCTGACCTTCCTGCCCTCCGGCAGCGACAACTCGCGGCTGCTGGCCGAGGAGGTTTCTCCAATCAGCATCGGTCCCGGCGAGACGGTTCACCTGCGGGATGTGGTTCCCCCGGGGAGTACGGGGGCGCTTCGCTTTGCGGGTTCGGAGGGCGTGGTGGTGCGCTGCCGAGTCTACAACGCCCGCGGGCAGAGCTCGGTGGGGCAAATGGTGCCGGCGTTGACCCGCGAAGAGATGGTTCGTGCTGGAGGCGAGGGCGTGCTGGTGCCGCTCGTCCGCAGCTCGTCGTTCCGCACCAACGTCGGGTTCTTCAACCCAGGAGAGAACGCCATCAGGGTCCACGCAGTGCTGGTCGACGCCCACGGGCAGCGGGTTGGCGCGGCAAGCTATGGTGTCGAGCCGGGCTCGCAGGTGCAGATCAACGATTTTCTGCTTTCCTACCGGGTCAGCAAGGCAGATGGCTACCAGGTGGTTCTCACCGCCAACGACACCTTTGCGGCGTACGCTACGATCGTCGACAGCAGAAGCGGCGCCGCGGTCTTTGTCCTTCCGGTCGTCCGGTAGGTCGCTCTTCCTCACGGTCGTGACAGCCCGGTCCTCAACAAGGCCAGGGTGAAGGTCTTCTGCGGTATCGTTGAAGAGAATAACTAAATAGTGATATAGTGATCGTGACGAAGGGAGGACCGGATGGGAACAGAGCTCCTCGTCGCTGCGGTCGCTGGGGTCACGCTGGGTCTGGCTGGCGCAGCTTTGGCCTTACGGCTGCTCGCCCGGCACTTGCTGATTGTCGAGAAAGCAAGCCCGCTCGGTTTCGATGAGACTGTCGAGGGCATCGTCAAGGAGGCCGAGAAGAGCGGTTGGAGAGTACCGATCGTGCACCAGCTGCACGGCTCGGCGCAAGAGGCGTCAGGTCACCTGTTACTTCCAGCCTCCGTTATCGAGCTCAGCCGGCCCGACTACGCGGCAGTGGTCCTCGGCAACGACGGCGGCCGGATGGCCAGCTCGCTGATGCCGTGTCGTGTGGCGGTGTACATGACGGCCGACGGTGAGGTGACCGTCTCGCGGGCCAATACGCGCCTTCTGCGACGCATGTTCGGAGGCGTGGTTTCCAGGGTGATGGGCCAAGCTACCGCGGATGCCGAGCAGTTTGTCGGCTCCGCCCTGACGAGGACCTGACCCGGTCATTGTGTCAGCGGCGGTTGAGGGCTCGCTCCAGGCGGCGCAACCGCTTCTTGATGGCGCGCGCCTCTTTCTTGCGATGTAGGGAGCGCAGCAGACCATACTGCCGTTGCAGGACCGGCAGCAGTGACTGGTCGCTGGCTCCGCGGACGTTCTCCAGGCGATGCAGGAGCTCCGCGTTCGCATCGACGGCCTGTGTAGAGCGGCCGGCGGTGGTCAGGAGAGCGGCCCGATCTTGGAGGGCGCGGAGCTCCGCGGCGGTGTTCCCGGACTCACGGTATTCGCCGATGAGCTGTGTGAGCGAGGTGAGGACGGTGTCGGTGTCGCCGGCGAGGGCGGCACAGCGCAGGAGCCGCTGTCGGGTCTGCACCAGCGCCGGGTCGTCGGGCGGGAGCTGCCGCTTCTGGAGCGCGGCCAGCTCCTCGAGCCGCCGACGTGCCTCCTCGACCGCGGGTTTTCCTTTCCCAGCCCCCATCAGGTCCACGAGCCCGGCATCGCTGTGCGGCATCTGCAGCCATGCTGCGTCGGCGAGAGTCGCGCGGGCGGCGAGCTGCGCCTTCTCCGACGGTTGGCTCGCCAATGCCCGATTGGCTAACTGGTCCGCTATGTTCGGATGACCGGCGCCGAGGGCGAGAGCGGCGCCGCGTGCCAGCACGATGGCGGCATCCTCCGGCCGATCCCCTTTTGCTACGAGCTTGAAGGCCTTGATCAAGAGCTGCTCACCGGCCTCCGGTGAGCCGTGGCGTAGCTCGAGCTTGGCCAGCGTCTCGAGCATGGCTGCCCGCTCTGCGTTGTCAGCCGTGCCGGAGTCGAGAAGCGCGACGGCCTGACGCTGGTAAGAAAGTGCGTCGCCCTCGTGCCCGTCCAGGACAGCCATCCGTGCCAGTGCGGCCAGCACCAGCCGGTGTTGGTCGGGGTCCGCAGCGGGGTTGGCGGCGGCCAGCTTGGCGTAGCGGCCGAAGCTAGCTTCGGCGGTTGCAGGATCGCCGGCGGCAACGGCGACGCGGCCGAGCGCAGCAAGAGCGTCGAGCAGCTCTGGGCTGTCCTCGCCGGCGCGCACCTCGATTGCCGCGACCAACAGGCCGTACATCGATTGGGCCTGGTCGAGCTGCCCTTGGTGCTCGTACAGGCGGCCGAGGTCCTCCAGGGTTCGTTCGAGCCGCCGGTCCCCAGGTCGAAACCCGTTGGCAATCCGCAGTGCCGCCTTGAGCTCTGTCTCGGCACGCTCGACCTGGCCATGAGCGTAGTACCACTCACCAGCCGCGAAATGCTGGTACCAGTCGCCGTTGTTGGAATGAGCGATGACAGCGGTGAAGAGAAGCAGCACCAGCACCAAACGTCGCATCAGGCCGACCTCCGAAACCCTCGGCCGGGATGCCGGGGAGGCGAGGATACACCAGGCAGGGCCGCCGTTCGATACAACCCTTTGTTGCCCAGCGCCATATTGAGAGTGATGGGTGGCGCGGACAGCTCCCTGAGTTTGTAGCGAAGGGGACAGACCGATGGCACGGAAGAAACGCATCTTCGTAGATGCCGATGACAGAGCGTGGTTCGTGTGCCGGGAATGTGGTGCGGTGACGACCCTGCAGGTTCCAAGGCGGTCGGGCTGGTCGACACCGCTGCGGGAGCGGTTTCGTTGCAGCTGTGGCCGATCCCACATCGTCTATCTCGAGCACCGAGTCTCGACCCGCCGGGAGGTCTGCCTGCCCGGGACCTACCGGACGGAAGGAGAGGCCGCTGTGCATCAGATGACCGTGCGCAACCTGTCACGGACCGGCCTTGCCTTCGACATCGGTGAGGGAGAAAGGGCAGTGCCGGGGACCCGCGCCGTGGTCGAGCTCGAGCTCACCCACGCAGAGCGAACGCGCTTCGTCAAGCAGGTTCTCGTGAGCTGGGTCAATGGCCGCAGGGTGGGCGCCGAGTTCTGGGTCGGGGAGGGCGAGGATGCATACGATCCGCGTTACGACCTGGCCCTGGCCCAGCTCACCGCGACCGAGTAAGGTGGCGCCAGGAGCCGGGGGTGGCGGTCGTCGGTCACCGCTGACCATGTACACTGTCTTGACTTGACATGCTCCGTCCGGCAGGACGACGAGGGAAGGAGGTAGGGGATGCGAAAGCGGGGATTGCTCGTGGCGGCCGTGGCCGTGGCCGCGACGATTGCGCCGGGGTGCTCCAAGCTCCAGGCGCCGGCACAGAGTGAGGCCGGCGCGTACAAGGCGGCGAAGGCCGCCTACTACAAAGCCGAGACTTCGCAGCAAAAGGCCAAGATTGGCGAGGACTACCTGGGGAAGTACCCGGGCGGCCAGCATGCGGCCGGTATGGCCAGCCTCGTGATCGAGTACGAAGGCCATCAGCTGAAAGAGCCTGATCGAGCGTTTGCCACGGTTGACGGTGCGCTTCAGAAGGTGACGGATCCCGAGGTCCGCTTCGAGGTCGGGATGGAGCTGCTGCCGTTGTCCTATGAGGTCAACAAGCCGATCGACCTCGATCAGCTCGTTCAAGGCCTCGAGGGCAAGCGACCTCTGACCTTCAACGAGAACTTGGATGTCATGGAGGCGGCGGCGAAGCACGAGAGGTGGCAGCTGGCCGAGGCGCGGGCCGACCTGGCGCTGGGCCAGGCGACCCCTGAGACGTACAGGGCCGACCATCCCAACAGCAAGGCGGGCGACGCCGCGATCAAGCGCGCCGTGAGCCGGCGGTCCACGTATGCCCTCGCCTACAAGGCATGGGCGCTGTTCAACCTGGGACACCAGGACGAGGCCATGAGCCTGTTCAAGACGGCGGACAAAGATGCCACGTTCAACTACCTCGGTGTCTGCAACACGCCCCTACGGCAGTTCTGGGGCGAGGCCGAGCTGGCGCAGGGCAACTGGGCCCGTGCAAGCGAGCTGCTGGAGCCATCGGCCCTGTTCGGAGCCAATGACACGGCTCTGGCGGACTTGCGCAAGGCGTACGCCGGTCGTCATGGCTCGGAGGCGGGCTTTGATGCCTACCTGTGGAAGGAGCGCGAACGGCGGGCCCGCAAGGTCGATGACTTCAAGCTGCCCGACTACAAGGGCACGAACCACAAGCTTTCATCCCTGGAAGGGAAGGTGACCTACCTGGCGTTCTGGTTCCCCACCTGAGGCGGTTGCCGCGCGGAGTTGCCGCGCCTGCAGCCGCTTTACGAGAAGTACCGGGACCGCGGGTTCAGGGTCGTTGCCGTGGAGGCCACGCACAACACCGATGCTGCCAAGAAGTTCATCGCGGAGAAGGGCCTGACGTACAGCTTCCTCGAGGACAATGACAACGCCAACGTGGTTCATGGCCTGTTCGGTGTTCACTCGTTTCCGACTGCCTACGTGATCGACCGAGACGGCAAGATCATGTACTACCACCTCGGTTTCGAGCCGGGAGACGAGAAGACAATCTCCGAGGAAATCGAGACATTGCTGTAGCTGCAGCAGGGCCGAAGGCTGGTTTCGGGGTGGATTGACGTTCGACAGGAACCGGTGCCGCGGACACGGCCAGGAGGCCTTTGGGTCTCTTTCTTGGCTAGGCGGGCTGGATGCGCAGCACATGCCCCCAGAGGTCGGCTACAATCGCTAGCCATGAAACGATGGCTCCTCATTGCCGTTGCGGTGATGGCCGTCAGCGGCAGCGCCATGGCGGCCGCTGACGGGCGTCTGATCATCCTCGGTTTCGACGGCGCCGATGCGCGCCTGACCGAGAAGTGGATGGCCGAAGGCGAGCTGCCCAACCTCGCCAGGCTGGCGGAGGCGGGCGGATACGCGCGGCTGAATCCCACGGTTCCAGCTCAGACGCCGGTCTCGTGGTCGACCTTCACGACCGGTCGCGATCCCGGAGGCACCCGGATCTTCGACTTCCTGGTCCGTGACCCAAACACCTACATGCCGGCGTTCGGGGTCGCACAGGAAACCGAGCGCCAGTTCCTGTGGGGGAAGCACAACCCGGTGGTTCTGCTGGCAATCGCCGCGGTAGCCGGCTGGCTGCTGCTTTTCGTGCCGCTGAGGCTGTTCAAGCGACGTTGGGCGTGGGCGACGGCGCTGCTGCCGGCTGTCCTGTTGGGAGCCGGCGCCTTCTGGGTCGGAAGCCACTGGGTCCCGACCAAGATCCCACAGGTCATCAACAACCGTCAGGGCACGCCCTTCTGGCGAGTAGCGGGTGAGCACGGGATCGAGTCAGTGGTCGGGCGCATCCCTGTGACCTTCCCGGCGCGGCCGTTCCCAAATGGGCACCTGCTGTCCGGCCTGGGCGTGCCCGATGTGCGGGGGCGAATCGGCAGTCCGTCGCTGTTCACGTCAGATCCCTTCTTCAACCTCGGTTCGGACAACGAGTTCTCCATCGAGGTGGTCCACCTCTCGAAGGCCAGCGGCACTATCCACACCAAGATTCCCGGCCCCCCGAACCGGCTCTTCGGATCGCCGCCGGAAATCGATGCCCCCCTGACGCTGACGGTTGCCAAGGACCGCAAAGCCCTCGAGCTCGAGACCTGTGGCCAACACGTGACCCTGCATCCTGGCGAGTGGAGCCCATGGATGTCGGTAGCGTTCAAGTTCAACCCGCTGCTCGCGGTGCATGCTCTGGCCCGCTTCCGGTTGCTCCAGCTCAACCCGGAGATCCGCCTCTACCTGACGTCGTTGCAGTTCGATCCGGAACACCTGCCGCCCGGCTTCCTGATCTCGGCGCCCGCAAACTGGGCGGCCATCCTCAAACGTGAGGTGGGTCCATACAAGACCGCGGGCTGGGCTGTCGACACATGGGGTGTGAGCGAAAGAGTGGTCGATGAGGACGTATTTCTCGAGGACGTGAAGAATACCGAGGAGGCGTTCCGCGCACAGCTCAGAAGGTTCCTCGTCGGCAACGAGCGGCTCCTGGTCCAGTACTTCGAGTTCACCGACCGGGTCGGTCACATCCTCTTCCGTTTCATGGACCCGGGCCATCCGGCGTACGATCCTGCGCGCGCTCCCCGATACCAGAAGGCGTTCCTCGACACCTACAAGACCATGGACTCGATCGTCGGCGAGGTTGAAAAGAGCCTGCATCCCAATGACGTACTCATCGTGCTGTCGGACCACGGTTTCTCGAGTTGGCGACGCTCGTTCAACATCAACACCTGGCTGGCCCGCAACGGATACCTGGCACTGACGGGCGGTAAGGGCAAGGTTCAGGACCTGGAGACGCTGTTCGACCGCGGCCAGTTCTGGCCCAACGTCGATTGGAGCCGCAGCAAGGCCTACTCGCTGGGCCTTGGCGGGCTTTACATCAACCTGAAGGGGCGCGAGGCGAAGGGTACCGTAGCGGCCGGCAGCGAGTATGAGAACCTCCGCCGGGAGCTGGCTCGGCGCCTGGAGGCGATTGTCGATCCCGAGACCGGGGTTCACCCCGTGGCCAAGGTCTACATGCGCGAAGAGGTGTACCACACGTTCGATCCGGACATCGTTCCCGACATGATCGTGACCACCGCTCAGAACTACCGCATCTCCTGGCAGAGCGCGTTGGGCGGGATGCCGTCCGAGCTGTTCATGGACAATGCGCGGCCGTGGAGCGGCGACCACTGCACGATGAACCCGGCCGTCGTGCAGGGCATCCTGTTCGCCAACCGCCCTCTCGAGCGCCAGCAGGTCGACATGATCGACGTGTACCCTACGGTGTTGGGCCTCCTCAAGCAGGAGCCTCCCGAGAAGCTGGAGGGAACTCCGTTCATCCGTACCGGCGGCTGAGGAGCCGATGCGCAGCAGGGCGTTTCCGCTCCTCGCGGTGCTCCTCGTAATAGCTGCAGGAGTCCTCGAGGGCTCGTCGTCGGTCGGGCCGGTGAAGCCGCAGCTGGAGGTCGTCCGCAGTCGTATCCGTCAGCTGAAGCAGGAGCTCGACGACCTGGACCGCCGGACCGCGGACGCTCGTTCCAAGGAGCTCAAGCTGACGGCGCAGCTCGACCTGGCGCAGGCACGGGTCGAAGAGCTCGAGCTGGTACTTACCGGCAGTCGCGACGAGATTATCCGTCTGCGTGCCGAGGCGGAACGGACAGCCAAGGAAATGCAGCAGCGGCTGGGGGTACTGAACCAGCAGCTCCAGATGATGGCGCTGCTCGGGCGCCCCGGACCGTTGCAGCTGCTGTTTGATGCTGCCCGCGGTGGTCAGTTGGGGCGGGCCATGGGGACGATCTCGGTCATGACCTCCGGCCAGCTGCGCCTGCTCGATGAGTATGGCAGGCTCGAGACGCAGCACCGAAAGCGGCTCAACGAGCTGAGCGCCGTGCTGAGCCGCGCGCAGGGTGAGGCGGTCGAGCTGGAGGCACGCCGACGTGAGCTCGAGACAGTGCGGACGCAGGTCAGTCGCGAGCGGCGGCGGCTCGAACACCGACGTAGCAGCACCGAGAACCGGCTGGCGGAGATGCAGCAACGCGAGCAGGCTTTAGAACGACTGCTCGGGGTGTTGGCCTCCCACCGGCGCGTGACCGGTCGGGATGATATTCGTCGCTACCGCGGTGCGCTGCCGTGGCCGGCTACAGGCGAGATTGTCGAGACCTTCGGTCGGCATCGGCTGCCGCGCTATGCCACATACACCGTTTGCAACGGGCTTCGGTTGCGGGTGACCGGGGGTAGCCCGGTGGAGGCGGTGTTCCCTGGAGTGGTGGCCTACGCGAGATACTTCAAGGGCTACGGCAACATGGTCGTTTTGGACCATGGACGGGACGTATACTCGCTGGTGGCGGGGCTTGCTACAATCCTCGTACGGCGGGACCAGAACGTGGTCATGGGAACGCACCTCGGTCTGACCCCGCCCGCGGGCGACGGCGGCAACCTGTACCTCGAGTTCCGCGATCGTGGCAAGGCGTCGAACCCGCTCACGTGGCTTCGACTCAAGGAGGGACGATCCTGAACATCCGTAGAGCCCGAACCATCCTCCTGATCGCATCACTGACGGTGGTCCTGTGTGGCACGGGTCTGGTGCTTGCAGACCGCAGCTTCAAGGACGATCTGTACCGAGCTCTCGGCAACCTCGCGGAGGTCGTGCACCTGATCCATACCCAGTACGTCGACAAGGTCGATCTTGGAGCTTTGGGCGAGGGGCTCGATGGCGGGATTGTCGAGTCGGTCGACCCGTGGGCGGCGGAGCTCAACGACGCAGAGCTGGGGCCGTACAAGGAGCTGCTCGCCGGACCGCCACCCTTCGGTATCGAGCTCGGGCTGCGCTTCGGGACTGCAGCAGTGAGAGGCGTGGTGGCAGGGTCACCGGCCGATGCAGCAGGTTTTGCGCCGTGGGAGATCCTGGAGAAGGTGGAAGGGCGGCCGACCCGTGGGATGCCGCTGTGGAGGGTCCGGCTGATGCTCGCCGAGCGCGAGAAGGCCGGCGGTGCCCTCAGCCTTGTCGTCGTCGACCGG
Source organism: Acidobacteriota bacterium (assembly GCA_022340775.1). GTDB lineage: Bacteria > Acidobacteriota > Thermoanaerobaculia > Thermoanaerobaculales > Sulfomarinibacteraceae > JAJDNH01. Next base: position 41,205 of record JAJDNH010000025.1, read on the forward strand.
CAGGTGGAGAAACGGCGCACGGTCGAGCTCGAGGCTCGGAAGTGGCAGCCGCACAGCATCGACCACGAGGTCCGCGACGGCGTGGTGGTGATCTCGCTGCACGCTTTGCCCGCGGGTACCGCAGCAGCGGTCGCGTCGGCTGCCGGTGAGGGACCCAGGGTGCTCGATCTGCGCGCGCTCAGCTGGGGGGTCGAGGACGAGGCGCTGGCTGTCGCCGACCTTTTCATCGGCCGCGGACAGCTCGGCAACTGGAAAGGCCGTCGAGCTGGAGAGCGGAACTTCCCAGCGAGCTCCAAGTCACTCGCCGGTCCGCCACCCGTGGTGGTGATCGGGGGCGACACGGAGGGCGTTGGCGAGATTCTCGCTGCGGCGCTGCAGGCGGGGGGGTGCAAACTGGTGGGAGGTCCCACGCTGGGACATGCACCTCACATGATGTTCGTGAGCGAAGGGGACCTCCACCTGTGGATCCCTGTTGCCCACTGGATGCGGGCCGACGGGAAGGCAATCGACGGCAACGGCGTTGAACCGGACATCAAGGTTGCGCAGCCGGCGAAGCCGGAAGAGGACCCGGCCCTCCAGCGGGCCCTCGAGATCGCACGAGAAGGGCGGCATGCCGCAGCGGCGTAAGAAGTCCCGTTCCAAACAGACACCGCAGCTACGGGCCCTGGCGCTGTTGGCCTGTCTGATTGTGATCGCAGGTGCGGTCTGGTACTTCGCTCGTGACCGGGGTGCGGCGACTGCTCACCACGCGGTCGCCCGGGCGGACTTCGGAGACCGCCTGCGGACGCTCGCTGGCCGGCGCGGCGCGCGGCCAGCCGAGATCGATGCCGATGACCCGATCCGCAGGGTCGGAGGCGTCTTCGTCAGAACCTGGAAGATTTCGCTGCCCGACCAGGAAGCGGTACGCCTGCTGCGCGGCGACCTCAAGGCGGAAACTGCCACGTGGCAGGGACGGCTCAGCACTCCGCCCCGTTGGGAGTCGGATGACGGCCGGATCCGGGTCGATCTCGAGGGTGAGGCTTTCGATATTCACCTGCGGGTCGCGGGCGGGAAAGCGGCCAGCGTACCTACGAAGCCGCCGACGGCCCCCCCAAGGCCGACGGAGCGACCCACCCTCCCGGCATCGGCCCATGGGCGCCTGGCCATCCTCCTCGACGATGCAGGCCAGAACCGCGAGCTGGTGCCGGAGGCAGCGGCCTTGCCGGAGGCGATCGCGGTCGCGGTGCTGCCGTTCCTGCCCCACTCGGTGGACACCGCGGCCGAGCTCCACCGAACGGGGCACGAGGTGTGGTTACACCTGCCAATGGAGCCACGCGGCTACCCCAAGGAGAATCCCGGGCCGGGCGCCATCCTGGTGTCCATGCCGGAACGGGAGGTGCGCACCACCGTGCGCTCCGCGCTCAACAACGTTCCATTCATCGTCGGTGTCAACAACCACATGGGGTCTCTGGCAACCGAGAATCTGCGGACGATGACGTGGGTGATGCAGGAGATCGCGGGCCGGGGCCTGAAGTTCCTGGACTCCCGCACTACGGCCGGCACCGTCGCCGAGGAAGCGGCGCGGGCGCAGGGCATTCCCACTGGGCGACGCAACGTCTTCCTGGACAATGACGGGCACGCCAACGCCATCGAACGCCAGCTTGATGAAGCGATCTACCTCGCCCGCAGAGATGGGTCGGCGATCGCCATCGGCCACATGCACGCCCGGACACTGCGGGTGCTGGAACGCGAGGCGGAGCGGTTTTCTGCCCGCGGCGTCACCCTCGTGCCCCCCTCCAAGCTGCTGCATTGAGCCCGGGTCATCATTCGCGGTCGCAGCGAATCGCGAGTGCATGAGCCCGCCACGCCAGATCCGCGGCCTTCGGCCGCACATCTCGGGGGTCGTTTCTGGGGAGAGTTGCCTTCTGGGCCGGGATATCCGGGCTACGCGATGCCGGTGAAGGTGTGCCAGAGCAGGAAGAGGCCGAAGCCGACCATGGCCACGCCAACGATGGTGAGGAGGCGCTGCTGCGCCTTTGGCGAGAAGATCTGTCGGCCGCGGTGCAGGGCGTACAGCAGAGGTAGGTACCACGAGAGGACGCCGGCCAGAAAACCGAGCAGGACGGCTGTCAGGCCGAGGCGGCCCCAGTGGCGGGACGCGTGCACGAATGCCGTACCGACGGTGGTCCACCAGATCCAGTAGCCGGGGTTGGCGAGCGGAATCAGGAGGCCGGAGATAAAGGGGCCGTGGAGTGCCTGCTCGCGATCGGCGAGTTTCTTGCCGCGTTGACTGACCAGGCGAGAGACGTCCTTGGGGGCGGCGATGATCATGGCAGTTCCAGCAATCACGAGCAGGGTGCCGGCGATCGGCGGCATGTACTGGGAGCCCCCGATGCTGCGCAGCCATGGTTGCAGCCCCAGCGCCAGGCCGAGAAAGACGAGGATGTCCAGCATCACGACCGCACTGAGGCAGGCAGCTGCCGCACGGGTGCCCTGAGTCACCGCGTAGCGGCTCGCTGCCAGTGTGCTCGGGCTGGGGATGACGACGGTCGCGAAGCTGACGAAGAAGGCTGAAGCCACGATGGCCGGGAGCGACGACAGATCCATCCCGGCCCGTCCTATCGTTCCCGGCGCCACACGGTGCCGTGCGCCGTGTCCTCGAGCAGAATTCCCTGCTCGCGCAGCTGGTCGCGAATTGTGTCGGCGCGGGAGAAGTCGCGGGCGGCGCGGGCTCCGTTGCGCTCATCGATCATGCGTTGGATGTGCTCCTCGTCTGCCGGTCCAGGGTCGGCGGCTGCCGGCATCAGGTCGAGCACCGCGTCTGCCTCGCCGAGCGCCGCAAGGACGTTCGCATGAGCAGCCCCAGACAGACCACCTGCGTCAAGGGCGATATTGACCGTGCGCAGCAGCGTGTGGAGTGCGGCCAGTGCACGGGCAGTGTTGAGGTCGTCGCCCAGAGCCTCGAGGAAGTCGTTGCGAAACCGGGCAATCTCCTCAGCTGGCAGGGCACCGGGTCCGGTCGCGATCGGTGTAGTCCGCAGCCGGTGAAGCGTGTTCGAGATCCGGTCAATCGCCTGATCGGCAGCGTGGAGACCGTCGAACGTGAAGTTCAGCTTCTGTCGGTACGGGACCGAGATCAGCAGATAGCGGATAGCCAGAGGGTCGTGGCCCCGCGCGAGCAGATCCCTGAGGGTGAAGAAGTTCCCCTTCGACTTGGCCATCTTCTCGCCCTCGACGATGAGGTGCTCGGCGTGAAGCCAGTAGCGGACGAACGGAGCGTTCGTGGCGCCCTCCGACTGTGCGATCTCGTTCTCGTGGTGAGGGAAGATGTTGTCGACGGCACCGGTGTGGATGTCGAAGCTGTCGCCGAGAAGGCTCATCGACATGGCGGAGCATTCCAGATGCCAGCCCGGCCGCCCACGACCGAGGGCGGTCTCCCAAGCAGGTTCTCCCTCGCGTGCCGCCTTCCACAGCACGAAGTCTCGTGCGTCCTCCTTTTCGTACTCGTCGGAATCGACTCGTGCCCCTGCCAGGTTGGCCTCCGGGCGAACGCCGGACAGCTTGCCGTAGCCGGGGAAACCCGAGATCCGGTAGTACACGGAACCGGCCGAGGTGTAGGTAAGGCCGTTGTCGCTGAGGCGCTGGACGAGCGCGACCATCTGTTCGATGTAGTCGGTGGCGCGGGGGTAGTGCTCCGCCGCCTCGGCCCGCAGTGTTGCCAGGTCCTCGAAGAAGGCTTCGACGTACCGGTCGGTGTAGGTGCGAAGGTCCAGCCCGGCCCTTTGGGCGCCCAGGATCGTCTTGTCATCGACGTCGGTCAGGTTCATGACCTGGGTAACGCGGTACCCGAAGAGCTTCAACGTGCGTCTCAGCACATCCTCGAACAGGAAGGTGCGGAGGTTGCCGATGTGAACGTGGTCATAGACGGTGGGTCCACAGGTGTAGAGGCGGGCGTGCCCAGGCTCGATGGGCGCAAACGTCTCGAGCCTTCGGGTGAGGGTATTGTAGAGCCGAAGCTCCCCCGCCATGGCCACCTCCGCGTGGGATTGTACACGTCGCGGCTCGGTGTCCCCGGGCTACTCCTGGACGACGGGGACCGCCAGGGCTTCGACGACGTCGATCTCGTGATCGGTTGCGCAGTGCATGCAGCGGGCGTGGATCTGCTTGCCTTCGGAACGAAAGTCGAGGTCCTTGGCGCCGCAAGACCCGCAGATGAAGCGCCGTGCGAACGCCCAGTCCATGATGACGTTGGCGGAGAAGCTCGACTCCTTGTCCAGCTGCCACGCGAGGCTCTTCGAGACCTTCTCCCCGAGCTCGATTGGCACCTCGAACGTGAGCTGAAGCCGAACCTTGTCCTTCTTCTGGACCAGCTTGCCGCCGATGTCGACGTCGGCGACGAGCTCGAACGGGAACGACAACGTACCCTCTTCGCGCTGGGTGAGAAAGCGGCGCGAGGTCAGAAGCAGCGGCCCTTCGTCGCTGCGCAGGAGCAAGAACGGAATCTCCTCCTGTCCCAGCGCCTGTGCGAAGAGAACCGTGGCGTCCTTGTCCAGAGGGTGACTCTCGAGGTAGCCCTTGGCCCGGTCATCCCACTCTCGCCGCACTTGAATCGCCTTCGTGACAGCCTCCTCGAGGCGGGCCTCGCGCTGCATGCGCTGCACCTGCTCGCGTTCCCACTTGGCGAACACGAGGCCGCAGCGGGCGCATTCTGGATCGGTGGTTGGCTGGACGAAGCCGCACCGCGGGCACTCCTGGGTCGCGAGCGATCCTTCCTCGGCCGGAGGCATTTCCGTGTTTGGTCGGACCTCGATGCAGACGCCGGCATCGTCGAGAGCGTTGACGGTGGTTCGAGCCTGGTCGGAAGACAGACGCTGGAACAACGGAGCCGAGGGGCGGCGCAGGAGCTCCAGGCTCTCCTCGGTGGAGTGTCCCGTCAACCGTTCGAAGGCACTGGCAAACCGGGTTCGACCTGCCGGCGACGGATCTCGCAAACCCAGGAGGTAGATATCGAATGAGATGACATCGGCCATGGGAATGCCCCTTTCGGTGGCTCCATTATCTCGAATCCTCACCTCAAACTCCACCGCTCGGCTCGGGCTTCGGGCAAGGCCGGCGCTCTACTGTGTTGCCGAGCCCGAGGTCGCTGCAGAGCTCGCCCCGGTCCGCACGGGGTGGGGGCGGTGCGGGCCGGAGGAGGAGACTACTCGTTTGGCGAGCAGTGTCCCAGTAGTACGAACGAGCCTCCAGCAGTCTTGGTTACTTGTGGTGGCCGCCCGCGTACGCCTTTTCGCCCGCACGAACCGCGATCGGTAGATCGTTGCCGGGAATCGGCAGCGGACAGGTCGCGAACGGCGTGAAGGCGCAGGGCGGGTTGTACGCGCGGTTGAAGTCGAGAACGACCGTACCGTTGTCGTCCGGAGCCGCTGCCGACAGGAACCGTCCTGCTCCATATGTCTGGCTGCCGCTGGTCGCGTCGCGAAAGACGAAGAACAGCTCCTGGTCCTTTGGGGACTCAACCAGCGGTTTGAGACTCAGCTGGTGGCCTTCGAGGGTGAAGTGGACGATGCCGGGGACCAGCATCTGCTGCGTCGAGCCGACGACCGTCGGCACATCCACGGGCTGCGGCTTCTCGAACCTCACCAACCTGCCCTTGACCCGGTACTCGGGATCGGGTGGGAAGTACTGGAGTCCGAGAAAACCGGTCCTCGTCTCCGCCTGCGGGTCCTTCACCCTGATCGCGAACCTGGTTCCCCGCTTGATCAGGTAGAAGGAGATCCGCCCGGCGTGAAGCACGTCCGGGGCGCCGTCGGCGTCGCTCGCCAGGGCTCGTCGGGTCACCGGCTCGCCGGCGACGGTGACGCCCGCATCCGGGTTACAGTCGATTGTGACGGTGCCGTTGGTTGCGAGTTCGAAGCGGCCGGCGTGACCGGCGGTCTCGGGGATGACGACCGAGTTGGACAGGTCCGATCCGAAGTCGTTTCTTCCTGGTTCGAGCCAGAACAGGCCGACCAAGGTCAGCCATCCGTCCTCGGAGGTGAGGCTCTCCAGGCGGTGTGCCCGCCACGCCTGCTCCTCGGCAAGGAACTGCGGGTCGGCGTTCGGGGACGTTTTCCGGCTGCAGCCGGTGATCAGGACGGTCGTTCCCAGGAGCATCGCGGTCAGGAACGACAGGGCAAGCGGAGCTGCGAGGCGAGCATGGCGCGTCATGCCGTTCTTGTACCACAGCCAACGGGTTTGCGTGCGTCGCGCGGACCGACCAGCACCAGAGAGGGCTTTGACTTCCAAGCCGCGGAGTGGTAAAAGCCGCTGCCTTCGGGGGACGCGAGAGATGACCGAGCTGTTATTCAGAAACATTGCCATCATCGCCCATGTCGACCACGGCAAGACGACCTTGGTCGACGCCATGCTGTGGCAGAGCGGGATCTTCCGTTCCAACCAGCGCGTCGCCGAGCGCGTGATGGACTCCAACGACCTCGAGCGGGAGCGCGGCATCACGATTCTGGCGAAGAACACCGCGGTCCGCTACCGCGGCGTCAAGATCAACATTGTGGACACTCCTGGCCACGCCGACTTTGGCGGTGAGGTTGAGCGCACGCTGCAAATGGTCGACGGCGTCTTGCTGCTCGTAGACGCCGCCGAGGGGCCATTGCCCCAAACCCGGTTCGTGCTCGAAAAGGCACTCCAGCTCGGGCTGCCGGCGATCCTGGCCATCAACAAGATCGACCGCGACGATGCACGGCCCGAGGAGGTGCTCAACGAGGTCTACGACCTCTTCATCGATCTCGATGCCAACGACGAGCAGCTCGATCTCCCCGTCTTCTTCACGGACGCACGCAAGGGGATCGCACACCGTGAGCTGGGCGACGCTTCCAGGGACCTGCGGCCACTGCTTGACGAGATCGTCGACACCTTGCCGCCGCCGAGTGGTGATCCGGAGCAGCCGCTGCAGCTCCTGGTAACCAACTTGGATTACAACGATTACGTGGGGCGGTTGGCCATTGGGCGCATCTTCAACGGTCGCCTCGAGGCCGGTGCCAGAGTGGCTGTGTCGCGTGCCGGGGGCCTGGGCGAAGCCAAGGTAGGCACTCTCTACACCCATGAGGGGCTCGATCGTCTCGAGGTCGACGAGGCCGTGACCGGGGACATCGTAGCCCTGGCCGGGCTGGGTGAGGTCTCCATCGGCGACACGCTCACCGATCTGGAGCGGCCGCGGCCCATGAAGCGCATCGTGGTTGACGAGCCCACCCTTGCGATGGTGTTCTCGCCCAACACCTCGCCGTTCGGCGGGCGGGAGGGGAGCTACGTCACCTCGCGCCAGATCCTCGGGCGTCTGGAGAAGGAGACGCTTCACAACGTGAGCCTGCGCCTCGAGGTTCTGGATGCGGACGCCTTTCAGGTGATGGGGCGCGGCGAGCTGCAGATGGCAGTCCTGATCGAGACGTTGCGGCGCGAAGGGTACGAGCTCAGCGTGTCGCAACCGCAGATCCTGACCCGCGAGGTCGACGGGCGGCTCCAGGAGCCGATGGAGTTGGTGCTGGTGGACTGCCCCGAGGAGTTCACCGGGATCGTCACCCAGAAGCTCGGCGGGCGGCGTGGGCGGATGCTCAAGATGACCAATCACGGACACGGCCGCGTGCGGTTGGAGTTCCGGGTGCCGACCCGGGGCCTGATCGGTTTCCGCTCCGAGTTCCTTACCGATACCAGGGGAACCGGGATCCTCAACACGCTCTTCGACGGCCACGAGCCGTGGCAAGGAGAGATCCCGGGCCGCACCACCGGCGCCATGGTGGCCGACCGGCCGGGTCGAGCGACGCCGTACGCGCTGTACCACCTGCAGCCGCGCGGCACGCTGTTCGTGCGTCCGGGAGTCGACGTCTACGAGGGAATGATCGTCGGCCAGTACAACCGCGAGAACGACCTTGTCGTGAACGTCACGCGCGAAAAGAAGCTGACCAACATGCGGGCGGCAGGAGCCGACGAAGCGCTCCGTCTCGCACCCCCGCAACGGATGACCTTGGATCGTGCCCTGGAGTGGATCGACGGCGACGAGCTGGTCGAGGTCACGCCATCGGAGGTCCGCCTGCGCAAGCGCGTGCTGGCAGAGAACCAGCGACCACGCCGAAGGCACGGAGACTCCTAGGCAAGAGCCGGTGTGCCACTGACTGTGGTGAATCGGGAGCTAGTCGGCGCCTCACCGACAGATCCGCGGCCTACGGCCCGCACCCTTGACGCGAGCTAGAGCGAGACGGGGCGGGAGCCGGGCTTCTCGATCGGCCTGCCCTCCGCACACAGCGGGCACTGAGCGGGGTCCCAGGTCGGGAAGCTCACCGTCAGCAGGGCCGCATAGGGTAGGTTGTCGAACGGATTCTCGCTGCCGGAACGGTTCACGATTGACGCCAGGGCGATGACCCGCGCGCCCGCCTTCTCCAGAACCTCGATGACCTCGCGCGTCGACTTTCCTGTGGTCACCACGTCCTCGACCACAACGGCTCGTTGCCCCGATCTCACTGCAAAGCCGCGACGCAAGGTCATGTTGCCTTCCTGACGTTCGGTGAAGATGAAAGGCAGCTCGAGGGTGCGAGCCGTTTCGTGACCGATAATGAGACCACCCAGTGCGGGCGACACAATCAACTCCGGCTCGACCTCAAGCCGTGACACGGCGGCCGCGAGGAGCCTGCCGGCACGCTCGGCGCGACGCGGGTCGGCAAGGAACAGGGCGCACTGGAGGTAGTCGCCGGAATGCAGCCCTGAGGAGAGGCGGAAGTGGCCACGCCGGTGGGCGCCCGCTGCGGTCAGGTCATCGAGGGTCAACGGCGTCGTCATGAGGGCTCCCGTTCGATCCCGTAGGTCTGGATTTTCTTGTACAGGTTGGAGCGCGGCGTGTCGATGGCGCGAGCCGTGGCGGCAATGTTCCAGCCGTTGAGCTCCAGCTGATGGGCGATGTAGGCTCGCTCCGCGGCCCGCTGGAAGTCGTGAAGCGTCGGAGCGTCCAGTAGCCCGCTGGTCTCCGCGGCGGCTGGTGCGCCCAGAAAGTCAATGCTGCGGATGACATCATCGAGCTCCATGATGACGGCGCGCTCGACAGTGTTTTTGAGCTCGCGGACGTTGCCGGGCCATGCGTAGCGGCAGAGCTCGGCGAGGGCCGCCTCGTCCCACCGCTTGAGGCGTCGGTTGTACTCCTCGCATGAGGCCCTCGTCAGGTGCTCCACGAGCAGCGGGATGTCCTCGGCGTGCTCGCGCAAGGGGGGCGTTCTCAACATGACCACCGCGAGCCTGTAGTAGAGGTCCTCGCGGAACCTCCCCTCGGTCACCTCGTGTACCAGGTCCTTGTTGGTGGCTGCGATGACCCGGACATCGACCGTGAAGGGCTCGCCGGCGCCGACCGGCTCGACCTCGCCATCCTGAAGCACGCGCAGTACCTTGGCCTGGGTCTTAAGCGACATGTCGCCGACCTCATCGAGGAAGATCGTTCCGCCGTTGGCTTGCACGAACTTCCCCACCTGTCGCCGGTGGGCGCCAGTGAACGAGCCCTTCTCGTGCCCGAACAGCTCGGATTCGATCAACTCCTCGGGGATGGCGGCGCAGTTGACGCGGATGAAGGCCGCCTTGGCTCGGGCCGAGAGACGGTGGAGACGACGAGCCACCAGCTCCTTTCCGGTGCCGGACTCACCTCGCACGAGAACGGTTGCCCGTGACGGGGCAACACGCGCGATCTCCTCGCGCAGCCGGCGCATGACGAGGCTGTCGCCGAGCAGTGGAGGCGGCTCGAGGTCGGTGGTTTCTTGACGGGCGAGGCGCCCTTGAGCAACCGCGCCGCGGATTGCCAGCAGCAGCTCGGAGCGGTCCGGCGGCTTGGTCAGGTAAGAGGCCGCTCCCGCCTCTAGGCAGTCGCGTGCCGTGAACTCGTCGCCGTGGCCGGTGAGGATCACTACCGGGATCTCCAGCCCGCGCTGGCGGAGGTTCTCCATCAAGCGCAAGCCGTCCATGCCGGGCATCTTGATGTCGAGCAGCATCGCGTCGGGAGGCGTCGTGTCGAGCCTGTCCAGCGCCTGAAAAGCATCCGACGCCTCATCGACCTGATAACCGGCGCCGCTCAGGATCCGCTGCAGGATCTTCCGGACCCCCTGTTCGTCGTCGACGATCAGAACCCGGCCTTCCACCGATCTCACCCCTCCACGTCGAACGTTACGCCCTGGGCCAACGGCAGCTCGCGGCCCCAGTTGATGGTACAGGTCTGTCGGCGCATGTAGGCCTTCCAGGCGTCCGATCCCGCCTCACGTCCGCCGCCGGTGTCCTTCTCCCCGCCGAACGCGCCGCCGATCTCCGCCCCGGAGGTTCCGATGTTGACGTTGGCGATGCCGCAGTCCGAACCCTCGTGAGACAGGAAACGCTCCGCCGTGTACAGGTTGGAGGTGAAGATCGCCGATGACAGGCCCTGGTCCACCGAGTTGTGGAGGGCTATCGCCTGCTCGAGCTCATCGAACTCGAAGATGTAGAGGATGGGGGCGAACGTCTCGTCGCGCGTGATCTCCATGCCGGCATGCGCCCTGACGAGGGTTGGCTCGACGTAATATCCGGGGCGATCGAGGCGCCGGCCGCCGTACAGAATCTCGCCTCCCTGCTCGCGAATGGTATCGATGGCCGAAAGGTAAGACTGCACGGCGGCCTCGTTGACCATCGGTCCCATCAGCGTTCCCGGATCGAGGGGGTCTCCGATCGGGATGCTGCCGTACGCGCTGACCAGTCGCTGGGTCATCGCTGGCGCAGCGCCTTTCTGCAGGAAAAGCCGCCGCAGCGACGTGCAGCGTTGGCCTGCGGTGCCGACAGCGGCAAACAGGATCGCACGCAGGGCGAGGTCCTGGTCGGCATCGTCAGTGACGATGACGCCATTGTTGCCGCCCAGCTCGAGGATCGAGCGGCCGAAGCGGCGGGCCACCGCCTCGCTGACGTGCCGTCCCATGTCGCATGAGCCGGTGAACGAGACGAGTGGCACCCGGCGGTCGTTGATCATCCGTTCGCCGACCAGTGACCCGGAACCGATCGTGAGATTGAAGATGCCCTCGAGGCCGTGCCGCTTCATGATCGGGTTGACGATGTTCTGGACGGCGATCGCGGTCAGCGGCGTTGAGGACGAGGGCTTCCAGATCATGGTGTCGCCGCAGGCGGCGGCGACGGCGGCGTTCCACGCCCATACCGCGACCGGGAAGTTGAAGGCGGTGATGATGCCGACGATGCCGAGCGGATGCCACTGCTCGTACATCCGGTGGCGGGAACGCTCGGAGTGCATGGTGAGACCCGAGAGCTGGCGCGACATGCCGACTGCGAGGTCACACATGTCGATCATCTCCTGCACCTCCCCGAGGCCCTCGGAGAGAATCTTGCCCATCTCTAGAGACACCAGCCGGCCGAGGTGTTCCTTGTTTGTGCGCAGAGCGTCCCCCAGCTCCCTCACGATGAGCCCCCGTTGCGGGCCCGGCATCATCCGCCACGACGAGAACGCCGTCTGCGCGGTTGTGACAACCTGCTCGTAGGCTGCCTCGTCGGCCTGGACCACCTTGGCGATCGGGGTGCCGTCCGCGGGGTTGATCGACACCAACTCGCGGCCGCCGGCCACCGAGATCCACTCGCCGGCGCAGGCTCCGGGATTGCTCTCCTTGATGCCGAGCTCGTCGAGCAGCTTCCTGATATCGGTCATCAGCAGTCCTCCTTGACTTCTCCGATCCTCCGGACGCGGGGAGTGTACCACCGGCGACGGCCGCTGAAGCCGTCAGGAGTCGCCCGAGAAGTACGCCTCCCAGTCGGCGATCTCACCGGCGGTGAGAGGAGAGTCGTCGTTCTTATAGGTTCTTGCACCGGGCATCAGCTTGCGCAGCCAGTCAGCTGGCCGACGCACCTGGGCGCCCCGGCGGCGAGCGCGGTCGGCGAGGCCGCGATCGGCAGTCACCACAACCCATTCTCTGGCTGACGAGCCGGCCGGGAGCGAACGGACGATGACGTCGTCCGCCTTCTCGGCGCCGGAGTACACGATCGTGGTGCGACCGAGGCGCTCCCGCTCCGGCACGCCGTCCGGAGCGGGACCGTCGAAGACAACGGTGACCGACGTCTTTTCGCTCCGGGCCAACTCCAGGGTGCTCCGGCGCACCGCTGCTCGGGTCCGGTCGTGGGTAGGGAAGCTGTGCATGAGGTTGTTGCCGTCGACGAGTACCGGCACGGCTGCCTCCAGGGTAGCTAGCGCAGCGTCAGCGATCCAGCCGGCTCAGAGGGACAGCTCCACACCCGCCCGTGGAGGGCGGCTTTCGCGCCCCCTCTCTGGCCTCGTGTGGGGGAACCGAGCTCGCTACCGTTGCTGCGCTGGCTCCATCGTTACCACCGACCGGACTGCTCATCGCTGCTGGTCGCGGGCGCGGCGCAGCAGGCGCTCGAGCTCGCGCCGGCCTCTCAGCTGCTGGTACATCTGAGTGGCACGAGGGTGTTCAGGCTCGGATGCGAGGGCTCTTTCGAGGGCCTTTCGTTGCCGCTCCGGGTCGTTCCGACGACGCCAGAATTCGGCCAGCTCGAGCCACGCATCGACATAGGCTGGGTTGGAATCGATGGCCTTGCGAAGGCTGAGCAGGGCGCGTTGGCTCCAGAGTGGGTTGCGCATCAGCAGGCGGGCGAGCTTGAGGAGCTCAGGAGGCCGCGGATCGAGCTCGCAGGCCTGTTCGAGGAGCTGGATCGCGAGGTACACCTCACCGTCCTTCACGAGCTCATCAGCGCGCTTGAAGTTGGCCTCGACAAGTTTGGAGCGAGCCGCCTGGCTCGCCGTGCGGCGCTTCTTGCCTTCCTCGATCTGGGCCTCCTGCTGTTCCTCGATCGATCGCAGCACCTTGTCGTAGCGGCTGCGCGACGAGGCAGCCGAGAGCACCTCGTAGGCCTCTGCAGAGCGGCTGAGGATCGTCGTCAGCTGCGGCTTGAGATCACGGAGGTGAATCTCGAGCGACCGCTCCGGTGAGAACTCCCGCTGAGCGCGGTTCCACGCGTTCTCGATCTCCTCGAGCCGGACCGACCGCTCGAGGCCGAGGGCCCGATAGTGATCGACGCGCGGGCTCTCATCCGCGAGATTCTGGATGTGTTCGCGCTCCGCCAGCTGGGTGGAGGTGAGGAGCGATTCGTCGACGACCGCAAGGTGCTCGCCGGAGCTCGCCTTGCGCGTGCTGACGTCCGGGAGAGGGGCCGGGGCCAGGTCCGGAGAGGTCCCCACCGAAAGCACGCCGGCGGTCTTGAGCGCATAGAGCGTCGCCAGGGCCTTGTCCTCGGCGAGAGGGGAGACGGAGACGAGCTCGGAGAGCCGGCGAGTGCCGTCGAGGCGGCTCAGGAAGTACGCCTCGCTCGGGGTCAGCGCGAGCTCGCTCAACAAGGTATCGAGGGTGGTGCTTGGCCAGACGATCTGCGACATGGGCTGCAGCGCCGCCCGCATCGCACCGACATCCGTGAACGCGCGTGCTGCAAAGAGAATCAGCTGAGTCGTGGTCAGATTCGGCAGGGTGTCGGGCTGGCCCTCGGCGCGTCCCTCTACGAACTCACAGAACGTCCGCGGGGCTGCAGCTGCCCGGCAGATGATCGTGACCGCGAGCTCCTCCAGCTCCTGCTCGAGCCGCGCTTGTTCGAGGCAGCCGCGAGTCACCAGCAGGTGCCCAAGGGGGGGAGCGTCGCCTCCGCCCTGGGACAACAGCGTGAGTGCCTTCTCATTGTCCGAGATGAGGCCGCGGAGAACGAGCCAGCTGCCGAGCTTTTCCTCCTCACTGTTGGAACGGGCGGCGCGCAACTCCCCATCGACGAACAACAGCTCGCGCAGGGTCTCGCCGGCGAAGGCGGTGAGGATGCCGGTGGACTGGCTGCGCGCGACCCGTGCCATGTAGTCGGGCAGTGGGCGCGAGCGCCGCAGGTCGAAGCGGTCGTCGATGGGCATCAGCCTACCCGCCCTCGTCCCCCGAGGGCCCTGTGGGAGTGTGGCGTGTCAGCTCGACCACGGCCGGAGTCACGCCTTCCTGGACCAGAGCCTTGGGTACCGAGCCGATGGCATCCCGAGCGGCCTCAGACGAGCCGTAGTCTCCCCACAGCAGCTGCCAGCACGGGACTCCCCCTTTGAGGTCTCGGCGTTGCGCGGTGAGATCCTCGGGGTGTTGGCCGGCCTTCCTGAGGATCCTCTGCAGGTCCTGAGGATCGCACCCGGAATCGACCACGATGCCCCAGTGACCCTTGACAGCCGCCTGCCGGCGGTTGTGGCCGAGGACCAGCGCCACCGCCGCCACGGCGATCACAAGGGCAACCACTGCCGCCGCGATGAGCCATGCCCTACGCCTGCCGGCGGGCCGTCCTACATCCTCCAGGGGAACCGGAGCGACCGAGACCACGGGTTCTGAAACCTCCGCCACCGGTACCGCTTCGAGCAAGCCTGCCGCCGCCAGGCCTGCCAGGAGACGTGCTACCTCCGACGGGTCATGCGGCGACCGGCTGGCAATTTCCTCGGCGGTGCGCTGGCCGGTGACCTTGGCCACGACAAGGTCCGCTTCCTCGGCCAGCTGCAGCGCCGCGTACGACTCCAGAAAGCCCGCCGTCCGGCGGAGGAGGACGTTGAGGTTGGGGAGGATAGCGGAGGTGATGTCGTCCCCATCATCCGACAGGACGGCCTCGACGATGGCGTGGGACAGCGAGATCGTCGGCCGGTCGTCTTCCTCGACCTCGTATTCGGCCGCCTCCAGGGTGCGGTCGGGATCGAGCAGCCATGAGTGCAGCGCCCTCTCCAGGACCGACTTGACGATTGCCAAGGCGTCGGTCTCACTGCGGCCCGCCTGTACGGCCGCGGCCTTCGCCTCCTCCAGAAGGTCGGCATGGCCGGCCGGCCTGCAGCCGAGCCGGCGCGCAACGACGGTCGGGTCAGGGCCCTCGATGCCGATCGCCCTACCGAGGCTGATCTGCAGCGTGAGCTCACCGCCGCCCCAAGCCAGGTGCAGGTCCCCGCTCCTGCGGGCGGCGATCCAACGCCCAAGCCGCCAGATCGACTGCGGATCGTTCATGGTGCCAGGGTAGTCGATTGCCGCGTTGTTGCCAAGCTGCAGGCAGGCGACGATGATGGTCCTTCCGGAGGACGTATCAGCTTTGCACTCTCTTGCGGCGCATCGGGATCGCAAGTACTGGGCACGGCGCCATCCGCAGGACCTTGTCGGTGACGCTGCCGAGAATCGCATGCTCGAGCCCCCGCGTTCCGTGGGTGTTCATGACGATCAGGTCCACCTTCTCCTCGGCGGCGACATCGACGATCACGCGAGCGGGGCGCCCGCGCGAGACCATAATCTCGATCTTGAGGCCCGAGGGCGCCTCCTCGACGACCTCCTGCAATGTGGACAGCGCGCGACTGCGGATCGAGCGGTAGTAGTCCTTGTTGGGAGAGTGAAAGGAGAAGATGTCGGGGTACGGGAAGGTGTCTTCGACCACGGCCAGCATGATCAGCTCGGCACCGTTGAGCTTGGCCAGCTGCACGGCCAGGTCGAACGGCCGCCGGCTGAAGTTCCCAACGTCGACGGGAATCAGGATCCGTGTCGGCAATGGGTTCCGCATGGCGTACCTCCCCGTTTTCGTGTCGCTTCAACACCAATATGGGAGGCTACCGAAGGGCTTGACAAGGGTTATGCCACCCACTAGGATGACGCTCCCAACGGTGGTTCCGTTTGGGAGGTTAGCTCAGCGGCAGAGCACCTGCCTTACACGCAGGGGGTCGTGGGTTCAAATCCCCCACCTCCCACCACCTGCCGCGCCTGATGCGGGGTCGTAGTTCAGCTGGTTAGAACGCCGGCCTGTCACGCCGGAGGTCGAGGGTTCGAGTCCCTTCGGCCCCGCCACTCCACTCACACAGCCGCCCTCCAGGCGGCCGTTTTCGTTTCGTGTCCGGGCCAAAGGGAGTCGAGCGCCGCGCAGCCAGCGGGTGGCCGTACACCGTTCCCGCCCTCTCCCTGCGACCCCGCCAGCCCACCGGCTGGGTGGGGGAACCTGACCACCTCAGCGCTCGATCACCTAGCTACTCTGGGATCGCGCCTATACCGTGAGTCCGGGGACCTTCACGATCGGGTGCCCCTCGTCGTCGACCTCGAAGCCGGTAGGCAACCTGAAGTCGGGATCCAGGGACCGGTAGTAGTCCACGTCGTAGGCCGTGAGCCGTAGCCGAGCTAAGCCGCGGCGGTGACCGTTGACGATCTCCGCGGTGAGGCCGAAGTCGACCTCGCCGAGGTCGGTGCTGACAATGTAGCGGGGTAGCTCGCGTCCACTGCCGTTCGTTCTCAAGGAGCTGGCGATGTCCAGTACCCTGGACAAGGGGATCGGTTGCTTGGCGTTCCACCATTTCTGGGGCGGCAACCCGGCCACGTAGAGGTGGTGGACCTCGATGCCGAGTCGACGGCAGGCCGCCGTGATGTCGGTGATTGTCCGACAGTTGTCGTTGATGGCAGCAAGCAGGGGAATGCTGGCGTGGACGGTGACCCCCCGCCTGCGGAGCGCCTTGACGAGTCGCTGGTGGTCCGGCTTGAGATCGGTCGGATGGAGGAGGAGAGTCTCGACCTCGAGGCGTGTCGGGTTGACGCTCGACAGCCGGTTCAAGGAGGTGATCCGGCGCACCATCCCGTCCGAGAAAGCCTCCGGTTCAAAAGCCGCAGCCAGGCTCCGCAGCCGCACGGCGTTGACATGGGGCAACGGTTGCAGGCGCTCGACGATCACCCCGACTTTGTACAACGTGTGGGCCACGTCCCGGCGGGAGAAGAGGACGACATCGGTGATGCGGGTGTTGGAGGAGATGTACTCGACGGAGCGCGCGATCTCCTCCTCCGCTGCCTCACAGTCGAGCTCCACGCGGGTCATGTGCGGGCGGGACAGTGACCGGAGGCCGGTGTCGACGAGGGAAGGCCCCAGCAAGGGGTCGTGTCGAAAGCGCTGCCGGATCTCGTTGAGAGCTTCCTCTCGGGCGTGTTCGGGCAGGGGAGTGGCTTCGGCCAGCGGGCGCGCCCAGCTGCGTGCCTCGCGTGGCCCTAACAGAAAGGCAGAGTCGCCCACTTTGGCCATCAGCTTCGCATCGAGGGTTCCTTCCCGGTTGGGCCTTGCTATCCGGGACAGGTCGAGGATCGGGGCGAACGTCTCGAGGTACTCGAGAGAGTAGGGTGTTCGCAGCCACACGAAGCGTTCGTCGTCCTGGTCGATTTCTACCGCCCATCCACTGGTGCCCCAGTCGATTTTGCCGATGGAGGTCGCGGTGCACAGATGCGGGACTGCGCGATCCGAGAGGGTTGCCCTCAGGACTCGGGCGGCCTGGAGGCCGGAGGAAAGCGTTGATGCGTACCTGCGGTTGCCCTGGATCGGGCTGCACGGCATGAAGATGTAGTGCATTTCGGCGCCGGCGCCCCGCAGCCTACGGTAGAGCTCGGCGAGGGTCTCTCCCAAGTCGTTGCAGCCACCGACATAGGGAGTCTGCACGTAGACGCCGATGCCGTTCCCCACCAACTCGGTAATGACCTCGAGGCTTCTGATGGTCACCTCGTCGGGGTGGATGAAATGGGTGGCGATCTCGATCTTCCTGTCTCTCTGGGCCAGCTCGAGCTGCTTGCGCTTCAGGTAGTCGAGCCAGAAGCCGTCCCGGCCGGTGAACAGGGCAGGGTGGTAGGAGAGCGCCCGGGTGGCGACCCGCAGCGTCTCCACGTGGGGGACCTTGGCGAGGCCGTCGATGGCTTGAGTCAGGGTAGGCCGGTTCATGAAAGGATCGCCCCCGGTGAGGACGACCTCCTTGATCTCGGGGCAACTCTTGATGTACGCCACTCCCAGGTCGACGTGCTTCTGAGTCGGCGCTCTCTGGGTCCGACACTCCTTGTGCTTGCGGAAGCAGAACCGGCAGAAGACGGGACACACCATGTTGAGGATGAAGATCACCCGGTTGCGGTACATCTGCTCGATGACCCCGCGGTGGAACTGGCCGACCCAGGTGTGGACGAGGCCCTCGCGGTCCAACTCGTCCGCGAAAGGCTGGTACTGGTAGGCGACGGCGGGCGAAAGCCGCATCTGGCGAATGGTGTGGGCCGAGAAGCGAGCTGGGTAAACCGCAAGCACCTCTCTCAGGGCGTCACGTTCCTCCTCGGGGACCTTCCGGTTGGTGAGCTTCTCGAGACGGCTGAGAGTCTTGACATCGATGATCGCGTCTCCGGGAATCAGCACTTCCAGGATAGCGAGCAGGAGAGCGTAGGGGATCCGGACCCCGTCCACCGCGACCTGTGCGGCTACCTGTCCGTTGGCCAGTGCGAGCTGCGCCAGTACCTCTTCGAAGAATCCCTGTGCGTCGTCCTCGTAACCAGCCGCAGTGAGCAGCCTCAGGAGGCGGCTTTCGCCGTCCCCCTCGCCGGTCACGGTACAAAAGTCCGTGTCGACCAGCGGCTCCGCACCGTACAGCTCAAGGAACTCGACTGTGGCCCGTTCGAGTGCCTTGAGGGGAACCTGCAGCTTCTCCTTGGAGGGAAGAAACTCGACTGAAAGATCTGCCTGCGGTGTCTGCACCCGGCCACCTCCTAACGATCCAAGTCGAGACTGGAGAGGAGCGACCTGCCCTGCTCATCGCGACCGTCGATGCGAAGCCGTCACCGCAGCGTCTTGCACCACACGTGCATGTTCTCGAAGCGGCCTGCGATGTGGCAGTTTTTGACCAACGTGCCGGTCCACTCGTAGCCACGGTTGTAGAACACGCGGTTCATGCCGGCCGAACGGGCCCTGGCGATGGTGTACAGGTAACGAATGTCCCGCTCCGCCATGTCCTCCTCGAGGGCTGCGAGGGTGTGCTGCGCCAGTCCCAGCCCTCTCCGATCCGGAAGCGTGGCGAAATCGGTCATTTCCGCGTTGTGGTGTGCACGAATGGTGTCTGCTGATGCGGCGGCGATCAGGGATCCTCCGTCGTCCCGAACGATCCTATAGACCACGTCGGACAGCATGGTCTCGATCAGGAAGCCGGGGTCCGTTATCGGGAACGGATAGCTCTTGAAGACCGTGTCGTAGAGCGCGGCGAGCTCGTCGGCGTCTTCCGGCCGTGCCACCCGCATCAGGTAGCCGTCGGGGAGCGCCGGCACGGAGGGATCTGCAGGGCGGGAGCGGATCTTGCGGAGGATTGATTCCTCCTCTTCCGCAGCCGGGCGCTGCCGACGGTTCTGATCGAGAAACCTCGACATCACCACGGCGGGCTTCCCGTTGAAGTAGCCGGAGATCGTGGCTTCGGCCTGCATGCCGGCAGCCTCGAGAGCGGCTCGATCCTCGACCGGCGCCTTCACGAAGATCTTGCCGAGCTTCAGGTCAAGCGCCTTCTCGGCGAGCTCTTCGACCATGCCGATGAGGTTGGATCCCTCATAGTCGAGAATGTGGACCCTGCGGTTCAGTCCGCTGAAGACGGCTCGGGCTCTGTAGCCCTGTCCGTCGACAGAGAGTCGGGTATCGATCTCGGAACCCGCGGTGATTCGGACTGCGGTCATGCGCTCCTCCCTGTCGGTTCCTCCTCCTCGCCTTCCTCCTCTGGCGACAGGGCAGATGGAATGAGTGCGATGTTACCTGGGTCATCGTCGAATAGGCCGGCCACACCGACCGTTTCCAGTCCCTCGCGGAGGACCTCGCGGCAGTGCGAGCAGGGGTGCCCCTCCGAGCACATCCCGATGTAGTCCCTGGGCTCCTCGTAGGCGACGATACGGCCTTCGAAGTTGCGGAGGATCACCTTGTGCTCGTGCTGCGAGACCACGTAGTTGGGATGCACGGGGATCTTGCCGCCGCCACCGGGGGCATCCACGACGAAGGTGGGTACGGCGAGGCCCGAGATGTGGCCGCGCAGGTGCTCCATGATCTCGATTCCCTTGGCGACAGTGGTCCGAAAGTGCATGAGACCCTCGGCGAGGTCGCACTGGTAGATGTAGTACGGACGAATACGGTTGACGGTGAGCTTGTGCATCAGCTTGCGCATCAGTGCCCAGCAGTCGTTGACGCTTCGCAGCAACACGGTCTGGTTCCCGAGGGGGATGCCGGCGTCGGCCAGGAGTGCCACTGCGGCCTCGGACTCGGAAGTGAACTCCTTGGGTACGTTGAAGTGCGTGTTGAGATAGATGGGGTGGTAGCGTTTCAAGGTCGCTGCCAGGTTCGGCGTGATCCGCTGGGGCATGGTCACCGGCAGCCGCGAGCCGATGCGGATAATCTCGACCGACGGCGCTTCCGCACGCAAGCGCTTCAGGATGTGCTCGAGGCGTTCGTCGGACAGCAGCAGGGGATCGCCGCCCGAGAGGAGCACGTCCCTGATTTCCGTGTGCTCGTTCAGGTAGGCGATTCCGGCATCCAGCTGGGCATCCGTGATCGCAGCCGGCCGCTCGCCGACCTTGCGCTTTCGGGTGCAGTGCCGGCACAGCATGGCGCACTCATGCACCACGACCCACAGCACGCGGTCCGGGTAGCGATGAGTCATGCCCGGAGCCACCGAGTCTCCCTCCTCGTTGAGGGGGTCCTCGATGTCAAAGTCGCTCAGCGTCAGCTCGCCCTCACCGGGAATCGCCTGCAGCCGGATCGGGCACTCGGGGTCGTCGGGGTCGATCAGCGAGGCGTAGTAAGGCGGAACCGCGAATCGGAAGCGATCGAGGGCGCGCTCGATCGTACGTTGCTCGCGGGGCGTCATGGGCAGGATGCGGGCGAGCTCCTCGGCGGTAGTGATGCGGTGGCGCATCTGCCAGTGCCAGTCGCGCCACTCCTCGTTGGGAACGTCCCGCCAGATGGAGCGCTCCTTGTAGGAAGGCTGAGCCCGGGACGCCGAACGCTCGGTGACTGGGATCGTCATGGTTTTTCCTTTCGGGCACGCCAAACGGCTAGCGGGTCTCGCCTGGGGAGATGCAGCCGCACTGGAGGACGAATGGGGGGAGCATTACAGACACCAATTGCATTGCATGCTAAATATTATCACACAGAACGCTTCGGGGCAAGAGATGAGAAGAGACCAGGGGGCCGGGGTCGAGGGTGAGGAGCGGGGCCGAATCCCCGAGCGCTCGAAGGCTGATCTCTACCGCTTTGCCTTGTCCGGCTGGAGCCGCTTCAGGAACGTCTCGGTCCCTTCCGAGCTGGCATCGAGGGGTCCGGTGGACAGGATCGGGCCTGCTTCGACGCTCTCCGCCTCCATCAGGGCCACAATCCGCTGTAGCGAGGACAGGATCTGGGTCTGTTCCCACTCCGGAAGCCCGCTGAACGCATGCGTGAAGTGCTCCTGCAGCAGGGGCGGTGCCTGTGCGATGAGCGTCTCCGCCGCGTCTGTGGAGGAGACGATGACCTTCCTTCTGTCCTCTGTGCTTCTCACCCGTTCAACAAGGCCCTTCCGATCCAGGCGGTCGAGGATGCCGGTGAGCGTCGCCTGGCTCAGGTTGACCGCATGTGCGAGCTCGCTGACGGTTTGGGGAGAGCTCTCGGCAAGCTCCTTCAAGACGACGAGCTGAGGCCCGGTGAGGCCATAGCGTTGGACGAGCGTGCGCGAGTGAAGGTCGATGGCTCGAATGATGCGTCGCAGGGCCGCCAGAACCCCCCTCGTGGTCCGTGGCTCTGAGTTCGATCCGGACGGTATGGCCTTGGCACTCATCGACGGCATTGTACTTGAACGCGGAAGCAATTCAGACTCACCTCGGTGCGGGCGATTTGACGTATTGCGGCGGACATAATAGTTTGAATTCAATGTTTCGTGGTGCGGGTGCGAGAGAATCCCGAGGAGCCGGCGAAGCGGCAGCGGGCCTCCACCTGTCGGTACAAACCCACGGAAAGGAGGGTTCCTATCAGAGGAAGAAGACGGTTTTTTCGCGAGCCGCCGCCTCGCCCCGAGCATCGACTCAACGAGATGATCCGGATCTCGCCGGTGCGGGTGGTCGGCACCGACGGCGAGCAGGTGGGGGTGATTCCGGTCGAGGAGGCCAGGGCAATGGCCGGCGAACTGGGGCTCGATCTCGTCGAGGTCGCCCCGACTGCCCGTCCTCCCGTGTGCAAGATAATGGACTATCACCGGTTCCTGTTCGAACGCGAGAAAAAGGCCAAGGAGGCCAAACGGCACCAGCACCGGATCGAGACCAAAGAGGTCAAGTTCCGGCCGAACATCAGCGACCATGACTTTTCCACCAAGGTGAAGCTGGCGGAGCGGTTTCTCCGCACCGGCTTCCACGTCAAGCTCACCGTGATGTTCCGCAGGCGCGAGCTGCGGCGCCCGGAGAATGGATACGAGCTCCTGACACGGGCGTGCGAGCGTCTCGACGACGTGGCAGACGTAGCAAGCGCACCACCGGAGAACCTGCAGGGCCGGGATCTCTCGATGGTGCTCAAGCCCGACAACTGACTCCAGAGATCTGCATGTGCACATCGCCGACTACCTGATCCTCGCTGCGTACTTTCTCGGCATGCTGGGGATCGGCATGTACTTCCAGCGTCGCCAGACGAGTCTCGAGGAGTACTTCGTTGGCGGCAGGGACATGAGCGCCCGGCACATCGGGCTGTCCGTGGTGGCGACCGACGTCGGTGGGGGTTTCTCGATCGGGCTCGGAGGCCTCGGCTTTGTGATGGGGATCTCCGCTTCGTGGCTGCTTTTCTCGGGCCTCCTCGGTGCCTGGGTCTCGGCCGTCATCCTGGTGCCGAGAGTCAAGAGCCTGGGTTCCATTCACCAGCACAGGTCGTTTCCCGACTTCCTGGCTCACAGGTTCGGGGAGCCAACACGACTGGTGGCAGCGGTCGTCTCGGCCGTCGGCTACGCGGGCTTCACCGGCTCACAGCTGCTGGCCGGAGGCAAGCTCGCGTCGGCGGCTTTCCAGTTCAACCTGACCACTGCGGTGCTGCTGATGTCTTTCGTCATAGTCGGTTACACCGCTCTCGGCGGCCTCGAGGCGGTCGTCTACACCGATACCGCACAATGGGGAATCCTGTTTGTCGGTCTTCTCGGCCTTGGCGTACCGCTCGGCTTCTACGAGGTCGGAGGGTGGTCGGGGCTCAAGGGCGCCCTGCCGCCGAAGTTCTTCTCGCTCGGCAACGTGAGCACGATGCAGATCGTGACCTGGATGGTGACCATCGTGCCGATCTGGTTTGTAGCGATGACCTTGTACCAGCGAATCCACGCCTCGCGCGACGTCGCTACTGCGCGCCGGGCGTGGTTCATGGCAGGGCTGCTGGAGTACCCGGGAATGGCGTTCATGGGGGCCGTCCTCGGCATGTTCTCGAGGGTGCTGTACCCCCACGTCGACCCGGAGATGGGCTTGCCGCTGCTTATCCGAGACGTGCTACCCGCCGGCGCCACAGGCCTGATCCTGGCCGCCTACTTCGCGGCCATCATGTCGACTGCGGACTCCTGTCTACTGGCCAGCGTGGGTAACCTGGTCGATGACATCATCGGACGCCATGTGGCTCCCTCGGCATCGGAGCAGTCCATGCTCCGCCTCTCTCGGATCCTGACCGCAGTCGTCGGTTTCGGCTCAGTCGCGTTTGCCCTCTACATCCCTCAGGTGATCGACTCGATCCTGCTTGCCTATTCCTTCATGGTGGCGGGCCTGTTCTTTCCCACCCTGGGGGCCCTGTTCTGGCGCCGCGTCAGCGGAACCGCAGCCTTCTGGAGCGTGGTCGGCGGCGGCGGGACGACGGTATTCCTGACAGTCGCCCACACCGCCGTTCGGCTGGACCCGGTGTTTTACGGCCTAGCGGTTTCCGGGGCTGTGCTTGTGATCCTCACCTTCTGGTTTCCTTCCAAGCGGTTGGCCTGATCCCCCGAGAACCTGGCTTCCAGTGTCGGCAAGCCGGCCCCGCCCCAACGGCTGTGGCACGGAGTGGCTTCCCGATCTGGGACACCCTGAACCAGGATGGAACGAGTAGCTCGGGTCACGCAGTCATCAGCAGTGCCCCAGCTGTGGCATCGATCTTGCTGTCCCGCTGCGTGGAGGTGACGATGCCTGATCGCGCGCCAGCCACGCCCAGCAGGAACGTCTCGGCGCTGGTTCTCGCTGAATCCGTGAGCGAGGCGGACGCTCTGGCCGACGGCCTGAGAGGGAGTTACGGGATCGAGGTTCTGGCCGTCGGCTCGCCGGGCGCGGCCCGCATGGCACTGATCGGGGGCGACTACGACCTGCTGCTGGCGCCGGGCGGTGCCGAGGTCGATTGGGTTGCAGAGGTTGCGCCGCAGGTCACGGTGGTGCTCCTCGGGTACGCCGCCACGGCACCATCGATCCCCTCCCTGCTGATCATTCCCGACTGGCCACAGCCGCTTGACTCGTTGGTGCGCGCGATCAACTGGCACCTCGAGACATGGAGCGGACCACAGCAGGCTGTCCCCAGCAACTGAATCGCGAGCCTCCGTAGATACCCGGGTTAAACTGGTCCGGGATCGCAGCCGATGAGCACCTTCGACCGCAACTGGCGCGAGCTCCAGCTCGAAACCCTCGTCGATCTTTCTCTGTCGATCGGGGGTGTTCGGGCAGAGGAAGAAGTGGTCGAGGAGCTTCTGCAGAGGGCGGTTGGCACTCTGGATGCCCGTGCTGGGCTCGTCGTAACCCAACATTCCGGGGGGCGTGAAGGGGTCGCTCGGGCCGTCGCGATGTCAGCCAGCCTGGACTCGGCTCGCGGCCTGGTCGAGGTTGAAATAGACAAGCTGGCCGGCGGCGATGCTGTCCGCCTTGCTCCTTCGAGGGACGGCGCGCCGAGTGAGATCATCGCCGCACCCATGCTGTGGCAACGAGAGCTGATCGGCCTCGTAATCCTCGGTGACAAGGAGGCGCGCTGGGGACAGATTCCCTTCGACGATGCGGATATGCGTTTCCTGCTGTCGCTCGCGACCATGGGTGCGGCCGCGGTGTGGACGTCGCGAACGGTGGCGGC
>JAJDNH010000026.1 GCA_022340775.1 Acidobacteriota bacterium
TAGAACTGCAGACGAAACGGCGCCCACGTAGATACCCGTAAGTAGCACAAACCAAAGTCGGGATCGATGAAGTAGAAGTAGTAGTGCAGGCACTTCCCCCGCCGTGGGCCAATGGACGGCCGGCCCGTTGCTCTGCGTACCGCAGCCCGAAAGGTGTTCACCGACTCAAGCGCGGAGAATATGTGGACGAGCCCCGGGTGCTCGCCACGCTCAGCCACGATCTCCCGTACTCGGTCGTCCTTCCTGAAGCTCCTACGAGTGATGTACTCGATCTTCAGGCCGTGCGCAGCGGCTATTTCGTTCGCGTTTGCCACGATCTCACCCTTCATGGGCTCGAATACACGCGGCAGATCCAGGATCTTCCTGCCTCGAGAAAGCAGGTACTGGGCCACCGCCGTGGAATGGCAGATCTCCGTCAAGGTCCCCGTGATCACGACCCGGTCAAAGCAGGAAACCTCTCCCGTCACCACATGCCGGTATCGGTCCTTGAGCTGTGCCATGCCGACGATCCTACCTCGTCACCCTCGCCCCCTATGGTTCCGGCTTCGCTGGCTTGGGTGATTAAGTTCCCCCACCCTCTCGAAGAGCGCGGCTGTAGTGCGCTCCAGAGAATGTGGCGCTCAAACGGGCGTACCGTCCTTGATGTTTCTCTGAAGGGCGTTCACAAGCCGTACGCGCTCGCGAGAAACGTCAAGGGGGGTAACCTCGGCCCTTGGCGATCAGAGGATTGGCCCCACGATTGAAGGAGGCGGCTCGAGCAGGCTCCGGCGGTCGCCGCCGAGTCGATCATCCCCACTTGCTGCCTCGCGACCGCCGGAGGCGTGAGACGGGCGGTCGCTCTGGACCGCACGGCCGCCGGATTCGCGAAGTAGTTTCCCGAAGCCGTTGGGGGACTGGTTTCGCGGTCATTCGGCCAGCCACTCGCTCGGTGAACTGATGGCAGCGTTACCATGGCGCGGATGAAGACGAAGCAGAAGAAGCCCGTGAAGGCAGAGACGGATGCTCCCTGGTGGGCGCCGCTGCCGAGCAAGGCAGCGCCGCGCTCGGCCTGGGTGGCGGGCGTCGTGCTCGCCGTCCTCCTGGCCGCCGTCCTGGCGAGCCGGGTGGCGGCGCTGCCGGGCTCGATGTGGCACCAGGACGAGGCGGAGTTTGCGTCGTCGGTCATCAGCTTCGACATCGAGTGGGGGCGCCCGCATCCGCCGTGGTTCCCACTGTGGGTTCTGATCGGCAAGGGGGTGCATGCGTGCGGTGTGGCGCCGGCTCGCTCACTCCAGCTCGCGAGTCTGGTGCTGTCCACAGCGATGGTGGTTCCCCTGATCCTGCTGTGGGGGCTGTGGCTGCGACGAGAGCTCGCGGTGGCGGCGGCGCTGCTGTTCCTGTTCCTGCCCGGCGTATGGATGCTCTCGGGGCGGGCGTTCTCCGACACGCCCGCGGCCGCGGTTCTCGTCGCCGCCGTCGCCTGCTGGCTCGACCCGAGGGCCGGCCGCGGCAAGATCGCCGCCGGCTCGTGGTTGGCCGGGCTGACGGTCCTGCTCAGGCCTCACCATGCGGTGTTGCTGGTGGGACCATTGATCGTCGCCTGGCGTCGCGGCGCCGATCGCCGGGCGCTCCTCGGTCCGGCAGCTCTGTGCGGAGCTGCCGGAGCAACGGGTCTGCTGGTCGCAGCGAAGGGCCCAGGCCTGCTGCTGAAGGCCGTCCACCTGCAGTCCATGTACCAGGGAGCAGTGATGTCGAGGGCGGCGGGCACGTTCGCCGGTTCGGGCCTGGCGCGGACGATGGTGCAGCCGCTTGCGGGTCTCGTGTGGCTGATCGCCGCCGCCGTCGGGGGCTACGTGCTGTCCCGCCGCAAGGGTGTCGGGGCCTGGGCGCTGCTCGCCGGGGTCGTGGTGCCGAGCCTGCTGGTGCTGGCGATGTTCGTGGACCCGGTGGAACCCAGGTACTGGCTTCCGTTCCTGGCCTTCTCGAGCGGTCTTGTAGTCATCGCCCTGGCCAAGGTCTCCAGGCGGGCGGCCGCGCCGGTGGTTGCGCTCGCGATCGCCGCCTCGGCGTGGGTCGTCGTGCCTCAGCTCGGCAGCTTCCGACACGAGGTCTCGCCGCCGCTACGGGCTCTTACCGCGGCCGACAATCTAGCGTCCAGCAAGGGCGGTGTGGTGGTCGGGGACCTCGACCTGAGACCGTTCGGAGAGTACCTCCGGTTGTCGGGACAGCTGCGCTCGCGCGTGGTGTACGACATCGAGCTCGGCCGGATAGCCGGGGTGCCGCCACCGTGGAAGACGGTCGCGGCCTACGTCGACGACAACGGTGGTTTCGTGGAGTCTGGCAGGACCTCCGAGCAGTTCAGCTATGGCGTGCCGCTGCTCGAGCGCTTGGTGCCGGGACCTTACCTGACCGCGACGGTGGTCGACAACGCCAGGGTGCGACCCAGGCCGCAATGACCCCCGCCTACCCAGTGATTAACTTACTAAGTAATTAGGTAATTAAGTGATTAGGGCCCCCATCCGCCCCATTCTCTCAGAGCCTTTCGGCTCTGAGCATTCGGGTGCAATCAGAGCGAGGCTGGCCAGACGCTTCTCAGGGCATGACGAGTCTGATTTAGAGGACTTCTGAGGGTCGAGCGGAATCCATGATTCGAAGCGAAATTCGCGAGACGGGTGTCAGATGTGCGTTTTCTCGCGCCGGCGCACGCCGCAGGCGTACCTGCAGGTACGTTGGAGGCGTGCGACAAGCGAAAAACGCGCAGGTGATCCCGTATCGCGGATTGCAGCCGAATTAGGGGTTCCGTTCGGCCCGGTTATACCCATCCGCGCAAGCGACAGGCGGTCGCTACCTTCTGAATGGCGATCATGTAGGCGGCGTCGCGCATGTACTCGCCTGTTTCGTCGGCGAGGTCGGCGACGGCGTGGAAGGCCTGGGTCATCTTCTGGTCGAGTCGCTCCAGCACCTCGTCCTTGGGCCAGTAGAAGTTCATGTTCGACTGCACCTGCTCGAAGTACGAGCAGGTGACGCCGCCGGCGTTGCACAGGAAGTCGGGGATCAGGAAGATCCCGCGATCCTTGATGATGGCGTCAGCCTCCGGCGTGGTCGGTCCGTTTGCGCCCTCGGCTATCAGCTTCACGCGGCGGTGCATCTGGGCCGCGTTGTCGCCGGTGATCTGGTTCTCGAGCGCCGCCGGGATCAGGATCTCGGCCTCCTGCGCCAGCCAAGCGTCCGCCGGCAGGATGTCGTACTTGGCCTCACGGGCCCTGTCCTTGTCGATGGTGCCGAAGCGGTCGGTGATCGAGAGCAAGAAGTCGATGTCGATCCCCTCGGGCTTGACGAACGTGTAGGCGGCGTGGTCGTCGTTGTCCCAGCAGGCCACGGCGACGACCGAGCCGCCGAGCTCGATGAGCTTCTTGGCGGCGTACTGCGCGACGTTGCCGAACCCCTGGATTGATGCCCTGACGCCCTCGATTTGGATACGGAGCCGGCTGAGCGCCTCGCGCACGGTGTAGACGACGCCGAAGCCGGTGGCTTCGGTGCGGCCGAGCGAGCCGCCGACCTCCACCGGCTTGCCGGTGATGACGCCGGGCTGATGGCCGCCGGTGATCCTCTCGTACTCGTCCATCATCCACACCATGTGCTGTGGGTTGGTCATGACGTCCGGTGCCGGCACATCCTGCACGGGTCCCACGTTGCGGACCACCTGTCGGATCCAGCCGCGGCACAGGGCTTCCTGCTCACGCGGCGAGAGGTTGTGGGGATCACAGATCACACCGCCCTTGCCGCCACCGAGCGGGATGTCGACAACGGCGCACTTCCAGGTCATCCACATGGAGAGCGCTCGCACGGTGTCGACAGTTTCCTGCGGGTGAAAGCGAATACCGCCCTTGGCCGGACCGCGCGCATCGTTGTGCTGAACACGGTAGCCTTTGAAGACGCGGACCGAGCCGTCGTCCATCCGCACCGGCACCAGGAAGTGGTACTCGCGCAGAGGCCAGCGGAGGAGCTCCGTGGTTCCACCATCCAACTGCAGCTTCTCAGCTACCGCGTCAAACTGCTGCTGGGCCATCTCGAATGCGTTGAACTGCTTGACCATGACGGCCTCCTCCTTCAGCGGGGCCTTATACGCTCACGATGGCTTGACGTCAAGCTTACAACGGGCCGGCGGTACCGTGCACGCGACATCTGTTCGCCGCGGCGCCATGGCCTTTGCCGGCGCCGGTCAAGCGCGCTACGCTGGGGCACGTGGCAACCGGTGCCACAGGGGCCGGATCAGAGCCGTCCGGAGCTGGGCGGCTGGGGGTTACATGGCGCTCACCCGACATCTCGGTTTGTCGCTTGCTCTCCTGCTCGCGTCGGTGGCGTCTGCCCAAGCCCCACCGCACCGCGTCGTGAGCTTCGCGCCATCGCTGACCGAGACGGTGGTTGCGCTCGGCTACGGCGATCGCCTTGTCGGGGTTGGCGACTATGCGAGCTGGCCGCCGGCGGCGGCCCGTCTGCCGCGCGTTGGCGGTCTGTACAACCCGAACCTCGAGAGGCTCCTGGCCCTCCGTCCAGACCTGGTTCTGGTGCCGTCTCCGATGCCCAGGGTGGAGGCGGCGTGTGCGAGCCGTGGTATCCGCCTCGAGACGGTTCGCACGGAAACCGTGGAGGATGTCGAGGCCGCCGCGCGGAGGATTGCTGGCCTTCTGGGCGAGCCGGCCGCGGGAAGGCTCCTGGCGACCCGGTTGCACCGGCAGCTGGAGTCCGTACGAGCCCGGGTGAAGGGGCGCAACCGGCCGCGGGTACTCCTGGTCCTCGACCGTCCCGCCAGCGGCCGCCTGCAAGAGGTGGTGACGGCGGGGCCGCGGACGTTCCTCGACCAGTTGCTGCGGTTGGCCGGCGGCCGCAACCTGTTTCACGACGCGCCCCGTCGGTACTTCACGCCGTCACTGGAGACCGTGGTCGAGCGGCGGCCGCAGCTGATTCTCGAGCTGCGACCGGGGGCGGGCGACGCGGGCTCTCTTGAACGGCAGGCGCGCAAGGAGTGGGGCAAGGTATTCGGCGGGGTCGAGGCGCCGCGGGTACGGGTTCTGACCGAGCCCTACCTGGTGGTGCCTGGCCCGCGTCTCGGTCGTGCGGCCGAGCTTCTGGAGGCGGTGTTGCACCCGCAGCAGGGGACGCGGTGAGCCTCGAAGCTCGGGGGTTGACGTTCGCCTATGCCGAGGGCGCCGCACCGGCCGTGTCGGGCATCGACCTCGAGCTCAACCGCGGCGAGCTGATGGTGGTTGTCGGACCGAACGGCTCGGGCAAGTCGACCCTGCTGGCGCTGTTGGCGGGGTGGCGGCGGCCCCAGACAGGTGCCGTTCTCCTCGACGAACGGCCGCTGGCAGGCCTGCCCCACCGCGAGCGGGCGCGGCAGGTCGCCTACCTGCCGCAGAGCGTGGCACCACTTTATGACCTCACGGTGCGCGAGGTCGTCGCGAGCGGGCGCCACCCGCACCGGGGTCCGTGGGGGCTCGGCAACGGTGGCGACCGGGCGGCTGTTGCCGAGGCAATGACGGCCACGGCGACCGCCGAGCTGGCATCGCGCGACTTTGCCTCCCTCTCCGGAGGCGAGCAGCAGCGTGTGCTGGTGGCGTCAGTTTTCGCCCAGCAGCCGCGGTGGCTCTTGCTCGACGAGCCGACCGCCTCGCTCGATGTTCACCACCGGGTGGCGGTCCTCGATGTCCTGCGCTCGGCTGTGGAGCGCGGCAGCGGTGTCGTCCTCGTGACCCATGACCTCAACCTGGCGGCGCTGTTCGCCGACCGGGTCGTGCTGCTGGTGGAGGGGCGCCGCCATGCGATGGGGGCGCCGGCCGAGGTGCTCGTGCAACCGGTGCTCGAAGCGGCCTACGGCCCGGAGCTGATCGTTGTCGAGCACCCGGAGGTGCCGCGCCCGGTAGTGCTGCCGCGCTCGGGGCTTTCGCGGTGAGCGGCTCGCGGAGAGCCGTGGCGCTGGCGCTGCTCGTGTCCGCCGTCGCGGTGGTGGCGGTGGCGCCACTGGTCGGGACCGTGGCCCTGCCGGCCGGGCGGGTCATCGAGGCGATCTTCCACCCGGCGGCTGCAGATCCGCTGACGCTCCAGATCGTGAGCCTGCGTCTGCCGCGGGTTGTGCTCGGCCTGCTGGTGGGAGCATTCTTGGCGGTCGCTGGCGCTTCCTTCCAAACCCTGCTCGGCAACCCGCTGGCGACGCCGTACACGGTCGGGGTGGCGGCGGCCGGCTCGTTCGGAGCCTTCCTGGCCCTGGCGTGGCCGCTGATCGGTCGCCTCGGGCCGCTCGGAGCGGTGCCGACCCAAGCCGTGTTCTGGTCGGCGTTGGAGCTGTTTCTGCTGGCGTTTCTGGCGCGGCGGGCGCGATGGGGAGGTACCGCGCTGATCCTCGCTGGCGTCACCTTCAACTTCCTGTTCGCGTCCGGCACGCTGCTGGTCCGGTTGTTGGCGGATCCGTTCCGGCTGCAGGCGATGGACCGGTGGCTGATGGGTGGACTCGACATTGTCGGTTGGCGTGCGCCGGCAACGGCTGCGGTGATGGGTCTGCCGGCGCTGATCGTTCTCCTCGCCGTGGCACCGGCCCTCGACCAGCTTGCCTTCGGCGACGCCGTGGCCCACGGCCGGGGCGTTCCGGTGGCCAGGCTGCGCGGCATTGTGCTGGCGGCGGGCGCATGGCTGACCGCCGCCTGCGTTGCCCAGGCCGGACCGATCGCATTCGTTGGCCTGCTGGTTCCGCACGGCGTGCGGTTACTTGTCGGCAGCGGGCACCGCCGCGTGCTGCCGGCGAGCATCGTTGCCGGTGCCGCCTTCCTGGTTGCGGCGGACGCCCTCGCCCGCACCGTTCCGCTGCTGGGGCGCGGCGCCGAGATGCCGGTGGGCGTCATCACGGCACTCGTCGGCGGCCCGGTCTTCCTGCTCCTGCTCGCCCGGCGCAGCAGCGCCAACCGCTCCTCCATCGGCGGCTGACCCTGATCCTGCCGATTTCCGCAACGGCAGATCCGCGGCCTGCGGCCGCACCCCTCGGGGACCGTCAGTCCGTCCTCGAGGCAAGCCTCGGTCCGTCCTGCCGTCCCCGAGAGGCCGCTCCGCTCGGATATGCCTCCCGGGTTCTCCGAGAGGTTGTGAGCCCCCCTCCCTATTGATAGGGGAGGGATCGCGCAGGAGCGCCCTCTCGCACCCCGCCGGTGCGCTTGCTTCGTCGTCGCGACCACGAGGTCAGCGACTCCTCGCTCGCTGGCGGCGAGGCGCGAGGCGAACGCCCTGCGCGATCCCGTCTGGACGGGTGTTGCGCGATCGCATGTCCCGTGCGGGCGTTGCCCGCAGCCCGCTGCGCGGACCGGCGGGGCGGGAACGGAGCGGCGCGTTGGCTCACGGCTGCACCCGCCGAGGACGCCAGGGGAACCGTGCTCGGAGGCTTACCCTCGTGAAACCTCGGGCCAAGCCACCTGCGCTCGGTCCCCCAGCCGCCCGCGGCGGGATGACCGCTCGCCTCCTTCCGCTCCGCCCCCGCCCCGCCGCGGGACCGTCCCTGGGGACAGCCCTCGTTGAGCCGGGCCCAGCCGGTATACTGCGCCCGTGGCGGGACAGCTCAGCGTCGTTCACATGCTCGAGAAGAACCGGCTGACCACCGGTTCGGTGGTGCAGATGATGGAGGCAGCGCGCGGGCTGGGTGCGTGCGGCCACCGCGTGGTCGTCGTCAGCCGCCCCGGCGGCGA
>JAJDNH010000040.1 GCA_022340775.1 Acidobacteriota bacterium
CAGACGACGCAGGATTGTGCGCAGCGTTTCCTCGTCGTCGGTCGCGGTGGTCTCGGCCACGCGGAGCACCTCGTCGGTGGCGAGAATCGGTGCGCTGGCGCGGAGGGCCAGGGCCACCGCATCAGAGGGACGAGCATCGACCTCAACGGTCCTTCCGCCATTCGCGCGGAGGTGGAGACGGGCGAAGAAGACGTTGTCCTGGAGGGTGTGGATCAGGACGTGTTCGAGAGAGTAGTCGAGACTCTGGATCAGGGACAGGAGAAGATCGTGAGTCATCGGGCGCGGACTGGAGACACCCTCCATCTGGAGTGCGATGGCGTTCGCCTCACAGAGACCGATCCATATCGGCAGGAATGCGGACTGATCCTCGCGCTGGAGGACCACCACCGGCATGTGCGACACGGGGTCCATGACCAGAGCCCGAAGCTTAAGGGCCACAGCGTGCTGGTCGGGGGGCTGCGATGCCATGCTACGAATGTGTGGGCGTTAGGAAGGAATGTCAAGAAGCCCCGGATCCCCCCCCTCCTCCGCCTCTGAAGACCGCGCTGAGTTCTCGCCGGGCTACATGCTGTCAGGCGCTGCCAGTGGCGCGACCGAAGCCCCGAGCACGGGTAGGCGCGAACTCGCCACAGCAGCTTCTCCGTAGAGCGAGTGCGCGGAGGCTCGCGTGATTCTCACTTGGATGACATCACCGACCCGTGCCGTCAGGCCTTGTTTCGGGAAATTCACCACCCGATTCCCATCCGACCGCCCCTGCCAGTCGCTCGAGGACCGCCGGCTGTCGCCATCGACGATGACCTGCAAATGTTGCCCGATAAGCTTCTCGTTGAGCTCGAGAGAAACCCGATCGGCGACTGCGAAGAGCCTCTGCAGTCGCTGACTCTTGACCTCTTCCGAAACCTGGTCTCGATAACGGGTGGCCGGAGTCCCCGGACGTGCCGAGAAGGCAAAAGCGAAGACCTGCCCGAAACGGAGGCTCTCGAGAAGGTTGAGGGTCCTCTCGAAGTCACTCTCGTCCTCACCCGGAAAGCCGACGATGACATCGGTCGAGATGTTGACTCCCGGCACTGCCTCTCGGATCCGATTGATGAGGTCGACGTACTGCTCCCGCGTATAGCGACGGTGCATGCGCTCGAGGATGCGGTTGGAACCCGCCTGGAACGGAAGATGTAGGTACCGCGATACGTGAGAGTGTGTAGCCATGACTTCGATCAAGCGGTCAGTGAAGTACCTGGGATGCGAGGTAATAAACCGCACGCGGGCGAGCCCAGGCTCCCTGGCAATCGCGTCCAGGAGCTGCGCGAAGTCTGCACCTGAGGCCGGGCACCGGTAGGCATTGATCGTCTGGCCGAGCAGCTCCACTTCCCTCATCCCCGTCCGCACCAGGAGGCGGACCTCGGCCAGGATCTCATCGAACGGACGGCTGACCTCTCGGCCTCGTGTATGGGGAACGACGCAGAACGTACAGTACTCGCCGCAGCCCTCCGCCACAGTCACCATCCCACGTGTGGAGCTCTTGCGAAAGATCGTGTGGAAGCAGTACTCCTGCTCCGGATCGAAACCTGTGAAGACCGTCCTTCGCCCCTGCTGCAGAGCGCGTATGGCCTCCCCCACCCTTTGTACCTGACCAGGTCCGAGGACGAAGCCGACGTTCGATCCTCTCCTCAGGAGGCTCTCGCCTTCTTGCTGCGCCACGCAGCCGCAGACGCCGATCACGGCCGATGGATTGGTCCTTGCGAGGTCACCGATGCGACTCAGGATCTTATGCACCGGCCGCTCACGCACCGAGCAGGTGTTGAGCAGAATAACGTCCGCGCCGGAGCTGTCCTCCACCGCATCGAGGCCGGTGAGCTTCATGAAGCCCGTCAGGCGCTCGCTGTCGTGGTGGTTCATCTGACAGCCCCAAGTCTCTATCGCGAACGTTTTCATATTGAGTCTCCGTTACATGACAACTCAACGGGAAGTCTAGCAGAGCTCGACCCCGGACCGCGGAAAACGCACGCGGCCCAAGGCTCACGGGACGGCCCCCTTACGGCTTCGGAAGATCCCGGAACCAGCCAGGGAGGGCACCATCACGACGTGCTCGATCCAGGATCTCCGGCAGCTTTGCTTCTTCGTTAGGAAGCCTTTTCGCGAGTGCGTTCCTCTCGTTGAGAGACTTGTCCAACTTCGGCTTGATGACGCCGTCCCGGTACGCCGGGTCGTCCCACGCGTAGAATTGTCGCCACAGCCCTGGAATCTGCTCATCCAACGCCTTGATGCGAGACTTGATGGAGCTGACAAGCTGCGCCTGTCGCTGGTACATGGAGCGCCAGGCTTTTCGCTTGGCCTCCTGCTTGGCATCGGCTTGAGCTTGTTGGACATTGACCGTGCTCGCCTGCCCGCCACGCTGTGCCGGCTGCCCGGAAGCCGTCGTCAGGCCGCCCTTGGCGGCGTACTCTTCGAGGTTGGAATCGGTGATCACGATCGCGCCAGATGCCGCACCGGCCTGTCGTGACGGCGGCCGCAGCTTGAGCGTCTTGGCAATATCTCCCAGCGTTCGCGGGCGAGGGGTCGGGGTGGGTGTTGCCGCGCGGGCCGAGCTCTTGCTCTCCTGGGCGGCGGCCCGGTTTGAACCCGGGAGAAGGAGCAACGCCGCAACCAGGGTCGCGCCCACACCCAGGCGACCTGCGGTGTTGAGCTGCCTCATCGATCCCTCCTTTTCACATCCGCGCTATGGAGCGCTCGTGCCTTCCCTGCCGTACCTGTCCTCAAGCCGCACGACATCGTCCAGCTCAGGGGTCGAGACTTCGAGGACGAGGCAGTCTGTCTCGGCGGTCATCCGGTGGATCGTTCCCGGCATCATGCGGATCGCCATCCCGGGCTCGAGCTTAACAGTTTCGAGCGCGCCGAGCTGCTTCCCACTCACGAGCTGAACCGTACCTTCCATAACACGTAGAGTTTCGTCCTTGATGCGGTGGTACTGGAGGCTGAGGGCCTCACCGGCGCGGATGAAAAGCAGCTTGCCCACATACCTCGGGGTCACCGCGAAGATCTCTTCATGCCCCCACGGCTTCTCGACCCGGCGGATCTCGGAGATCTCGGCCACGATCACCCCCCTAAACAGAAATCTTGATCTTGGCGAAGAAGATGGCAAGGCGCTCCAGCAGGTACTCCTCCACCTCTCTGGCTGTGACCATCTCTAGGGCCTGCTTCGCGATCTGCGCCGACTCGCGGTAGGACAGATGGCGGATCAAGTTGCGCACGATCCCGATAGCCTGGGGGTTCATGCTGAAGTTCCTCAAACCGAGCCCGACGAGAATCGGGACCATCAGCGGAGCGGCCGCGACCTCTCCACACATCGAGACCTCGATCCCCTCGGTCTCCCCTGCCTGAATCACCTCCTGGATCAGCCGCAGGATGGCAGGATGAGCTGGACGATAGAGGTCCGCCACCAGCTCATTGGCACGATCCACCGCCAACGAGTACTGGATGAGGTCATTGGTTCCGATCGACACGAAGTCGACCTCACGCGCAAGCGCGCGGGCCAAGACCGCAGCCGACGGAACCTCGACCATCGCCCCCAGGGGGATCGAGCTCGGAACCTCATGACCCTCCGCGCGCAGCTCCTCGGTCAGCTCCGCGATCAGCAGCCTGGCGATCCGCATCTCCTCGATCCCTGAGATCAGGGGAATCATGATCTTGACCGACCCAGGAGGGTACTCTCCCGCGAGCCGAATCAACGCCCGCAGCTGGGTTCGAAAGAACTCGGGTTTCGCCAAGCATAGCCGGATACCTCGCAGACCGAGCACGGGGTTGGCTTCGGGGCTCCCGATGACCTCGCGCGCCAGCTTTTTGCCTCCGAGGTCGAACGTGCGAATGGTGACCGGCCTCGGCGCCATCCGGCCAACCAGCTCCCGATAGAAGGTCAGGTGGTCATTCTCGCTTGGCAGGGCCGGGCTCATGCGCATGTACAGAAACTCGGAGCGGTAGAGTCCGACCCCGTCGGCGCTCCACTGAAGTGCCAGATCGACCTCGGCCGGGAGATCGATGTTCGCGAGCAGGTTCAGCGGCCGGCCGTCCTTGGTGACTGTGGACAGGCTCCGTACCTGCGCCAGCAGCGCCTGCTGGTCCTCGTACTCGTGTCGCCGTGACCTGTACTCACTCACCTCTGCCGGATCCGGTTGGAAGACGATCCGCCCCTCCAGCGCGTCAAGGGCCACGAGCTGGGACTCCTTCGCAGCCTCGCAGGCGCCGTGGACACCGACCACGGCCGGGATGCCAAACGAGCGCGCAATGATCGTTGTGTGCGAGGTTGGCCCACCCATCTCGAGAGCGAAGCCCAGGATCTTGTCCAGCGGCAGCTGAACCGCCATTGACGGCGGCAGGTCGTCTGCTATCAGAACCACCGGCTCGTCAAGGTTATCGAGGCTCCATCCGCTCTGACCACGCAGGGTCTGCAGAATCTGCGAACCCACGTCGAGAACATCAAAACGTCGTTCAGAAAGGTACACATCGCCGAGATCCTTGAACCGGGCCAAGAGGTCGGCGATGACACGGTCCAGAGCCCACTCGGCATTCACCGATTCTTGACGGATCATCTCCTCGACCGGGCCCTGGAAAGAGGCATCTCCGGCTATCAGCATGTGTGCGTCGAAGATCGCGGCATAGTCCTCCCCCATCTGGTCCGCCGCGCGCCTCCTGTTGTCATCGATGGTCCGTATCGTTTCCTTGACCGCATCACGGAATCTCTGGATCTCTGAGTCGATCTCAGAGGAGGGTACGGAGATCCTCAAGACCGGCATCTGGCGGGTCTCCTGGACAACCGCACTGCCAATCGCAATCCCGGGGCTCACCCCGAGGCCGGCAATCTCCCTGCGACTCATTCACCTTCCCCGAACTTGTCGTTGAAGAGTGCGAGCAACGCCTCTACGGCACTGTCCTCGTCCCGGCCTTCGGCGCGGA